>JAJDCM010000022.1 GCA_029260825.1 Planctomycetota bacterium | reverse complement strand
CCCGACCAGGACGAAACCCGGTTGCGGGAGAAATTTGGCCCGGTTGCTGACTACCTCTCCAAGGAGCTTGGCGTTCCCGTGGAGTACGTCCACGCTACGACCTACTCCGACTCGGTCGAGCTGTTCAGGAACGGAGATATTCATCTTTCCTGGTTCGGTGGACTCACGGGCGTGCAGGCTCGAGCTGCTGTTCCCGGAGCTCAAGCGATTGCTCAGGGCGAGGAAGATCCGGAGTATTTCTCCTACTTTATTGCGAACGCTGCGACCGGACTTGAAAAGGGAGACGACTTCCCGGCTGCTCTCAAGGGAAAGAAATTCTCGTTTGGCTCTGAATCGTCTACATCGGGTCGCCTGATGCCCGAGAGCTTCATCCGCAGCCTTGGCAAAATGACTCCAGATGAGTTCTTTTCCAACGTAGGGTTTTCCGGCAATCATGACAAGACAGCCGAGCTCGTTGAAGCAGGCACCTATGACGCCGGTGCTCTGAGTTACAAGACCTACGATCGCCGGGTTGCCGAAGGTGCAACCGATCCTGAAGTGTGCCGGGTGATCTGGAAGACCCCGACTTATGCGGACTACAACTTCACCGCCCATCCGGATCTGGATGAGATCTTCGGAGACGGTTTCATGAAGAGAATTCAGACCGCGCTGGTCGGGATGAAGGACGAGAATTTGCTGAGTGCGTTTCCGCGAAAAAGTCTGATCCCGGCAGAGAACGATGATTTCGCCGCGATCAAGGCTTTGGCGCTGGAGCTGGGGTTCATTCGGTAGGCAAACCGAGAGATCATCTTTCCTCTCCGAGTTCCTCGAAGGTCTTGTTTTCGATCGCGTAGCGTTCCCATCCCTTGTGGTCGAAGTGCCACCATTCGTACTCGTAGACCGTAAACCCCTCTTTTTCCATGGCGGTGCGGAGTAGCTCTCGGTGGTAGCGCTGCCTTTCGGTTCCACCCATGTAGTCGGGGTAGGACCGTTCGGTGAACTCGTCGTACAGACCCACCATGTTCACCGGCTTTCCATCTTTTCGATCGAAGAGGGTGAGGTCGACCGCGCATCCTCGATTGTGTCGAGAGCCTTTTTGTGGGTCGGCAACAAAAATTCCGATGGGACATGAGTTGCCTCAGGGTCAGTGGTCGAGAAGGATGGTTCGGCCGGAAATCGGGAAGGTAATTGTTGATGGGGGCGTCGAGGTCGACCCTTCCTTGTTCGACAAGTTGCATGATCCCGATGTCGGTAAAGAGCTTCGAGACGGAGCCGATCCGGTAAACGGTCTTGGAGGTGGCGGGGCGCCTTGTAGCCGGGTTCTCGACTCCAAAACCTTCGGCCCACACGACTCTTTGGTCCTGGATGAGCGCGATGGAGAGGGCTGGAATCTCCTTGTCCGCCATCTCGAATTCAATGATCCGGGTCAGGGCTTCCCGGGTCGTTTGAAAGGGCTTGGAGGACCTCTCGAGTTCGTCGAGAGAGATGCAACCTGGAAGCATCACGAAAAGGCCAAGAAAAAAAACGCGAAGTGGAGTTGAGATGATCATGTCGCGTTGATAGCGATCACTCCTGAAAAAGTCCACTCAAATCCGGTTGGTCGAGGTCTTCGTGATGGGGCGGGGGCTGATCGCGATGATGATCCCTGGTGGGTTCTGGGTCGTGGATCGGTTATTATCTTGAATCTTCCTGGCCTCCTGCGTGGTGGCGCTTGTCTCTTCCTTGCATTAGCAAGCAGTTGATTCATCGCGAAATATCGTCAAGAACGTTGAGGATGGTCGATGACTGAAGAAAGACGCCTTGTCTCGAAAATCGCTGCAGCTCGCGCCCGTCACCGGGAGCGCCATCGACCAACAGGTTTTCAGTTTGCCCTGGCGGATCGGATTGGTTTTCTTCCTCCTTCTGTATGGGATGACCTGGCGAGGGCGGGGTCCCTCTTTTTTGATCGATCCTATCTTGCCGCATTGGAGAGCGCTCCGCCATCCAACCTCATCTGTCGTTACGCGTTGATTTTTCGCGATTCATCTCCGGTCGCCGCCGTCGTCATGCAGATCGTCGAACTTTCGCCGGCGGATCTGAAGAGTTCACCGGATTCCGGCTCGTCGTCCCCGGCTCCACCCGCCGGGAGCGGAGGTGGGTTGCTTCGGACTCGGGTCCTTGTGTGTGGCAATCTTCTCTCGTGGGGTAACCACGGAGTCTGTTTTGCGGTCGGAGAGGATCCCGCCCTGATCTGGCCCGCGGTTGCCGAGGTTCTGTATCGGGTTCGCCGGGCCGAACGACTTGCGGGTCAGATGAATCTCATTCTCGTCAAGGACTTTGACCCTGTGTCGAGTGGGGGACTCGAGTCGTTGGAGCGTTTCAGCTATCGATCGCTTGAGACCGATCCCAACATGGTTCTTTCGATCCCCGAGGATTGTCGGAGTCATGATGATTATTTGGGGCTCCTCACGGCGAAATATCGGAAGGGAGTCCGGCGCATGTTCGATCAGTTCCAGGGGGCCGGTTGTGTCATTGAGCCGGTCGATGACATCCTGTCGATCGCGCCTTCACTGGATCGGCTTTATCGTGCGATCAATGACCAGGCGAAGGTGCGACTTGTGACCGCGTCCCCCGATTATCTTCCCGCGCTTTCGCTTTCTCTGGGAGATCGCTTTCGCTGTCTCGTTGCCAGGCAAGGTCAGGATGTTGTGGGGTTTGTCACGGTGTTGTGCGACGGGAAGGAGGCGATCGGTTATTTGATCGGCTTTGATCGTGAGAGCAATCAAAGGGCTCCAATCTACCTTCGCTTGTTGCATGCGGTGATCGAGCAGGCGACGGTCTGGGGTTGTCGGACGATTTCGTTTGGACGTACGGCGCTCGAGCCGAAGGCGCGCCTTGGTGCACGGCCGGTGGAACTGCGCTGCTGGCTCCGGCATCGCGTTCCTCTCGTGAACCTTTTGGTTCGACGGCTCCTCGGTGTCGTGCCCCACGATCAACCTCCGGAACGGAGTCCGTTGCGCTCCGAGTGATTGATTTCCGTCAAGAGTTGGCGCGGGGCAAAAAAAAGAGCTCCGAAGTCAATCCGGAGCTCTTTGGGGGCAGGTCTCAACAGAGTAGGTTTTCTACATGCGACGCCAGATCATTCCTCCGCCGACAAGCACCATCAACGCGCCGAACAGGATCAATCCCCATTCCGATGTGGTTGGAACGGTGGCTCGATTCGAGAAGTAGAGAAGGGATTTTTGGAACGCCTTCTTGCCGATTTTCTCTCCGATGATTCGACCGGGAAGATCATCCGCTGGCGGATGGATTCCTCCCCAGATGCGGGAAAGACTCGTTTGGTCAGAAGCGTCATAGTAGGACGCCCACTGCAACGTGATGTCCATGCTCGGCCCGTCTTCAAACACAAGGAAATCGTTCATCGGGCAAACGAATTCGCCGATTCCACCTGGAAAATACGGTGACCCGGTGAAGCGGGTGAGAAGCTCCGCGGCTGCGCGACTGAAGGTACTGTGTCCCGAAATGTAGCCTGCAAATGGAGGTGTCACGAAGCTGGGGCGTTGATAAGGCCACCAATTTTCGGCAAGGATCCAGCCCACCCCGCTTTCGTCCGTTTCCGGGTTGGTGATGTAGTCAGGGCCTCTCCAGGAAAAGAAGGCAATCTTGTCTTCTTCTCCGGCAAGGTGCTCATGCCGTTCGCCTGGAGCCGTGCTAGCAAGAGTTACGAGCTCGATCAGTCCGGGGTAAAGTCGGATCCCGTCCGGATCATAAGATGGCATGAGTTGATTGGAGGATTGCCCTTGATCCGCCATGTATCGGATCGCCGAGACTGGACGGATATAGTCGTACCAGCCCTTGATGCCCCAGGCCGATACGGCGCAATCATGCATTGCTCCGGCAAGAGCAAAGTAGAGCTTCACATCCCATTCCAGATCGTCGAGGACGGGGCCCTGACCGCGAATTGATTTCACCGTGGCCGGGTTGTCCGAGACCGTCTCGTTGGCAATCACGAACCAGTGACCTGGCGGAGTTTCCGAGTCCGGACCGTCGGCCCAGAACTCGGCGAGTACTCGCCCATAGTCTCCCCGAGGAACCATTTGAGGGGTGTAAGGCATGCCCGTGACCGGGTTCAATGTATAGCCCTGCCCCGAGTCTCCTCCGTTGAAGAAATCATAGTAAGTGTCCGCATCATTCACGCCGGGGAGTGGACTATTGCCCAGGGAAGCCGGTGAAATGTCAATCATGACGTTATCACTCGGATCCAGATGAGATGACCAGGCAACAACCATCTCGAAGCCCTTTTTGTAATCCTCGTCGGTAGCCGTGCCGATCAACGGGGGTGCGCCGGGATCGTGGAAGACCCAGTAATCGAACGAATCGCGCTGATAGATGGTCCGATCAGCAGCATCGAGAGCAAAGGACGTTACCTGTCCCCACTCCGGGCCCAGGAATCCTGGGAAGCCACCGGGGATCGGGTTGCAGGCTTGATCCTTGGTGAACTCCAGGGCAAGGGGTTGCCAGCGATTGGCATCGGTGATGTCGGGATTCCCCGGGAAAGCCGGAAGGAGCGGATCGTTGACTTCCGAGAAAAACTGATTCGCGTAGTCGTTCATCTCGTTGGAGTTGTCCGCGTCGCCAAAGGCGAGTACGGTAGCTGCAATTCGATTTCCGAGTGCCGCCGGCGCGTCGCCTACCGTCGAGACGAACATGCGATCATAGCCAAGGTTATCCATCTTGTCGTCGAACGACTGGAGTGACGCAACCGATCCGGGGGAGGTGGCGAATCGACTGGAGAGAATCCGGTAGCTGGCGAAGCTGATCGTCTCTGCGCGCGCTGCGGCAACATCGACCGCCGTGTGCTTTTCGGTGGTCAGGTAACCCCGTGAATCCAGGTCATAGGCAGCCCAGCCGTCCCACATGGCAATCGAAGTGTGGAATAGATTGCGGGCATGCACCGTTGGGCGTGCGAAGTCAACCCGGATGGCTCCCAGAAGGAGGTCATTCCACTGCCGGGCAATGGAATGTTGCGCGGCGGCCAGCGTCGGGAAAAGGGCCAGACTGAAGAAGACTACGAGGGCCGCACGAGCGACCCGGGAGTGCCGATGTGCCGGTGCTCCTGAGCGGTCTGAGAACATGATTTCACACCTCCTTGTTGATTTGGAAAGCCCCGAGTGGTGAACCCTGAAATTCCTTTTGGATCCTACCCAGATGGAATTCCCATCTCACGACTCGCGGACCTTTTGGCTGCGGACTGTAAATCCTAAGCCAAAATAAGGTTGTGTGCAAGCCTGTCTTGTTTGTTGGGAGGCCGGACTTATCTCAGGTAGATGCCTAACGTGGGTAATCCGTAACGGTTCGAAGGGGCGTTGAGGCCCCGGAAATAGGCATTCGAAGTGTGAAAGGTCAGTCTTCCTCCTCACTCAAGGGGTTCGCCGGGAAAAGATGAGTCTCCCTGATTTGATTGATATTTACATATTATGTTGATATATGTGGCATAATATGCAATTGTGATGGAATGGCTGATAAAAAGACACGACAGGTCGCAATTCGTCGCTTGGTCTCAACCGGAACCATGACGGGACAGTCCGGGCTCCTATCCGCTTTGAAAGAGGAGGGGGTGGGCATCGATCAATCGACGCTCAGTCGAGATCTGGCGGAGCTTGGCATCAAGAAGGAGGGGGGGCGATACATCGTACCTGTGGCCCCGTACCAGGGCGCGGTTGAGTATCGAGGCTTTGTTCTGTCTTGCGAGGTGTGCGGGCCGAATCTCATGGTTGTTCGAACCGGGGTGGGGCAGGCTCAGGCAGTAGCGGTGCATATTGACAGTAAGAAAGACCCGTCAATTGTCGGGACACTCGCTGGCGACGATACGGTCTTCGTAGCGACCGGAACTCAACGACAGCAGAGGTTCGCTCAGAGTCGTCTTGAGCAGTGGTTTGGAAAGAGCAGTGGCACAAGATAGTTCAATACCTGGGAAGCCTGGTCGCGCATCCATGAATCGAGAGAGCTCTTGCTCCGTCCGGCGTCCAGTCATCAAGGTCGGGAGTGCGGTGATTGCGGACGGGGGGCGATTGCAGCTTGGCGTCATAGCCCGTCTCGTTGATGAAGTAGCCGAGCTTCGCCTAGCGAATCTGGAGCCGGTGCTCGTCGTTTCGGGGGCGGTCGCTGCGGGATATCGAGCGATGGGCGCTACTAGCCCACCGGTTCGAGTTGTGGAGCGGCAGACTGCGGCTTCGATTGGTCAACCTCGTCTTCTTTCGATCTTTTCCCGGTTCTTTCAGGAACATGGTCTTTCCGTTGCCCAGCTTCTCTTGACGGCGGAGGATGTGGAGAATCGACGTCGTTTCGTATCGGCGAGACATACTCTCTCGACATTGCTCCAGAATGGAGTTGTCCCCATTATCAACGAGAACGATGCGCTGTCTGACGATGAGAGCAAGGTGGGAGACAACGATCACCTGGCTGCACTCGTCACGAGTCTGGTTTCAGCCGACCTTCTCGTTCTTTTCAGTCGGGTTCCCGGGGTTCTCAAGGAGAGGGGAAAGGGTCCCGTTCTGGAGCGGGTTGAACCGGACGAAGATGTCTCGGTTCATGTGAGCTCGGAACGGAGTGAATCGGGGGTTGGAGGCATGGGGGCCAAAATCTCCGCGGCGAGGCTTGCCACTGATTGGGGAGTTCCCACGGTAATTGCAAGCGGGAGAGAACCTGGTCTTCTTTCTCGGATTGTGGCGGGTGATCCACACGGCACGTTCTTTGTCCCTCGCCCTTCTCGCATCGCTTCAAGAAAGAGGTGGATTGCGGTTCGGAGCCGAAGCCTCGGTGCACTTGTGGTTGACGATGGAGCAAAGAAGGCGATCATTCAGAATGGAGCAAGCCTTCTTCCGTCCGGGTTGGTCGAAGTGCGGGAGCTATTCTCAATGGGAGCTCGAGTCGACATCTGCGGGCTGGATGGAGGGGTGGTTGCGGTTGGTCTTACTTCGTACGGATCCGAAGAAATTCGCAGGATGCAAGGGCGCCAGGCCTCCGAGTTCAAGGAGGTTCTGGGGTATGAGTACATCAGTGCGATCGTTCATCGCGAGGACCTGGTTGTCTTGTAATGGAAGAGGATGTCATGAGTGTAGATGAGTCCGATACGATGATCTCGGCTACTTCGATGGCTCGTTCGGCGCTTCAAGCGTCGCGAGAGCTTGCTCACGTTTCAACAGAGATCAAGAATCGTTGCCTTCTTGATCTTGCTGATCGAATCGAGGGGCGGCTTCCGTCCATCCTGTCCGCGAATCAGAAAGACCTTGAGGCGGCGAAGTCAGTTGGTCTTGGGCAAGCGAAACTGCAGCGCTTGGCTCTTGACGAGGCTTCGATTCGCCAGATGGCGGCGGGCGTGCGATCAGTGGCGGCACTGGAAGATCCAGTGGGGACTGTCACCAAAGATATTTCGGTTCCCAGTGGTTTGAACGTGAAGAAGGTGCGCTGTCCGCTCGGGGTGATTCTCATGATCTACGAGGCACGCCCCAATGTTACGGTGGACGCGTTTGCTCTTTGCTTCAAGGCGGGTAATGCGTGTCTCTTGAAGGGAGGGAAAGAAGCCCATCATTCCAATCGGGCTCTTGCTGCTCTTATTTCCGAATCCCTTCGCTGCTGCGATCTACCAGAGGCCTCCCTCCATTGTTTGACCTTCTCCGATCGTTCTCAGTTGATGGACCTTCTTGCCGAAGATCAATGCATTGATCTCGTCATTCCACGAGGCGGGAGCGAGCTGATTCGGTTTGTTCATGAGTACTCGCGAATCCCCACGGTTCAGCATTTTCACGGGGTCTGTCACATCTATGTCGATGAAGATGTTGATGTGGAGAGTGCCATTTCGGTGTGCGTTACCGCGAAGACATCGGCTCCGGCGACGTGCAACTCTGCGGAGGCGATTCTGGTTCATCAAGCGATCGCCCCGAAGATTGTTCCTCGTCTGTTAGATCGTTTTGCAAGGGAGGGAGTCGAGGTTCGAGGGGATGCTCAGGTGTTGGGTTTTGGTTCTACGGCGGTGCCGGCTTCCCCGGAGGATTGGGGCCGCGAGTTTCTCGACTTGATCGTAGCGATTCGTGTGGTTTCCGGCCTCCCTGGTGCTATCGACCATATCAACGAATATGGATCGAATCATACCGATGTCATCCTTTCCCGAAGTGAAGATCATCAGGAGTTCTTCGCCCGGCGAGTTCACAGTTCTTGCGTTCTGATCAATGCCTCGACACGGTTCAACGACGGCTTTCAGCTCGGCCTCGGGGCGGAGATCGGGATCAGCACCTCAAGGATTCACGCCTACGGCCCCATGGGGCTCGAGGAGCTAACGACCCAGCGCTATCTGGTTCGCGGAGACGGGCACACGAGGTGAGCCTGGTGGATCAACGAGAATGGATATCTCGGTGTCCCCGGAGAATCTCTAGCCCGAGACAGCAAGCGAATTGAGGAACTTCTTTTCGGGTCTATCGCCGGAACTCTTGTTCCCAACGTGAGTATTCCTCGTTATATTCAGGGCTTCGCTGAGTCTCTGAGAATAGGAGGGTTACTTTGGCGTCACGATCTCTCTTTCTTCTTGCATTCCTTGGAATCGCGTATCTTTATTTCCATGTCTCCATGCCGGGTCTTGCGGCTGAACCAACAGCCGTCGAGTTTGAAGCGAGTCTGGAGAAATGTAGGGTACTCATGGGGCGGAGCCGGTGGAAGGCCGCTCGACTTCTCCTGGATGAAACCCTGGAAGCTCACAAAGGCAAGGCGTACGTTCGTATTCGTCTGACGGAAATCGTCGAAGACATGACTCGTTGCGCCTTTGGTCTCGCCCATCCGGCCCCGGATCCCAAGAACCTGGTCTCCGGGGAGTTGAAGTCATATCGACCTGGAACCGGTGAAATCAAGCTTCGCTATACGCCGGGGAAGCTCCAGGATTTTGTCGGGGGGGATGGGAAGCGTCCAAAGCGCGGTGAGGTTCACCTGCATCCCGCGGTCTTTTCGGGGCCCTATTCTCTTGAGATCAGAGGGAAGGATTATGGGGGGAATGCTCGATACACGAGCTCTTCTCGGGTTCCCCTACTTCTTGCGGGGGTCGATGGGGATTATGCTTTTCAGGTGACTCTCGGGTATCCCAAGATCACCGTGGGGAATCAGGTGAAATGGCTTCCGTCACGCATCATCTACATCAAGGGAGACGACAGCAAGATTGTTGCCGAGAAGGAATCCTCTCCGGCAAAACTCGGCAAATCCTACGCCGTCAAAGTCTCGGTTGGCAAGAGCGATGTCGGTGCTTATTACAATCGGCGCAGGATCCTCTTTTCGGGAAAGCCAAAGTCTCTCTATGGGCGAGCGGGTTTCATCGGACTCGGAGAGTTTACCGAGATCACGATCCAGGGGAAAATTGCGCCGGCCTGGATCCAGGGGCTTTTAGATGAAGCGATGCAGGCAACGAGGAAAAAATTCAGAGAGACGTATCGAGTTGATCAAGACCTTCCTCGATGGCTCCTTGAAAAACCTGAACCCACGATTAGCGCAGGTGAAACGGATTCCCGACCAGCCTATCCCGGAGATCTGAAGGTTCAACGATCCCATTCTTTTGTGCGTGCCAGGTCGTTTCTTGACCAGCAGGAATGCCGGCAAGGAATTGAGTATGTTAACGGCCTTGAGGATGGGGATCTTCCTGAAGACGTTCGCAACTTCTTTCTTGCTCTTTTCCACATGGAGCTCGAAAACAACCGGGATGCGCTGATCTATTGTGAACGCGTGTGCCAGCTCAATCCGAGTTTTCTCGAGGCGAGGTTGCGCCGGGCGGCACTTTTCTCCGCCCTCGGAAAGAGGGAGGAATCGATTGTTGAGTACCGGGCCATTTTGCCCGAGGCGATCGACGACCCTGGCGTCCACGCCGCTCTCGCGACCCAACTTCTGTTGCACGGGCGACCCGAAGAGGCCAAAGAGATCGTCGATGGCGCTCTTTTACGGTCTCTTGTCTCTTCCCACCTCGAAGGGTTGAATCAACTTCTGGTCAAGGCGCTCAGGGGCCCCAACTGGACCAAGGTTCACCGGTATGATTCGCGAAACTATCGCATCTTCTCCGATATCGATCGACAGACATGCATCGAGGCGTCAAAGATTCTTGAGGAGTCGTACCGAGGCTACACGATTCATCTCCAGGCGGTAAGGGGGCTCGAAAAGCGCAAATTCACCGTCTACTTGTTTTCGGGAGAAGCTGGGTACTCCGCCCATGCCGAAGGAACGATGGGGAGCGTGCCGGTCCATAGCGCTGGTCTCTACAGTCCCATGTTGAAGCAGCTTCTGATCTGGAATCTTCCGGACCGGGATTCCATGATGCGAACCGTTCGCCACGAAGCGTTTCACCAGTATCTTGATCAGCTGGTTGAAGACGCCCCTCGCTGGTTCAACGAGGGGCTTGCCGAGTACTATGAGCTGGCCAGGATTGAGAGGGGAGAGTGGGCCGAAGGGCAGGTTGATATGAGGAGAGTTGAGAGTCTCCGCCCTTTCAGTTCGAAGCTGGTTCCACTGAAGCGTTTTCTTGATTATGGACCTCGCGAGTTTTATGCCAACGCGTCCATCAATTATGCTCAAGGCTGGGCATTTATTCACTTTCTTCGACACGGCGGCCGCAAGAGCGAGGGCATTTTTGAACACCTGTTCGAGAAACTGATGGAAGGGATGTCCGGCAAGGAAGCGATGGATAGCGCATTTGGAGGCCACGACCTCGATGTTGTTCAACAAGAGTTTGTTCGCTATCTTGATGGGCTTCGATAAAGCAATGACTGCCCTTGTCGTCAAGGACCGAGGGTCAGTGTGACTGCTCGTGATCCTCGAATCGAGAGAGCACGACCCGCAATATATCGTGCCGCACCAGCCGCAAGCCTCTCTCGATACACTCCCAGAAGACCGGCTTGGGGCGAGGTCGAGTTGAGGCGGAGCCAGCCGGTTGAGATTCCCCGGAGTTCGGAAGGATTGTAGCCGACCGCCAGATTTACCTGGGTCAGTGCGGGAGAGAGATCAGTCAGCTGATATTCCTCAAGACACGGGGAAGTTGAAAAATTTCTCGTTACCGGTACCGAGTTGTTGTTCCAAGCGGCCATGCTCACATTGGCAGTCAATCTGCTGGAGTTCATCAGATAGAGAGTCCCCTTGTAGTTCCCCGGCTGGGTCAGAGGAGTTCCCTCTCCTTCGAAGTGTTCGAGGATCACCTCGTCCGGGAATGTCGTGTAGTCAGTCCCATCGAAATTGAAATTGCTCGTCATGGTGACAATCTTCCGGCCACAATCGTCGCTCCCATTCGGGTTGGCCGCAATCCCTTCAAAGGCGTAGGCAAGATAGGTCCATTTCCCGTTGTCGAGGGCTCCCTGGGCAGTCGCGGAAGCGATGGTTGCGCTTCCGGTGAGGAAGTCGAAATCGATGGGCAACTGGGTCGCCGGGTCTGTGGCCTGAATGACAAGGAAGCCGTTCACAAAGTTTGGATTGTGCTGGTCGACGACGACGGTCACGGTGTCCCCGGGTGAGAGCTCTTCTGTTCTGTCAAAGACGGTGCAAGTCGTGGCCGAGAAGTAGTAATAGAAGAGACAAATGTCTCCCTCTCGAAATCCATGTCCACACCTGACGTAGGATTGATTCGTATTGGTAACGGAAATACAGGTTCTTATTCCCGGTCTCGCATCAAATACAGGGTAGATCAAGACGCTTCCGGGCCCGCCCAGATTGGGTTGGGCGACGCTCGGTGACACCGCGCCGAGAATCAAGAGGAAGATGGCGGATCGAGCGAAGATTGCGAATAAGGTCGATGTTGCGTTCATTTGATATCTCCAAATATCCCGGCCAGTCCATTGGCGGAATCTTCTGTTGTCTTTTCTGAGTCTTGACGGCCGAGGCTATCGAACTGTGGGGTCGATGACAGCGACCCGTGATCCCTGGGGAATGAGGGGCCGACCGCTTCGGAAGGTCGTTCCGTTCCGCACCACGTCACTGACAAGGAGGCCGAGAATGGGAGCGTTGCCTGGATCGAAAATCGCCTCGCTGCTGAACTGGCTCCACCCGTAGGCCACCCCTCCGAGTTCGCTGGAGTCTCCGCCTACTGCTGATATGGAACACACCTTGTCTACGTCCCATCCATGTTTTTTTTGTTTCTTGCTTTCTTCTTTGATCGTAGCGGTTTGAGGAGATTTAAGCGACGGACGAGCAAGGGCGCTTCGACGACGAGTCACTCTGATATTCGCGGGTTACCCAAGGCTGGGCAGTGCCGCATGACAGTTCTTCGTCGGGAGGAGCCGCTCTCTAGGTTCGCGAGTTCCGGAGATGACTCTCCGTATCGCATAGCAGTCTCGCGGATTTCTCCGTTTCGTGCCTCGACTCATCCGGCGCTCAGAACTCCTCATTCACGCTTTCTTTTTCCCTCCAAAGCCTCTTCTTTTCTTCTTCTTAGAATTCAATCTTGACGTCTAGACTGCTGATGCAGCTGTCGGACCGTCTTCCAACGAGGGCTTCTTAGACAGCACGGCCCAAAGAAATCCAGCCAGTTCCCTGGCTACTGCAGTGACGGCTTTATTGGGATGTTTTCTTCGTTTGAGTTTTGAGAACTTGCCATGGAGTCGTGTCATTGCACGATCGGCGACCGAGATAACCCATTCGGGCTGGTCTTTTCGACGCCCCTTCAGGGCACGTCCTATCGTGGGGCGATTTCGTTGACAATGAGCTGCCTCGACAAGCATCCGTCGCACGTGGCCGTTTCCGGTTTTGGTAATTCCTCCACGACTGGTTGATTGTCCGCTACTTGACTCTGACGGGGTTAATCCGAGGTAGCTCATCAGCTCACGAGCCGATCGAAAACGCTCAAATCCATGAAGCTCCGTTACGACGGTCATCGCTATCACCGTATCGATTCCCCGAAAACAGCGCAGCCAGCCCACGGGCTTGCCATATGGCTCACTTTGGGAAATCTCGGAAACCTCCTTGGTCAGTCTTTCGACTCGGTCTTCGGCAATCTCTACAGCACGCAAGTAGTCGTCGAAAATCGTCTGATCAGCCGCCTGTTCAAACTTCAAAGACCGAAGCCACCTATGAAACTTCTGAGTCCAACGAGAACCTTGGGTCCAAGTATGCTCGCGACGCAGCAAGAATTTCTGTACACGGTTTCGAGCTCGCTTCCTATCCTCAACCGCATCCTCTCGACATCGACACAAATCACGAACTGCTTCCTCTTCTCTTGTCGGAGGACGCACCTCAGTCAAAGCTCCAGCGCGAAGTTGGATCGCCAGTTTCAATGCATCTCGACGATCCGTCTTGACTCGATCTCCCGGACAGTTTGGAATCAACGAAGGAGCGATCACCTCACACACGATGCCTTGAGGGCCTTCCTGAAGCTTTCGCTGAAGAGTGAATCCGAGAGGGCCCGCCTCGTAACAGCAGCGAACTTCTCTATCTCCAGCTAGCTTCCGGAGTTTTCTAGCAAGGTTCCTCACCGTGACAGCCGTATGGTTGATCTCCCACTCCTTCGGTTGGCGGCTATTATCGAGGAACATCGCCACCGCGATCGTCTCCTTGTGGGCATCCAGGCCCACCCACGCGATCTCGTTTCTGCTAGACTCGTTCATATCACCGTTCCCTCCGTATGCAGCTCTGCGATCCGGTTAATTAACGCTAACAGGACCGTAACCCGCGACCTTGCGGATGGGAACGGTGTGTTCCATATTGTCTAGTAGTTCGCATGCTTCCCAGCGAACCATTGCCAGAATAGCCCGTCGCGTTGCCCGCTCCAAGGTCCTGGATGAGCCCTTGGAACGTGTATACCGCGGGCTGCTGAAATCCACGCCTGAAGATTCGGGTCCAGGGCACTGTCGCTGGACCAGCTTTTTCAACGACACCTCGGCAAATAGCGCTAGGAATCACAGGGCTTCTCACACAACGGAAAGGCTGAGGGTTCAAAGTCCGCGAAAACGGCGTTGGGTTGACCATGCATCCAACGATATCTCCCGCTTCGATATTCCCGCGCTGGACTGGAGAACCTGTCCAGACATAAAGAACGTAATTTGCCGTCGATGGGCCTTGTGGAGCGGCGTCAAGAGTAAAGGTTATCGCTCAAAAAACCGGTAGTCACCGATAGTCCGTACTATTTTTGAATTTCCAATTCCTAATTGTCACTTTCCAATTTTCTCTTCTCTCTCCGGACCGCACTGACGAACTCACTGGGGCATCATGATGATACCGCTTGATCATTTCCGGGCGATCCATTGACAAAAAAGACGTCGGTGGCAGAAGCTCCGACCCCTGTGTTTACCGTTCCGTGGGAGCAGCCAAAGTCTCGACGTATTTGCCGAATTCGCCCATCAGGCCCAAGAACTGCTCAAAATGTCGCTCCGGGAGATGCGGCATTGTTCTCCTCGCCTCTCCCGGAGGGATTTCGTATAGTGGGCTCCCGAGGAATTGATCAGGGGTTCCCCCGCGGGAGGACCGGCCACCGGGATAAAAAGGATGATGGAGTGAACAGCGCAGCAGGGGCATCTCTCGACCAGGCTCGAGTTCTCGTGACGGGCGCTGGGGGCTTCATCGGTAGCCATCTTGTCGAAAGGCTCGTTGATACCTGCGCATCGGTTCGGGCCTTCATTCGCTATACCTCCAGGTTTGATGAGGGAAACCTCGTTCATCTTCCGGCTTCAAAGCGAGACAACATCGAGGTTGTCGCCGGAGATCTTCGAGATGCCTCTTCCGTCCGCGATGCCAGTCGAGGGTGCAGTCACATCTTTCATCTGGGAGCTCTCATTGGTATTCCCTATTCCTATCTCCGACCGGCCGAGGTCGTGCAGACGAACGTGACCGGAACGCTGAATGTGCTTCTGGCGGCTCGTGATCTGGAAGTGGAACGGCTTGTTCACACATCGACCAGCGAGGTCTATGGTACCGGCGTCATGGAGTCGATCGTCGAGGAGCACCCGCTGCAAGCTCAGTCTCCCTATTCGGCGAGCAAGATCGGAGCCGAGGCGCTGGTGGAAAGTTTTCGGCGCTCCTTCGGAATTCCCGCGACCACCGTGCGTCCTTTCAACACCTTCGGACCCCGGCAATCCGCACGGGCCCTGATTCCAACGATTATCTCCCAGGCTCTCGTTTCCGATCGGATTAAACTCGGCAGTACGACTCCCACGAGAGACTACACGTATGTCACGGATACGGTGGACGGATTGATTCGGGCCGGGTCCTTGGAGGACGCGATCGGTGAGGTCATCCATCTCGGCTCCAATGACGAGATCTCGGTCGGTGACATCGCCCGTCGGATCTTTGGCCACATGGGGAAGTCTCCCGATCTTCAGGAGGATCCCGAACGAGAACGACCGAAGGAGAGTGAGGTCCTGCGGCTTCGAGCCAACAACAGCAAGGCCGGGCGGATTCTCAATTGGGAGCCTCGCGTGTCTCTGGACGACGGTCTCAAGGAAACGATCCGCTGGATCGAAGAGCATCTGTCCCTTTTTCCCCGCAACCAGTATTCGGTGTGAAACAACGAAACCAGGCTCCATAAGAAATCAAAAAGGGTCCGGCTCCAAACAGGACGGAGACAGATCTTGTGTTCGACACGCGGTCATTCTCGCTGGCGGGAAGGGGACCCGTCTTTTGCCCTATACTCGATCTGTCCCCAAGCCTCTCATCCCGCTCGAGAAGACCCCGATGATCAGTCTTCTCCTGCAGCAATTGCGCCGAGATGGGGTAAGTGAAATTACCCTTGCCGTCGGCCATCGAGGCAATTTACTCGAGGACTATATCGGTGACGGTTCTTCCTTTGGTCTTACGGTCAACTATCAGCGCGAGCAATCTCCTCTCGGGACCGCGGGCCCTCTCGGCTTGATGAGTCAACAGAGCGATCGCTTTCTCGTCTGTAACGGAGATGTCCTGACAACTCTGAACTTTGCCGGGTTCGCCGCCTTTCACCGGAATCTCGGTTCAGCCCTGACTCTTGCCGTGCACCAGCGGGAATGGTCGGTTGATCTGGGAGTCGTGGAAATGAACGGGGAGGGCCTCATCGGGAGCTTTGAGGAAAAACCGGTGCGCCCCTACCTGGCGAATATGGGAATCTACATGGCGGAGCCAAGGATCCTTGATCTTGTTCCCGAAAACACCGCGATGGATTTCCCGACCCTCATTGACCGCTTGATTTCTATGGGAGAGAAGGTGGGCGCCTACAAGTTTGACGGATACTTTCGTGACGTGGGAAGACCGGAGGACTATCAGCAAGCCCAGGAAGATTTCAAGCAGGAGTCCGCCTGGTTCCTTACCGGAGAGCGCGGTTGAGCTGGCGGGTTCCTCTCTGTGATCTCGACTACGGCCCGGAAGAAATCGAGGCCGTCGCCAAGGTTCTGCAATCAAAATGGCTGACCCAGGGGGAAGTCACCCGCGAGTTCGAGAAGGAGTTTGCCAGGTATCTTGGAGTGCGAAACGCGGTCGCGGTCTCGAGCGGAACCGCAGCACTTCATCTTGGCCTGTTGGCTCTTGGCTTGAAGCCGGGGGAGGAAGTCATCGTTCCCTCCCTGACATTTGTCGCTACCTGCAATGCGGTCCGCTACTGGGGAGGCATCCCCGTCTTTGCCGATGTCCAGAGCGAATCGGACTTTGGCCTATCGCCGGGTTCCATCGCCCATCGCATCACCAGAAAGACACGAGCCATTCTGGTCATGCATTTCGGAGGACATCCCTGCGACATGCCGTCCATCCGGAAGCTCTCGAAAGATCGCGGGATTTTCCTCCTCGAGGACGCCTCCCACGCCCCGGGATCTTCTCTGGATGGACAGAAGATCGGTACCCTCGGTGATCTTGGATGCTTTAGCTTCTTTTCCAACAAGAACCTCGCAACTGGAGAAGGGGGGATGGTCGTTACCGGCCGGGATGATGTCGCCGAGAAGATCCGTCTCCTCCGATGCCATGGCATGACGAGACAGACCCTGGATCGTCATCAACAGACAACAAAAAGCGCCGGAGAAAACCGGTCTTACGATGTCATCGGGTTGGGATTCAACTATCGCCTGGATGAGATGCGATCCGCTCTGGGTCTCGTCCAGCTGGGAAAGCTAGACGAGAACAATGGGCGTCGAAGAGCCGTGATGAAAGAGTACCGGGAGCGTCTGGATGGAGTCGACGGAATCTCTCTTCCTCATGCGAATCACCGTGGGATCTCTGCGGCTCACATCTTTCCCGTTCTTCTCGATAAAACCCTTTCCCGGTCAAAGTTCATGGATTTTCTCGCTTCCGATGGAATCCAGACGAGTATCCACTATCCTCCGGTTCATTTGTTGCATTCCTATCGGGAGGAGGGGATGACCAGGGAAGGTCTACTTCCATTGACGGAAGAGATCGGGAAAAGGGAGGTTACTCTACCTCTCTATCCTGATCTTTCGGGGGAGGACATCGATCTCGTTGTGATGGCGGTCAAACGGGCCCTACGGCATGCCGGGGAAGCGTCTTGACCGGGGAATCTTGCAGCGTGTTCTCCTTCTGGAGGTGGATGTTCTTCTCCTGGGCGAGCTGGATCGATCAGGACTCCGTGTCTTTCAGGACCACCCGCACCAGATTCTCTACCGGGTCGTATTGAAGCTGGGAGGGAAGTCCGGGGGGAAGGCATTCTATTTTCGGATCATCTTTGCCGTTTGTTGCATCTGCATCTTGCCGTCGAAAGCCCGGGATCCTGAGAATCTGCCCCAGGCGGATGATGATGTATTTTGCCATGGCCACCCGTCGACGGCGGAGGAAGTGGCGTGGATAGGTCCGCCATACGTGTCTCCACACGACGATCCGGATCCAGAGAAAGCGAAGGTTTTTGAACTGGAGGGATTCGGTAGTATTTGTCCTGTGGATGCGAAAGCAATAGAGGAACTCGGGCACCACATCCAGATCGTAAGGGTCGGCGAGTCGCAAGGCCATCTCGTAATCGACATCGTAGGGGATTTCCTCGTTGAAGGGACCGACGCTTTGCAGAGCTTCCCTTCGATAGGTGCGAAGGTGATTGATGATGCAGCCATGGAAAAGAGCTTTTTTGTAGTCGTTGCCCGGGGGCCTCCGCTCGAGAAAGCTTCTGGTTCGGGAAAGGACGGACCGAAGGGAGGCCGTACCTCGTTCATCGACATCAACATAGTGACAGTGAACCTGGCCAAGCCGCGGGTTTTCCTTCAGCTTGTCGATGAGCTTTCGGAAGGCTCCCCTGAGAACGATGTCGTCCGAGTCCACGTGAGCAACAAAGGGAGCGTTGCTTTCGGCGAGGATCCGGTTGTGGCACCCGCCGATTCCTTTCTTCTTGGCGTTCTTCAACAGGCGGATTCGAGAATCCTGAAATGATTCGACGATTTCCGCCGTCCTGTCGGTGGAAGCATCGTCAAGGACCACCAGCTCGAACTCGACATCCTTCTGACGGAGGATACTTTCGATCGCGATGGCGATGAACTTCTCGCTGTTGTGGGCCGGCATGGTGACGGTCAGCTCGAGCCGAGCATCCTGTCCTGCGCAATAGCCTGGTCTGTCCATTCAAGAAAGCTTTCGTTTTCTTTGGCGATGTCGCCTTTTGGCTCACGATCCGGCAGAAGGCCCCGGCAGAGGCCGGTCTTTGCCATCCAGCCGAATTTGTGTTCCGAGTTGCCAAGTGCGTCCATGATGTGACGGAAGATGGTTCCTCGATTGCTCCGTCCAAGTTCCCCGCCAAGCTGGAAGAAGGAGGCGAAGATTTCGCCGGGAGATCCAGCGAGAAGAGGTTCGATCTTGGTGGCCTTTTCGTCATCCCGGTCGGCTCCTTCAAGGAACTGGTAAAGGAGGTCGGCCTCGTGATGCGCCGGGCTCGGATGCAGACGATCCCGTTTTTCATCGATGAACATTCCCCGTGCCATGGCGATTTGTCCGAGGAGCGGAATGATCCCTGTCGCCCGGTGAAGTCGCGAAAAAACGTGAATGAGCCCTCGTATGTTTCTTCGAAAACGCATCCTCATTCCAGCGATGAGAAATTTCTTGAATGTGTACTGAGGTGTGTAATCGGGGCGATGCTCGCCAAATGTGTGCCAGGTGTGAGCCTCGCCCCTGAAGCGAAGGACGTGGAGATGGGGAAGGCCATGATTCGCAATGTTCTGACTGAAGTCGGTGTCGGGGCAGATCGAGTCGGGAGTTTGCTCGAGGTCGAAGAGAACTCGTCGAAACATCTTCACGCAGTTGATTCGGCCGAGCATGGGATCACGAAGGGCTCCGGAGGTAATGCCGACCCCGGTCTTCATGTTGCTTCGAAGATCGCGAAAACAAAACTCATCGAGGATCATGTCCGCGTCAACCTGGACGAAGAAGTTGGTCTTGACCCTTGCGGCCCCATGGTTGAGGGCACGGTGGAAAGGGCGGATCGATTCATCAACCCGAATGATCTGATGACACGGTAGACTCTGGCGCCGGATGCTATCCACCGCACGCTCGGTGAACTCTTCCCCGGTCGTGAGCAGGACGGCCGATACGTCGCTCTTTTCGAGCTCTCCTTCGTTGGTTCCCATTTGTGCACTCTAACCCACGGACGGGCTCGAGAAAAGAGAGGAGTGGGAAGGGGCTTCAGACCGGGCCTGGGTGGACCGATGAACAGGTTATGCACAAGGGAATGACCAGAATGAAACGGGAGAGGCAGCTAGCCTACTGGGTTGAGCGGCTCAACGTGGAAGGAACCTTCCGCAATGATCACTACGAGACGGTCTATACCGATCATTTCGGTTTCCGCCGCGCGGACTTTTCCGGCAAGAAAATCCTGGACCTTGGGTGCGGTCCCCGGGGTAGCCTCGAGTGGGCGGATGGAGCGTTGGTTCGGGTCGGTCTTGATCCGCTGGCGATCGACTACGGTCGACTCGGGTGCCGCAATCAGGCCATGAACTATGTCGCGGGTTGCGGCGAGGAAATTCCGTTTCCGGATGGGGCGTTTGATTTTGTTTGCTCTTTGAATGCCCTGGACGTGGTGGAGAGCGTGGGGCGTTCCTTTGCGGAGGTCGAGCGGGTGTTGGCTCCTTCGGGTGTTTTTCTGATGATCGTTCGAACCCATGAGAAGGAAGCGCCGGGGCGCCGGATGTTCGGGTTTGATGTGCTGGACGAGGCGCCAGCAGGGCTCGAGCGCCGGTTGGTCAGGTACTACCACTTGCATCCGGAGGGGGTCTTTACCAGCTTGCAGGAGAGTTGTCGCAAGGAGCCGGGGGATGAGCACGGTTGCGTGGGAGTGATTTCCGCCAAGCTGGTGAAACGATCCGGCTAGCTTCGCTTCGCTAACGGGGCCATCCGATCAGAAGACGGTTTCGCGGCGTGATGTCTTCTGGAATCGTCGTCGCTACGACACGGTAGTTGCTGAGAGAGAGTCGGGCCGCCCGGTTTGCGTCGATGGCCAGAGTCGGTTCCATCCAGCCTCGAAGACCGCCGTCCTCGCATTTGCTGAGATCATGACAGCAGGGGAGAACGGCGACAGGGCAGCGGGCGGAGACGGCGAGGCGGAGGATCTCGTCGGTCAGCGTTCCACATCCGTGAACTGAAACAACCATCGCTTCCGGCGGGAGCTCGACCTGAGCGACAGGACATTCTCGGAAGGTCACCCTTCCCGCAAGGCGGGGCCATGTCTTCTCAAGGGATGCGGTGAGTCGTTCGTGGGAAAGCGGCATGGTTTTGTCCACGCAAGTCGCGGTTGGGATCGAATCGTCGAGGATGATCATCAACATCGCGAGAAGCCCGTGTCCTGCTGCGAGCTCGAAAACCGGCTGACCACCGAGGCGTTTGCGAACCCGACGCGCAACTTCCCAGGTCTCGAAGAACTCCTTTCGCGAAATGGCCTCAGCCTCGCAAACAGCCCGGCCAAGACGCGCAAACAGGGTCTCGCCGGTGTAGAAACGGGTCGCGTGACGGTTCAGGCGTTTTCGGGATGATCTGTCAAAATCGGCCAAGGTTGCCTCGTGTTGAGTTCGTTAAGATCCGGTTGATCAGGGTCACGACCATGATAGGGGGTGAGGTTGTCTGAGCAAGCTCTACCCTTGCAGGGTTTTGGATGGGCCGTGGATAGGGGCCTGACAAGACCCCTGGATCGGCGGGCCTAGGTGCTCTGGTTTCCCGAAGGCTCGATCGAGGGAGTAGAAGTTGGGTCGTTTGTGATCGCGAGACGTGCGCCTGCTTCGGTTTTTGGGTACCATGTCGGTCATTGAGGAGAGGGATGCCGTGGGACGTATTTGTCTTCCCGGTCAAGCATCGAGAGAAAGGGCATTCACATGGGTCAGTTTCATCTTCTTCGATTGGGAACGGCGGCTTTGTTCTGTGTGGTCGTTTGTTCCGGGGTCGGATGGGCGCAAACTCCATCCCGATCTTCCCGAGGGGCCTCGATCAGCGTGCAGAATGTTCTTCTCAATACGGCGAAGGATGTGGCTGCCGCGGGTGACTCCTTCTACTTTCGCGTGTTTGAGCTCTATGAGGGGGTTGACCTCAGCGGAGATGGTGAAGTCAGGCAAGATGATGTCGTCCATGTTTTCGATGGGCTGACGGGACAGGTCACGAACCTGGGGCTGGTGACGGAATACTCCGTGGTGACCGATGGGAACCGGGCGGTGATTCTCGTGAACGAGAACGATGTGGGTCTCGACCTCACGGGTGATGGAGATCAGCTCGACCTGGTTCCGCATGTGTGCGAGTCGGGTTCGATCACGGTTCTTGGTTCGATGCCCGCAAGACAACCTCCTTCCGGTTCCGGTAACTGGCCGGTGCCCGTGATCGCTGGTTCCCTGGTTGTCATCGCCGTTTGCGAAGATGACAAGGGTGCGGATCTGAACGGCGATGGAGATATGACGGACGTCGTTCCATCCGTCTACGATCTGGACACTCAGCAGGTCACGAATCTGGGATTTGCGATCACGGAAACCACCTTTAATGGATCTTTTCTGTTGAGTGACGGCGACCTGGTTTCGGTGACGGCTTACGAGCCGGACCAGGGTGCTGATATGAACGGGGATGGGGATCTCGTGGACCGGGTCCTCATGGTTTACGATCACTCGACCCAGCAGGTCACGAATCTGGGGCTCACCCTTTCGTTCCCGAGCGCTTTTTCTGTCGAAGGTGGTTTTGTTCATCTCGTGGTGGGCGAACCAGAACAGGGAATGACGGATCTGAACGGAGATGGCGATGTAACGGATGACGTGTTGCATTCCTTTGAAGCCTCGACGGGAACCGTGACGAACGTTGGTCTGGCTCTTTCTTTTTCGGCGACGAGGTTGAGGCCTGCGCTTGGGCGTCTTCTGTTTGGCGTCAGCGAAGAGGAGCATTTTGGGGTCGATCTCAACGGCGATGGGGACGCTACAGATGCTGTCCTCCATCATCGCGATGCGGTGACGGGCACCGTGTCGAATCTCGGTCTGGCCACCGGGGGAAGTGTCGGGGCCGATGCGCCCCTACTTTCTCCGGACCTCGGGTGTTTTCTCGTTTCGGAAACCAGACAGGGTACGGATCTCAACGGAGACCTGGACACACTGGATCGTGTGTTGCACATCTTTGATCCTGCAACCGACGAGGTTCGTAACCTTGAGATTGCCCTTTTCCGGTTTCCGTTCTTGCAGGGAAACCTCATCACCGCAAATGTCTCGGAGAACGATCAAGCTGCAACCGACCTCAATGGCGATGGGGATACGGACGACGAGATTCTCCACGTCTACGACGCAGGGACGGATCGGCTGCACGATTTGCAGATCCCGTACGTTGCCCAGCTTCCGCTGGTGACCGATGTATTCGTCGCGTTCTTGGTGCGGGAGGACTTTGTCGTGATGGATCTGAACGGGGATGGAGATCAGCTTGATCGGGCGCTTCACGTGTTTGATCGCACGAGGTGTGATCTTACGAACCTCGGTCTTCAGGTCGGTCCGGATAGTCTTTTTGCCCGGTCTCGGATGGATGGTTCGGGTGTCCGAATCGGATTTTTCATCGATGAGGAGGCGCATGGGAACCAGGACTTGAACAATAATGGTCAGGTCCGGGAGGGCATCTTCCACGTAGCGACCCTGACTCCTTCTGCTGGCTCCGTCACTTCTGTTTTGCCGAACTCCGGGTCCGAGGGCGGGGACACCCACGTCAATATTCTTGGGTGTGGTTTCACACCTGATACGACGGTTGAGCTGGATGGCGTTGCGGCAACGGTTCTGGAGATTCGAGGGGATCGAGTTGTCGTGCGGACTCCGGCCGGAACCGGAGTTGTGGACGTTACTCTCTCAAGCCCGAATGGTACCGTGACGATCACCGATGGTTTCACCTACCTGGATCCTGCTCTGGCGAGTTTGCTCGGGAACACGAACGTTGGCCTGGGTGACCGGGAGAATGTTTTGTTCCTGAACGGCTCGGAGGGCGACGGCTCCCGGGTCGTCTCGGTTGCTCCGAACTCCCCGATTCAGCTCGAGGTTTTTGCCCCCTCAAGTCGCTTGGACGCCCGTTACGTATTGTATGGGGTCGCCGGAGAACCCAGTGGGGCGTCTGTTACGAACCCGGGTTTTGACCTGGGCCTCATGTGCTTTGCACTTCCCGGCCTTGGGGGAAGTCCGCTGGCAACCTGGAACCTTCTTGGCCACGTGCCGGTGCTGGGTGCTTCCGACTTTAACTCCCAGCAAGCTCCAACCACGATCTTCAACGTCCCGGGATTGCCCAATCCACTGACGGTCACCTTTCACGGGATCATCAAGGACGACGAGGCCCGGATTCCGCTGGGCTTTGCGGTTACGAACGGGGTGGTGTTGAAGGTCGAATAGCCCGCCTTCGCTCGAAGAGCTTCGGCGGGTTACACCCATCAAAAGCGTGTTCTGACTTGACACTCGAGCCCTCTCGTGGTTCGATAAATATCGAACGAGATGGAAAAACCTAAAACACATGATGCTCAGCTCACCCTGAATCAGCGTATGGAGTCGGTAGTCCGGTTCGGAATCGGGCCGGCCTTCGAGATCAACTACGCTCTTTCCGTGTTGACCGACGATCGGGCTCGGATCCATGCAGGGTGGAAGCGATCTGCGTGGAAACGGCTTCCAGCCTCTTTCAAAACCACCTATCAGCGCCTCGGCGGGCACCCGATCGTCTGGACGATTTCCTCGGATGCCTACCCGATCCTGTCTGCTGACGTGTCATTTGATGAGGCCATCGAGGCTCTTGAATCAACCCCGCCGGAGTTCATTCGCAAAGAGGGTCTGATCGGTTTGCTCCATTACCCCGATCAAGTGGAAGATCTGATTTCGGGCTCTTCAAATCTCTCCGAGGTCATCGCTTCCATCCCCAAAGAAAAACACGAATGGCTGATGCATGTCGGGATGTATCCCCATGATCTTGCAAGTCCCGCGGTGCGAACCGTGGAGCGTTTGCTGAAGGATCCGGAAGGCTTTCGTGCAGACGTCCTGACTTTGCTCAAGAGTTTCTGGCGCCTTGTTTTTCGTGATACCTGGAAGCAGCTGAAGCCCCAGATGCAGCGTTCCATGGAGGAATCCGAAAGGCTCTTTGCCGCCAGTTCTTTTGCTGAATTCGCAGATGCGCTCCGGCTTCGGATCGAAGTCAACGAGAGAGGGCGTTATCTCGAAGCAGTCCGCGGCGGTGCGCGCACTCTGGCGGATGATCTTGAGACGTGCTGGATCGTGCCGTCGGCCTTTAACGACAATCGGTTCTGGTACAGCCGCTCCCGGGGTGCAGGATTGACTACGGTGTACTTTCCGTACTTCGATCCTCGGATGAGTCTCGGCGTTGACGCCGAGAAAGCGGTGGATATCCTTCGTGTAACCGAGCCGGAGCTCGATCCCTCATTGATCTTCAAGGCGCTCGGTAATACGACTCGCTACGCCATCGCTACATTGATTGCCCGGAAACCCCGTCCGGCGGCCGAGCTGGCAGAAGCATTGTCCCTTTCCAAACCCACCATATCCCATCACGTGCACCTGCTGCGCGAGGCGGGGCTATTGGACGAAATTCCCAGGAGCGGCTCGGTGGTTCTCTCACTTCGAGTCGCAACGCTGGAGCAATTGTCCGGACTTACCCTTGACTCTTTGTTCAGCGGCGCCCCGGCTGAAAACAAACGGAGGAAGAACAGATGAATCATGGCCTACCCGATAACGATGTGACGATCGAGTACTACGACAGTGATTATCCGTCCCAGACCCTATCCCGATTTGCTGAGAACTTCGACGAAACCACCGAGTTCCAGGGTTTGCGTCACGACGTCGCCCGCTACATGGAGATCGCATCGGGAATCGGGAAGAATCTGGACGTTCTCGAGGTCTGCTGCGGGACGGGCCGGATTGCGATTCCCCTTGCCAAAGAAGGGCACCGGGTCACCGCTGTCGACCTGTCTCCTGGCATGCTGAACGGCTTCTCGAAAAACCTCAAACAATGCGACGAACAGACCCAGAGCCGAGTCGCTCTCGTGAATCAGGATGCGACGGAACTCGATCTCGACCAACAGAAGTTCGACCTGGGAATCATCGGCTTCAACAGCCTCCTTTGCATACCCGACTTCGAGGCCCAGCAACGTTGTCTTGGTCGCATCGCGGCCCATCTGAAGCCCGGCGGTCTCCTCGTGATTGACGCCGTTAACCCACTCGAGTTGTCGATGAAGGGCTCACACGTTCCGACTCCGTTCTTCACTCGCAAGCACTCGGTGTCAGGTCACGTGTATACGCGTTTTGCCATGAGCAGTCCGTTCGATGCGGATCACCGGCAACGGCTCCACGGCTGGTACGACGAAGTAACAGACGGCGGCACGATCCGGCGCCGACCCTATTCCATGGTTTGGCGACCGATCTTCCGTCACGAGTTGCAGCTGATGCTGCAGCAGGCCGGATTTGAAATCGAATCTCTCGACGGCGGCCATTGCCGTGAACCGTACGAAGGAACGAGCCCAAGAATGTTCGTGCAAGCGCGGTTGAGTTGAGGTTAAGTCTGAGGATAGAGCGTTTTGGGCCGATTCGGGCGAGTATTTGTTCCGTTGGTTGATGCATCGCGCCAGAGACTCTAGAATGGGCCAGGCACCCGAATTCTCGTTGTTTGAGGAGAAAAGTCATGCGGATCGTCTGGAGTCTCCTGGTCTTCTTGCTGTTGAGCAATCCTTTTTCTGAATCTCCCGAGCCCCCACTTTCGGACACTCGTTTGACGATCCATACCCTGGTTCGTGAGGATATCTTTGCCGGTTGGCGCGCCGATGACATGGAAAGGCTCGCTCGAGGAGAGAAGAATATCGAGTTGCTCCTGACCCAGCGTCCCGACTCAAAAGCGGAATTGCTGGCCTGGAAGGGTGGGGCACTACTCTATCGGGCAGTCATTGCTCACGAAGATGACCGCAAGACGGATTTTGAGGGTTACTACAAGAAAGCGCGCGAAGCGTTCAAGGGGGCAAGCAGCCTCGGTCCGAACAGCGGTGGAGTGGCGGCTGTCGTCGGAGGTAGCTATGCAATGTTCGGTGACCGGCTTCCCGAGCGGTATCGTGCCGCCGCCTGGTCTGATTCCTATGATCACTACAAGAATCTATGGAAGCAACAGGCCTCGGTCGTTGACGAGCTACCGGTTCACCATCGCGGAGAACTCCTGGCCGGAGTGACCCAGTCGGCCCAGCGAACCGGACGGAAGAAGGAAGCTGACGAGTTTCTGGACCGAATGCTCGATAAGCTGAAAGGAACTTCCTACGAGCGCACGGCGCTGAAATGGAAGAAGAACCCGCAGCTGGCAGAGAACAGCAACCTCACGTGCAAATCATGTCATGACCCGGGGCGCCTCGCCCGCAAGATTCAATAGCACGCGACCACGGCCCTCAGCCCGACGTGATGAGGCGAAGTGTCTTGCGAGCTTTGTCGTATTCTTTCCGTCCTACCTTGGGGAATTCCGTCGACGTGATCAGCTTGTAGGCAAGCCAGTCCATCGAATTCATCTGATAGAACTCGGTGTGGATGAGAAGTCCATTCTGTTCCAGTTCTGTGGAGAATCCGGCTGCGATCGGGGATTTGACTTTCTTCAGGACCGGAGATTGGCCCTGCGCACGCATCGAGGCCTCGGTTTGTTTCATCAGCTCGTTGAGTTCGATGTCGCCGATCCGGATCCGTTGAATCTGGATGACAGGGTTTCCGGGAGCCAGAGTTCGGGTATAGCCAATGAGCGCGTTCTTTGGCTCGTCGATGGTCTCCGCCCAGTGGCTCGGCAGGGAAAGAGTCGCTCCAGCATAGCGGACGGTGCGAGGCACATCTCGAAAGGTCGGTTTTGCTTTGAGCGCTCTCTTGGCGGGAGCGCCAACCTTGGTCGAAACCTCGGCAGAGAACTTGAGGGATCCTTCGAACCCACCGGCGCCTGACTTCATCGCGCCGTGAGCTCTTGCTGTTCCAAGCAGATTCAAGGAATGAAGCCGGCGGTTTTTGAGGTCGATCTTCAGCTCGGATGCAGCAACAAAGTCAACTCCACCGGTCATGTCTTCGTCCCCGGCGATCTCCTTCCACTCGACCTCCCCGATGAGTAATGCCAGCTGCTTTTCTTCATCCACGCTCTTCAATTGAAATTGAGATTTTTCGAGGACGAGCTCTCCATCGGCATCGGTGAGGGTATGCAGGAAGGGCAGGAGGTCGACCGTGCAATTCTGATCGATTCCCATGTTTTCGGGCAGATTGAACCAGCCGCCGACCCACTGGTATTCCGTGAGGAGCCGCCCCTGGAGCTTCACGTCGAAGAGCCGGCCTTCGGCGGTCTTCAGAGAGATCTGACCGTTTTCCAGTGTGTACTGAATCATCGTGCCGTTGAGGCAGGAATCACTGATCTTGCCATCCGACTTGGAGAGATCTTTTCCGTAGTAGCGGTACATTTCATAGTTGTTGGAAGACTCGTCGATCTTGGTGTACTGATCAACCAGCGTGTAGGTCTGGGTGCGTTCGGTTTTCTTGCGGGTCTTGTTTCCTTGAATTGTCGCCGTGATGGATCCGGCCAATTTGCTCGTGATATCGACGAGAATGGGCTCGTCTTTTTGGCGGTCGATCCTCAGATCGTAGGTCGTCGACTCGGCATCGACCTCAATTTGTTCCTTCGCCGGAGTCTGGGCGTTTGCCGGGAGGTTGAGAGCGAAAAGGATGAGTGTCGCCAGGGTTGAAATGGCGAGAGATCTTCGGGGGAGAGGGGATCCAAGCATGAGTGGCCTCCTTCTATCTTCATTTGAGTCACATTACTCGTGACCCTATTCATGTTGCTGGGTCGAATTTTCTGGGGCGAATCATACCTGAGAACCAGTCCTCCTGCCCCGAGGAAACAGTACGGTTTTCAGAGAATTTGACAGGAGTCGGGAAAAGGAGTAGTAGCTCGCGCTGGGGCAAACCAAATGTCCCTATTTCTCTCGCTGGCTCCTTTACGTGGGCTTGGGCCTGACGTATGTTTTTTTATCAAGGAATTCAGTGATGTTCGTCCATTCCCATGATGTTGGTTGTCGATCTGCTCGATCGTGATGCCCGAACAGATCTTGCCAGATAGGGATCAAGACCATCGAGATGGAACAGAAAAAGAAGAGGAGCAGGGCCATGTCATTTGTTCTTTTCGGGGTGGGTGCACTTGCTTTACTTTTTGTGACGGTTGTGGTGATCGGGATGCTCATGCCCCAGCGCTACGAGGGGGAGACTCAGGTCCTTTTGGCAAGTTCTGCTGAAGAAGTTTGGGGAGCTCTTCTTGACCACGACAAGCACCCCATGACCGGCAAGATGAAGAAGAGCGTCCAGGCTCGGCAGGATGAAAATGGACTCCCCGTTTGGACCGAAGACATGGGAAGGGGCGAGCTGATCACCGTGAGGACCGTCGAGGCGGAGCGGCCGGAACGCATGGTGCGTGAAATGACCGCCAAGGCGGTTCCGATGACCAGTAGGTGGGAATATTTCCTCGAAGCCTCAGGCGACAGGTGCAAACTCACGATTCGCGGCGAAACCACAATTCGGAGCGGTAGCTGGCTCGTGCCGATTTTTCGGGTGATGATGGTCCTTGGCGGAGGAGTGAAGAAGGGGTTTGATATCCAGATAGACATGGTTGCCGACAGCCTTGGCATCAAGCCGGAGAGAGGATCCTGAAGAGAAGGGCGGTGAACTTTTCGGGGAATTTGAGCAGTGATCCGGACCTCCGTCCGTAGAGGCCAGTAGTTGTGGATGCTGCGTGCCGCCACTTGTTCGAGTTTCTTGTCCATGTCTTGACCGTCCTGACACCTCGCCACGGGGGAGATCTAAATGCTCTCGATGAAGCGACTGCTTCTACTCCTGTTCGTCTCAATCTTCCCCGCTCTTGCTCGAACCACGCCCTGTGAATCTCAGGAGGCTCCATCCCGAAGTCAGATCAAAGAGGCGATCGAGGCGTATCTTGCGCCTCTTGTTACTGAAGATCAGATTTCTGGAGCCGTCCTTGTTGCGGTCGGGGATGACATTGTTTTCGAGCAGGCTTACGGGATGGCAAACTACGAGCACGAAGCCGAGAACAAGATCGACACGCCGCACTGCATCGCCTCGATTTCCAAAGGGATGACCCTGGTCATGGGCATCCGGTTGATGGAACAAGGAAAGCTGCCTCAAGGATCGACTCTTGAGCCATGGCTTCCCGACTTCCCCCGGGCCGATCGAATCACGGTGGAAGACTTGATGCGTCACCGGGCCGGACTTCCGCATCGGGTGACCGAAGAACAGAACGAAGGAGTACCTCGCACCGCAGAAGATATGGTTGAACTCGCCATTTCCAAGCTCACGGATGATTCTTTCCTGTGTGAGCCAGGGGCGACATCGAACTACAGTTCGTTGGGGTATTCGGTTCTTGCCCGGGTCCTGGAGCTTGCGTCTGGTAAGACCTATAATCAGCTCCTTCAGGAGTTCGTTTGCACGCCGGCGGGTATGACGAACACGATTCACATTGATAACCGGACCCTTCTCCCTGGCCGAGCCGAGAGCTACATGCCGGTTTCGAAGGGGATTCGGAAGGCGCCTCTCAAGGATCTATCTTTTCTTGTCGGTGCGGGGTCGGTTTATTCCACCGCGCCAGATCTTCTCAAGTTCCTGACGGCCATCAGAAAGGGCAGCTATGGACCGTCGGTCAAGGCGAGCATGCTTGATGGAAACGGGATCCGGCAGAACGGCGCATCGAATGGTTTTCGCGGGTTTGCTGATTACATCGCAAAGACGAAGGTCTCCATTGCCGTCACCTGCAACTTGACGACCGGGGCTCTTGATCTTTTGCGGAACAACTTGCCCCGGATCGCGGCAGGGGAAGCTGTCAGTCCGCCTTCAGCTCCCCATCCCGAGGTCGTGGACATCGATCCCGAGCTGCTTGACAGGTACGAGGGGGTCTATGAAATGCGGCCCGGTTCGACCATGCTGGCAAGAGTCGAAGGACCCGACTTCATCGTGGGGAGTTATGTCCTCGTCCCCATCGGGGAAGATCGGTTCTACTCCTTCCAAGACTATGCAGAGATTCAGGTTAAGCTCAGCAAGGAAGGGGAAGTGGAGGGGTTGGATTGGAACGGATTCATGATGCGTCGTGTGAAGGCGGAATCCTCTTCCAGGCCTTAAGAAGTCAAGCGTAAGTCCCTTTTATGCCGACAGTTCAACGGTGTCTTGTCATGGCCGGAACGTTGCTCCGAACGGGCGATCCGATCGGGTCCTGGCAGGAACGCGGTCAAAAAGAAAGGGACAACAATGGGCTCAACCAGTTTCTACGCCGATCTCCCCGTTCTCGATGATTTCCTCGAGGTTCCTCATCTTCGCCATTATCACGAGCTTCCCTCGGATTGGTTCGTGGTGGTCGCCGATGTTGTTGGATCCACCAAGGCAATTGAGAACGGCCAGTACCGGAACGTGAACACGCTTGGTGTATCTGTCATTACTACCGTTCTCAACGCCGTTAATCCGGTGGAGGTACCCTTTGTTTTTGGCGGCGACGGAGCAACTCTCTGTGTTCCGGGCTCCCACGTTGCACAGGTTGAGCAGGCTTTGTTGGCTGCCCGGATGATGGGGGAAAAGCAGTTTGGTCTTTCTCTTCGGGTGGGAACCATTTCAGTTACGGATGTCGTTGATGCGGGGCACAAGGTACTTGTCTCACGGTATCGGGTTTCCGATCACTATGTCCAGGCAGTCTTCATGGGCGGCGGGCTTCAGTATGCAGAAGAGATCCTGAAAGATCCGGTTCGAGGGGAGCGCTATCGCCTTGCCGATCAAGAAGCCTCCCCCGAGGGAGATTTCGACGGACTTGAGTGTCGATGGCATGACATACCAAGCCCTCACGGTGAAACAGTTTCTCTCCTGGTTCAAGCTAGCGGCGAAACTCTGTCTGGCAACGCCTCGACCTACCGGGAGGTGTTGAGCAAGATTCACGAGATCTATGGCACCCACCAGGAATGTCATCCGGTGAATCTGGATTCTCTCAGCTTATCTCTTGATAGAAAAAAACTCTCTGGCGAGTATCTCGTACGGACGTTCGGGAAGAGTCGGATCGTGCGATCTCTTTACTGGGTCTGGTTACGAGTTCAGGTGATCATCGGGAAGATCGTTCTTTCCCGGGGGATGAAGTTTGATGGGGTCGATTGGGGAGTTTACAAGAAGCAAGTCGTTGCCAATACTGACTACCAGAAGTTCGATGAGATGATTCGCGAGGTACTCTCCGGCGCTCCTGAACAAAGAAGAGATCTGTGCGAATATCTCGAGACCCGTTTTCAAAAGGGTGAGCTTGTCTATGGAGTTCACTCGTCGCGCTCTGCCTTGATGACCTGTGTGATCGCGGATCGGGGTGGGGAGCATTTCCATTTTGTGGATGGCGCCGACGGAGGATATGCCATGGCCGCAAAGGGAATGAAGGCTCAGATCAAGCAGAGAAAAGCTTCTGTCCCGGAAACGATTTCGGAGGAAGTCAGCGAAGCGGCTCTGGAGTCACCCGTTGCAAGAGAACCGGAGCTACTCGAGGCAATTTGCTCGTAGGTGAGTTGATAAGCCCAAGAGGTGTCAGTCGTTTTTGACGGCCTCCGCCTCCACTTCGACCAGATACTCCTCTCCGATCAACTGGGCCTGAACCAGGGTGTTTGCCGGCAAGATGCCCGCGAATCTCTTTCCATGAGCTCGAGAAACTGCCTCCCAATCGTCCACGTTTCGGAGATAGATTCGGGTTCTGATCACATCCGAGAGCCTTGCGCCCAGAGACTGAAGCGACGCTTCGATCTTGTCCACGATGAAGTGAAACTGGGCGGCAGGATCCGACCCGCCGATCGGTTTCTGTCCGTGGGTCGCCGTGGTTCCGGAAATCCAGATGTGATTGCCCGACTGAATGGCCCGGCTAAATCCGCAGATGTCTTCCCAGATCGTGCCGGTGGTGACCCGGGTTTTTCCGTCGGTCCCCACGGTTTTTTCGAAGGGAGAAGGCATCCCGGAGAAATGATCACTGAGATCTCCCGCGGCGGTGAGAAACGGAGGTTTTCGGTATTCATCCCCACAATCTCCGGGGATCATCGTGAGATGAGAAAGAGCGCGTTTCAGTTCATGACGGCTTTCTTCATCCAGGGAAAAACCAAAGAGGCGAAGGTTTTTCTCCCGATGATTCCTGTTCCCCAGTCGAGCGCCCAGGATAATTCCTGCTACGGAAGGTTGATCAAGGATGTATCTGCTGGCCACATTGGCGACACTCACTCCGAGCTTTCTTGCCACCTGATCTGCCGTCGATAAGACCCGCTGAAAGACTTCCCATCCTCCGGCTGCATCAATGAATCTCTTGTACTTCATCAGAGACCAGGTGGGGAGCTCGTCGATGGCTGGCTCCTCCCGATCAAGCCAGGTTTCGTCGAGGAATCCTCCGGCGATCGTTCCGTAGGCGAGAATCTTCACTCCATGTTTTTCACAGAGCGGGATCATATCCAGGGTCGGCCGTTGATCGATCAGTGAAAAGCAGACCTGATTCGATACCACCTCGAAGCCGCTGTGAAGCACGATTTGCAGGTGGGCCGTGTCAAAATTGGTGAGTCCGAGATGTCGGATGAGGCCTTCGGATTTCAGCTCCTGAAGAAAGTAGAGGCAATCCAGCCATCGAGGATCTGCGTAATTCCAGGCATGAAACTGCAAGAGATCGATGCGATCGGTTTGCAAGCGTTTCATCGACGTCGACACCGCGGCCTTCACATCCTCTCTGGACACCGGACCGGGCTTGGGAACCCATTTTGTCAGAAGCTGAGGTCTGTTTTCCGATCGGCCCTTCTGGAAGATACCGGCGATTTCTTCGGCCGATCCGTAGTGGTCTGCCATGTCAAACGTGGTGAAGCCGGCGTCCACGTAGGGAGCCATGGCGGCGGCTGCCTCCGCAAGATCAAGGGAAGGTTCGTTTCGCTCCCTGTCTGCGATTTGCCAGAGCCCGGTCAAAACTCGCGAGATGGTGAGGTCGGGAGCAAGCGCATGGCGTTCGATATTGTTGTTCATCAGGCTCTTTCCGAAGGTTGGTTTCAGCGCACATCTGAGCAGGGTAGCGAATTGTGCCTCCCGATGTCACTCTAAGTCCTATCAAGAGACGATCATTCCGGGGGGGGGCAGGTGGCTGCGGTTCTGAACAACCCATCACCGTCTTCCGCTGGGAGGCGTCATCCTACTGTCATGTTCTGATTCCAGACTGAGTGGCTCCACCCGAGAGTTGATGGATCGAGGGCATGAGGCGGCGAATCAGCTCGAAATCTGGTTTTTCGAGATGCTTTGGTTTGGTGGTAAATCTTATGGATGGACTGATTGACTCCGCTTTGAATGATGGGCGGACGACACGCGAAAATCTTGACGAGGTGGAGGTTGCTCGGGAGAACCGTGGATACCGATCCTCCGTGATGCGGCGGATTCTCGCCTGCCTGATCGGCATCGTTGCGGCGGTCCTGATCGGGGAGTGTTTCGTTCGAGTTGCGGGGCTTGGAAATGCGGCCATTTCGAAGGGGCCTCTCCATCAACATCACCCTCTTCTGGGATGGACATGCCTTCCCAGCTCGTCTGTCTTCTTCGAGCAGCCCGGTAGCTTTCGGGTCGAGGTCAGCACGAACTCTTCCGGTTTTCGGGGGAGGATGGGAACCTCGGGAAGTGAAGAGGATGTGCGCAAGATCCTCTGCCTGGGAGATAGCACCATGTGGGGTTACGGCGTTTCCGACCGGGAAACGTTCTCCCAGTTCCTGGAAGGCATCGTCCCCTCCTCGGAAGTTGTGAGCCTCGGAGTGAACGGCTACAGCACCGTTCAGGAGCTCTTGGCCTATGAGCTCTTTGGAAATAATTACCAGAACACGGATGTCATCCTCGCCTTCTGCAGCAACGATCTCGGGGACAACATGGATTCCAAGAGGGGAGGGCGCCCCTATGCAACGTTGTCCCCGGAAGGTGAGCTCGTCATCAAGAACTCGCCTGTTCAGCGCGAGTGGAAATCGCCTTTCAAGCAGGCACTTCGGCATCACTCCCGTCTTTTTGCTTGTCTTGAATACACGGGAAAGCTGTTGCAGATCAAGTGGAGTGAAGGGCGAGAAAGAGAAGCAAGCGGCGATGACGCCGGAGTTGTTGAGGCGGCCACGGATGACGATGATGTCGGTTACCGAGAGCTCTACTCCGGAAAGGGCGCCAAGCTGTCCTATGCCTGGGATATTCAGCGTGAGTTGATTCGAGCCCTGAACGTTCTGGTCAGGTCGAAAGAAGCCACTCTCCATGTGGTTTATGTTCCCGATCCGACCTGTGTTCTTCCCGAGATGTTCGAGGTCGTCCAGGAGGGTTGTAAGCAGATTCTCGACTGGGATGCTCCCGAGGCTCGACTCAAGCAGGTTTGCGAGGAGCTGGATGTGAACTATATTGATATCCTCGGTTCCTTCCGCGGTTCGAAGCACGCCGAGAACCTGTTCCTGAAGAAAAATTCACACTGGGGCCCAAAGGGGCACCAACTGGCTGCTGAAGTTGTTGGTCAGCACCTCTTGAAGGACTCATGAAAGTCGCAATCACCCATACACGCTTTTCCGAGGTTGGTGGAGTCGAGCGGTACATCTACATCCTGGTGAAGTACCTTGTTCAGGCTGGGCACGAGGTCCACTATTTATGCCATTTCTGGGAAGAAGAAGTCGAGGGAGTGACTTTTCACCGGGTCCCCTATCACCTCAAGGCGATACGAAGCGCCAAGGTCCTTGCGTTTGATATCTGCTGTCGACGAATGCTGCGCCGTTTGGGTCCATTCGATATCGTTCACGGCTTTTCCAAGACCTCGCGTCAGGATCTATACACCGATGGTTCCGGTTGCCTTGAGGATTACCAGGTTTACTCCCTCAGCAAGAGCCCTCTGAAGAGAATGCTTGGAAGATACTTTCCTCATCAGCAAGCGGTTCTTGCCATCGAGCGGCAGCGATTTCGACGGGGCAATTTTCACAAGATCGTTTCCATGTCGGAGCTTGTCCGGGAGCAGATCATACGGCGCTACGGCCTCACCAAAGAGGAGGTCAAGGTCATCTACTGCGGTGTGAATCTCGAGCGCTTCCATCCCGATCGAAAAGTCCACCGAGAAGAGGTTCGACGTGAACTGGGACTCAAGCCCGAACATCCGGTCTTTCTGTTCGTGGGGAGTGACTATCATCGAAAAGGGCTCGAGTCTTTTTTGCGAGCTCTTGCTCGGGTGTCCGGGGCCCGTTGTCTCGTGGTAGGAAAAGAATCACTGCGAGGGGAGCTCAAGTATCGGCAGTTGACCGAAGAGCTCGGGATCGCCGATCGGGTCTTTTTCCTCGGGATGCGACCGGACGTTGAAAAACTGTATGGAGCGTCCGACGTCTTTGTTTTTCCAACGAAGTTCGACGCCTTTGGCAACGTCGTTCTCGAGGCGATCGCTTCCGGCCTTCCGTGCATCGTATCGAGTAAAGCTGGAGCCGCCGAGGTCATTCAGCCGGGTCGAACCGGAACGGTCCTTCAAGACCCCGAAGATGTTGACGAGATCGTCGCGGCATGTGGGCCCTATCTGGATCAAAAGCGTTGTCACGAGATGGGGAAGCAAGCGCGCATCGATAGTGAACAATATTCATGGGATCGACACTTTGATGAGATGCAAAAGGTCTATCAGAGTGTCGTGGACCTGAAGTGCCAGGCGATGGGTGTACGATCCGCAGGAGCCGGAGCTCAAAGTTCGCCTTGAAAAATGTTTGCTTGCTTTACTTCCACGAATCAATCCAGCGGGAATTGAACGCATCATGATCGGCAAGCTCAGCAACATACAAGGGGTCGCCTTCGGGTTGATTCACGAGCGTTTCGCCGGCCTGGGATGAAGACTCCATTCTGTTCGGGCGGCACGTGGCCATTTTCGCAACCAAGAAGGCAACCTCTCCTCGAACAGGTGCCAGAGCAACTTTCAGAAGTAATGGGCACGCCAGTTGCTGTATGATTGCGCCCTGAGTGATCAGGATGCGATTCCAGGCCCCGTTGACACACGATCCGTTTCGAGGAGGTTACGATGAGGAAACTTCTGCACGCTTTGGTATTCGTGGCGCTTGGTTCTTGGGTCACCTTGACCTCGGTTCAGTCCAATCTTTTTGTCAACGCGGGCGGTCCGAGCATTCCGGCTCAAATCCTCCGGTGGGGCGTTCTGCTCCAGACAGATGAGGCCTGTTACCAGGTTGGCCAAACGGCTCGGGTCATTCATGCTCTCTACAACTACACCGAGCAAGACAAGATGGTCTTTGTGAATACATTCGGGCCGAACGGGTGTAGCTTTCGAGTCGAGATTCGAGACGAAATGGGACAGATCGTTTGGGAGCCAGTAGCACCTTTTTGTTCTCGAATTCCTTCCGCTCCGGTCACCGTTGCCGGGTGCGGTGGGCGAACCGGCTCGGCGTTTCGAGCGCAGCTCGTGTATCGGAACAACCAGGGGGTTGGAATACCTGGAGCGAACCTGCCTCCCGGATTCTACAACGTGATCTTCACCGCCAACTTTGCCGGTCCCCATGCCGGAGCGTCGACGTATGGACGAGGTTTTGCACCGACAGCTTCCGTGCCGATCCAGATCCTTCCGTGACCTCGTGCACGATCCTGGTCAGTTCTTATCTTTGGGTTTTTCTCCGACCCGCATGATCTGGCCGGACCCTTCTTGCATCAGCTCCTCGAGGCTCTTGTCGACTCCCAGGGACTTCAGAAGGTCACCGATCTTCTCCGGGTCCATCTCGATGGCGCCTTCGGGGA
>JAJDCM010000210.1 GCA_029260825.1 Planctomycetota bacterium | reverse complement strand
GCTGCGGTTGTGGCCACCTCCTGTCCTTGACTCCCCGGGCGACCGTAAAGCCACCCAAAAAACAACACGACCGGGGGCGGAAGCAAAAGATCTCCATTCGCCCAATCAGAAAGAGCTTCCTCCACTCGAAAAAAGCGTCCCTCGGTAAGCTCTCCGTCAATAATGGATGGCTCCTCCCCTTCCGGCAACCAGGCCTGATAATAAACGGCTCGATATCGCATCGGCCCGAAGGGAGGAGTGGTGATGCGGTAAATCCTGTGGAATGCCGAGACGGTTCCATCTTCTCGGGAAAGTTGCTGGAAACGATCCCTCGCCACCTTCCCGATCTCGGTTCTGGAAGACTCAAGAAGCCCCTCTCGAAGAGAGTCCCTCTCCGAATCTTTCACACCGGATGAAAGAGGAGGAATCAAGACACCGACCTCCTCGAAAAGTTCGCGAGCCGCACAGCGACGCAACCCAGCCTCCTCGGATGACCCATCCTGGGAGGCATCGCCCGCATCGATCACACCTCCCGGCAGGGCAAAATAACCCCCGAAAAAGCGCAGCTTCTCGGACCGCTTCGCCAGATAGACCTCAAACTGTTCATCGCTTCCCCGGGTCAGGAGAACCGCCGCGGATATCTTCTTACCGATCATGACAGAACGCACCTCGGGATCTGAAAGGAATCAAAGTAGGTAGTCTACCTTAAGGCCAAACAGCAAGTCAGGTCACTCTTGAACTCGAAGGGAGAAGACATTAATCTCATCTTCTCATGCCCCCGACCTGGACCGGAGACGCTGATGTTCGAGATACACCCAAAAGGCGATGTTTCCGTTCTCAAACTGAACTACGGAAAAGCGAACACCTTCGATGTGGATTCTTGTCGCTCCCTGACGGTGATGCTGGGAAAAGCCGAGGCATCGAGTTCAAAGGCCTTCGTGATCACCGGAGAAGGTTCGATCTTTTCCGCGGGGGTTGATCTCAAGAAGCTCAGTGACGGAGGAAAACCATACCTCGATGATTTTCTTCCCGCCCTCGAGGAATGTTTCCAGAAGCTGATCGATTTCAACCGCCCTCTCATCGGCGCGTTGAACGGCCACGCCATCGCAGGGGGTTGTGTTCTTGCCGCCGCCTGTGACCATCGGATCATGGCTGAAGATGGGGGAAATATCGGAGTACCCGAGCTTCTCGTTGGAGTGCCCTTCCCGGTGACGGCCTTCGAGCTGATGCGACACATGTTGTCGCCCCAGGTCTTCGCCGAAACCATCTATCTTGGGCGACTCTATCGTCCGCAAGAAGCCCTGAAAAAGGGTCTCGTCCACGAACTTTGCCCGGTAGCGGAGCTTCTACCCCGCGCTCTTTCCATCGCCAAGCAATATGCGGCTCTTCCCTCAACATCGTTTGAGATGACAAAAAGGCAAGCGCGACAGCCCATGATCGACAACATCGAACGAAACGACCCCCGGTTCAAGCAGGAGATCATCGACATCTGGGGATCGGACGCTGTGCAAGCAACAATCGCAAGCTACGTGCAAACAACCATCAAGAAAACCCGAACAACTTGAACTCTTCACCTGGGGGGCCGCCAGTATGACAACAAAGCTCTTTCCCTGGTTTCAGCGAAAGTTCACGTTCGAGTTTCCGACCGAGACCTACGCCTGCCTTCTCATGAGGCTTCGAGGAACCCCATCGAGGCTGGAAGAAGTCGTTGCCGGAGTTAAACCTCATCTCCTGATTGCAAGACCTGGCGACACCTGGTCGATTCAGGAGAACGCCGGGCATCTTCTCGACCTTGAGCCTTTGTGGGAGGCGAGGGTCCGAGACTACACCGAAGACAAAGAGGAGTTGACCCCCGCCGATCTCACCAATACAAAGACTCACAAAGCCGAGCACAATGAAGCGAACACCCGGGCTATCTTGGAGGAGTTCCGAAACACTCGATTGGCCTGGCTCGATCCGCTTTCGAGCTTCGAGATCAACCATTTCGGAAAAACCCGAAACCACCCTCGCCTGAAGACCCCCATGCGACTTGTCGACCTCTTGTACTTCGTCGCCGAACACGACGACCACCATCTGGCGCGTATTTTCGAGCTAGCTCGCTAAGCTACGTCACAGACTTTTCGAGCGGCCAGTTCGAGGTGAGAGTCGACTTTGGACTCATCGGCTCCATCAGCTTGAACAGGACGTAAAGCATGCGCACTCCCATGCCCGGCTTTCCCGTTTCCACTACTGACTTCAAGGTCTTGACGATCCAATCTCCACCTTGCCGCATCTGCTTTTCCGTCTTGGTTCCAACCGGTACCTTCTCGGATGTCAGAGTGAAATCAACTCCTCCATTCGCTTCCCTCAGGTCATATGAAACCGTGCAGTACGGGTCGTCAAAGTTGGTGAACCGGAACGTATGGACATACCGATTCGGCGGGTCAAACTCGAGGACCTCCCCCACAACTCCGGTGTACTTCCCGTTCTTCGTTCGCATTCGAATCTGAGCACCGGGAGCAAGCCCGTCGGTATGGAGTTGCATGTTGAACATGGATTTTTGAATCTCACCCGTCTTGGTAATTTCGCGCCAGACCTCCTGGATCGTACCCTTGATGTGGATCTTCGAAACAATTTTTGTGGTGTCAGCCATTCCGTTCATCCTTCTCTTCCACCCGATACTTGATCTTGGTCATCCGTCCTGCCCAAAACGAACTGTACTCGGTTGTCCATCTGTCATAGATCATCTGAATCGGGACCGCGTTGTGATAGAGCTTCCGCGCCCTCCCCTCCTTCTCGGAGACGATGAGAGTTGCGTCTTCAAGAAGTCGCAGGTGCTTCATCACTCCGATCCGGCTCATCGAAAAAGAATCGCAAACGTCATTCACACAGCAACCAGGGCGATTCTTGACAATATCGAGGATGCGTCGGCGACCCGGATGACCCAGGGCGCGAAAGACAAGATCCATCGTTTCCGGTTGCTCACTCATATGTAACCTTAAGGTTACATATTAACTTTCAAAGATCAAGCACGAACTCTTCGGAATCTTGCAACCATGAAGTAGGGTCAAAGACCCCGCCAGAAACCAAGCAACGCCCGTAAACGATAGATCAGGATGCCAACGATGAACTCTCACACTCCTTTCGCCCGATCGGCAAAAAACGCCCTCCTTCTGCGTTGCCCGCTCTGCGGCAAAGGAAAACCGTTTGCGGGGCTCATTCGAATGAAGCCTCACTGCTCAACCTGCGGCTTCATCTTCGAGAGAGAGGCGGGTTACTTTCTCGGTTCGACCTACATTAATTATGGCTTCACCGCCGGAATCGCCCTCCTCAGCTTTCTGATCTTGCGCTTTTATTTCTCGGTGGAGTCTGATCTCGCGTTCGTATTCCTCCTTCTCTTCTGCCTGACTTTCCCCTTTCTGATCTTTCGCCAGGCACGGCTTCTCTGGTCGGCTTTCGACCTCTTCTGGGATCCGGCGCAGGAAAAGGATTTCGTCGTTCCGGGACCCGCGTCCCCCCGGGATCAGGTAGGATAAAGACCATGTCTCTCGAACGATTCCATCCCACGCTTCAGTCCTGGTTTCGGGCACGCCTGGGAGAGCCAACCGCTCCCCAGAAACGTGGATGGCCGGTGATCGAGAGAGGAGACCACACTCTCATCGCGGCTCCCACCGGCTCCGGGAAGACTCTTGCCGCCTTCTTATCCGGAGTCAATCAGCTCCTCATGAGCGGAAAGGAGCTCCCGGACGAGACCCGAGTCCTTTACATTTCTCCCCTTCGTGCTCTTGGCAATGACGTCCAGAAAAACCTCCAACATCCGCTTACTGAAATCGCCGCTCTCGATCCGGATCTTCCAACCGTACGGGTTCTCGTTCGCACTGGCGATACGAAGGGAAGCGAGCGGACCCGGATGTCGAAGAAGCCTCCCCACATCCTGGTTACCACTCCTGAAAGTCTGTACATCCTTCTCACCAGCGATGGGGGAAGGAGGATCCTTCGCACGGTTCGCACCGTGATCGTGGATGAGATTCACGCCCTGGTCGGGGACAAACGGGGATCTCACCTTGCTCTTTCTCTTGAGCGACTTGATCGCCTGGCCTCCCATCCCCTCCAGCGAATCGGACTCTCCGCCACTCAGAATCCGCTCAGTGATGTGGGACACTTCCTGGTGGGTGCCGACCGGGACTGCACCCTGATCGATGAAGGTCACGTTCGTGTTCTCGATCTGGGGGTCGAAGTTCCGAACTCACCCCTGGCAACCGTGTGTTCTCACGAGACGTTCGCCGAGATCTATCAGCGGATGTCCGAGCTCATCCTTGAACACAAGACCACACTCATCTTCGTAACGACCCGGAAGATGGCCGAGCGATTTTCCGCTCACCTGACGCGCATTCTGGGGGAAGACGCGATCGCCTGTCATCACTCGAGCCTCTCCAAGGAGAGACGGCTCGATGCGGAGCAGCGGCTCAAGAACGGACAGCTCCAGGCCCTCGTCGCCACCGCCTCCCTCGAACTTGGAATCGACATCGGCGATGTTGATCTCGTGATCCAGGCAGGTGCGACATTTTCCATTGCCACATTCTTGCAGAGGGTGGGACGCGCCGGTCACAACTTGCAAAAGACCCCCAAAGGGCGCATCTTTCCTTTCACCCAGGAAGAGCTTCTTGTCGCCGCGGCACTGATGCGCTCGGTAAAGCACAAGATCCTCGACCGAACACCCCAGCCCCTCGCCCCGCTTGACATCCTCGCCCAACAGATTGTTGCCTCTTGTGTTCCTGAAACCTGGGAAGAGGAGGATCTCTATCAAACGCTTCGAAAGGCCTGGCCCTATCGACATTTGACCCGCGATGAGTTCGATGGCGTTTCCCGCCTTCACACCGGAGACCGCTACTCCTTCCTCCATCGAGACGGGATTCAAAACAGGCTTCGAGCGACGCGTCGCGCCCGTATTCCGGCGATGACCGCAGGAGGCGCCATTGCTGATCGAGCCGACTACAGAGTTGTTCAGGATCCCGAAAGCACTTTCGTTGGAACCCTCGACGAAGATTTTGCCGTCGAGTCCAATGCGGGCGACATCGTTCAGCTTGGCAATACGTCCTGGAGAATCCTGAAGGTCGAGTCGGGAACAGTTCGGGTAGCAAACGCGAACGGATTACCTCCCACCCTTCCCTTCTGGGTTGGCGAAGCTCCTTCAAGAACCGAGGAGCTCTCCAAGGAAGTGGCGACGGTTCGGCTCCATGGTCAAGATACCGACTGGCTCGTGGCGCAATCCGACCTGAGAGAAGAAGCATTCACGCAAATTCAGGACTACGTCGAGGCCGGGGTCGACGTTCTTGGTGTCATTCCGACTCACGAATGCGTGGTCGCAGAGCGTTTCTTTGACGAAAGCGGAGGCATGCAGCTCGTCATCCATGCTCCCTTTGGCGGGCGCATCAATCGAGCCTGGGGCCTTGCTCTTCGCAAGCGTTTTTGCCGGGGGTTTGGATTCGAACTCCAGGCCGCCGCAAACGAAGAAGCCATTGTTCTTTCTCTCGGCCCTCAAAGCAGCTTCCCTCTGGCCGATGTGTTTTCTTTCCTTCATGCGAACACCGCCCGCAAAGTCCTGGTTCAAGCTCTTCTCGACACGCCCATGTTCACCACTCGGTGGCGCTGGAACGTATGTCGATCCCTGGTCATCAGCCGGACTCAGATGGGAAAACGAGTCCCTGCTCCTCTCCTCCGAATGCGTGCCGAAGACGAACTTGCCAGGGCCTTCCCCGACGTTCTTGCCTGCGGAGAAAACCTTCCTCCCGGAGACCTTGAAGTTCCACTCGACCATCCATTGGTCGCTCAAACCATCGAAGATTGTCTCACCGAAGCCATGGATGTGGACGGCTTCATCACACTCCTCGAATCCATCCAGGACGGAACAATCAAGACGGTAGCGATCGATACTCCTCAGCCGTCTGCGTTTGCCCGGAGTATCCTGTCAGCGGCTCCCTACAGCTTCCTGGACGACGCACCCCTTGAGGAACGACGAACTCAGGCCGTTCTTCAGAGACGCATTCTCGATCCATCCACCGCCGATGACCTGGGCGCCCTTGACCCGGAGGCAGTAAGAAGAGTCCGGGAAGAAGCATGGCCCCAGCCCCTCGATGCAGAAGAGCTTCACGAAGCTCTCCTGTGGATGGGCTACCTGACGAACCGGGAGGGAGCGTCCTGGATCCATTGGCTCAACGCACTCCAGGTTCAAGGCCGGGTCGTCCGCGACGGCGGCAGATGGTACGCAACCGAGGCGACACGAGATCCCAAGGAGGTCCTTCGAGGACGGCTGGAAGCCCTCGGACCCGTATTCCTGGACGATCCATTCCTTCCTACTCTGGAGCAGGAGGGTTGTGTCTTGCGAGTGCGCCTCGATGGCAAGGAAGGCTGGTGCGACCGCCGGTTACTGGCCCGAATCCACCGTTATACCGTGGAGCAACTTCGCCGCGAAATCGAACCGGTGAGCCCCGCCGACCTCCTCCGCTTCCTTGCCTGCTGGCAGCACGTTGATCCCGACTATCAGCTCGAGGGTCCTGCGGGCGTCGCGAATATTCTGTCTCAACTAGCAGGCTTCCAGATTCCCGCCGGTGCATGGGAAAAGGACATCCTGCAACCTCGGATCCGGGAGTACCAGCCGGATTGGCTCGACCTTCTGACCCTTCGCGGAGAAGTCGCGTGGGGCCGGCTCTGGGGAAGTGGATCTTCTCCGGTGCGAACAACACCCATCTGTCTGATTCCTCGGAGCGACATGGAACAGTGGCTGAGCTTCTCGCCGCCCGTCGATACAACGACTCTCGGATCCCCCGCACAGGAAATCTTGGACGTTCTTGTCAAACGCGGCGCGCTCTTTCCCAAGGATCTCTCCTCAGCCACCGGACTCTTGCCTTCCCATTTCGAGCTCGGCCTGGCGGAGCTGATCGGTCACGGGCTCTTGAGTAGCGACTCCTTTTCCTCGCTCCGACAATTGCTTCTGTCGCCAAGCAAACGAAAGCGTAGAAAAGTCCCCATGCTTCCTGCCGGCCGTTTTTGCCTCTTCCGCCAAGAAGATCAAGACCGCCCCGAACCCTCCGTCGAATTCGTTGCCCAAAAACTGCTCGAACGCAACGGAATCGTATTCCGCCGCATCCTTGAACGAGAGCGAATCCCTGTCCCGTTTCGGGATCTGATTCGAGAACTCAGGCGCCGGGAGCTGCGTGGAGATGTACGAGGCGGGCGCTTCGTGTCAGGCTTCTCCGGCGAACAGTTTGCCCTACCGGAAGCCGTAAAGCTCATGCGAAAACTTCGGCGTGAACCCGAACGGCCTCCAACTCACGTCGCCGCCTCCGACCCTCTCAACCTTCAGGGAATCCTCACCCCGGACGAGCGAATCTCAGCTCTTGCCAAACAATCGGTTCGGGTGGGCTAGCAAGTTTTTCGACACGTTGAGGCTGTTCGCAAGCCCCCCCCTATGTGGAACTTCCCGATGCAGCTCAAGATGTGCGCCCAGTCTCGGGTTTTCGACCTCAACGATTCTTGGCGGGTGCAACCCGCCGAAGCTCGAAGAGCGAAGGCGGGCTACTCGATCTGCAACACGACCGCGTTGGTGATCGAGAACCCTTCCGGAACCCGTGCTCCATCATCCCGAATGAGACCTTGGAAGGTAACGGTGATGGGCATGGCTCGACCGGGACGGCTGAAGAAAGTGTAGGGCGCCGGATCCGAAGGAAAATCAGGGACTCCGAGCTGGGAGGTGTGAAAGAGGAGGTTCCAGATCTTTCGAGGTGGATTGATCGGGCTCACCACAAACGGAGGCTCCATGCAAAACATCCCGAGATCGGACGGCCCCTCGGTCAGCGTGTTTGGATCTGACAGCCCACGCCAGGCCCACATCGCATACCGAGACGTCACCCGGGATGAGGGCAACTCCATCCGGAGTGAAAATGGAGATCCGGGATCAACCTGCACGATGCGTTCCGCATCCCCCGCGAGCCCGTTCAGGAGAAGTACATCCTCCCGATTACCAAGCCCAACGTTTACGTTGCCAAACCGTGCGGCAATCACCGGGTCCACGTAGGTATACGCGCTCGACAGAACCAGCATGCTGCTATCCATGTTGATGACCGTCACGTCAACCGTTCCCGTCCCGGGGGGTGTGCGGACAACGATTCGATTCGAGGTGAACGAAACCACCGTAGCCATGTTCACCCCGAACAGAACGCTCGGGTCGTTGAACCCGGTGCCAAACACGTTGACCTGATTGCCCCCGTCCATGGATCCATCGAGAGGAGCGACCAGAGCTTCGACGATCACCTCAAACGTACACATGACTTGATTCCCGCTGGCATCCGTTGCGGTATTGACCACCGTCGTAGATCCGACGGGAAACAGGCTTCCAGACGGCGGGCTGCTAACAACGGAGGGGGCGGTATCGCAGATATCACTCGCGGTTACGGTAAAGCTCACGTTGGCTCCGCCAGGTCCCTCACTCTGCACGATGATGTCGTTTGGACACTGGATCTGCGGAGCGACCGTATCCTGGACGGTCACGGTAAACGTGCAGCTTGATGTGTTCCCGGACGCATCCATCGACATCCCGGTAACCGTGGTCTCTCCGAAAGTGAAAACCGTCCCGGAGGCCGGGTCAGCCGTTACCGACGGATTCAAATCGCAAACATCCGTAGCCGTTACCGTGAACGAAACCTCCTCACCCGATGTTCCCGTACATTCCACCGAAATATCCTGGGGGCAAACAACGTCAGGACCTGTCGTATCAGCCACGGTCACCGTGAACATACATTCGTCCGAGTTCCCGGAGGCGTCAGTTGCCGTGACGGTTACACTCGTATCTCCGAGGGGAAAGACACTCCCGGACAGCGGTGTCGCGCTAACGACAACATCTGGATCACAGTCGTCAGTAACAGTGAACGATGGAAAGTTAACCATCGCCCCATCGGGTCCGCTGCACTCAACACTCATGTTGGACGGACACGTCAAAGAAGGCGCGGTCACATCCGCGACCGTGACCAGGAAGCTGCAGGTTGAGAAGTTGCCGGAGATATCGGTTGCCGTGCTTGAAACGATGGTATCCCCGACCGGGAAGGTCGAGCCGGACGGTGGGTCGGAGACGATGGTGGGGCTCGGATCCTGATTGTCCGTTGCTGTCACCGAGAACGTGACCACCGCACCTTCTGTACTCGTACACTCAGAAACCAGATCCGAGGGACAGGTGATGATGGGAGATGTGACATCAATGCCGAAAACATAGGCGGCACCTGCACTCGCTCCCTTTTCGTCATCGTAGCGTGCACCCGCGAGTGCCCGTTCCCCGTCAATCGAGACCGCTTCGCCAAAAGAATCGGCTCCACTTCCATTGCAGGCGGTGAGCTTCCCATGAAATAGAAACGAAGGCTCCATTTCGCCTTCATCCGATCCCTCTACGAAGCGATAGACATAGGCGGCTCCCACATCGGAGAGCTGTCCCGAATCCGCAAGCGGCGCACCGACCAGGGCGAATTCGCCGGAGAACGAAACGCTGGTGCCGAACTGATCAAAAGGAGCTCCGTCACTGGCGACCACTTTGAATGGATCTCCCCAGTCATTGGAGCCCTGGCCCTCGACGCTTCGGCTGAAGATGTACGCGGATCCGGAATTCGTGCCAAGGGCATCATCTCGATAGGCCCCCACAATCGCCCGATTTCCATCGATAGCAACCGAGGTCCCGAAATTAGCGTTGACGAGGGGATCATCCGGCAACAGAGGTTCTTCTTCAACCCACTCCGAACCGGACTCCCGGAAAAAGATATAGGCGGCTCCTGAACCGGATCCGTTCTCATCGTTGAGAGGTGCACCGACGATGACTCGATCTCCGGAAATGGAAACCCGACGACCGAACCGATCGTCCTGGGCTGCATTGCCGGCAATCAGTTTTGCTTCCTGAACCCAGCCTCCGGCTCGTCGGCGAAAGACATAGGCCGCTCCCTGGCGAACCATGGAATCGGATGAATCCAGGGGATCTCCGACAACAATCCTGTCTCCGTCCACATCGACGCTGAACCCGAAGACCACTCCGAAAAACACGGTAATCTTGGCGTCTTGAACCCAGTTCGTTCCCGAACGGGTAAAAACATAGACGGCGCCGGACCCATCATCGAACGCCGAACCCACCACCGCCGTGGACCCATCGACCGCTACCGACACGCCAAAACGATCACCGGGAAAACCGTCACCTGGAAGAAGCTTCGCTTGCTGATCCCAGTTCAGTCCATTCCTGACGAAGATGAAAGCGGCGCCGGCCTCATTCCCGAGATCTCCGTCTCGATGGGCGCCGACGATGGCCGTGTCTCCGTCCAGATCGACGGACCTGCCAAACTCATCTCCGGCGACACCATCCATCGAGAGCAACTTGGCTTCCTCGAGTGCATGAGCAACTCCGGATGCACCAAGAAAGAAAACGACGAAATTGATAAGAACAGTACGTGCGTTCATGATCGGACCCCAGCGCCTTTGTGGGCTATGACAGGCGGTGACATTAGTGGACGACGACATGTCGATGTTGAACAGCTTCCCCAACTTCATTTACACCCTGAGCGCAATGCCCCTTTATAATCCCTGAAAACGAAGATACACCGAGATCTAAATTGTTGCCATATAATTCCTTGCCCCAGATAGCCCCCGCGCCACGACCCGCACTGAATCCGGGAGAGAACCGAGGGGTTTCAGCATTTCCGGTCGCATAACCATCTTTTCAGAGGAAAGGTACGAACTTTGAAGACCGACCTCCCCTCACCCCTGATCGAGGGTCTCTCCAAGGTGCGCACCGTGGGAGCGATCACCGGCGCAGGAGTCTCTGCTGAGTCGGGGATCCAGACCTATCGAGGACAAGGAGGACTCTACGATGATCCGGAAGAAGGGGACCGAACCGTCGAGTCTCTCAGCGGCTCCACGTTACGAGCCGACCCGGGACGCACCTGGCGCGCCGTCGCCGGACTTGCCCGCATGGCACAGGATGCGGTCCCGAATCCTGCCCACCGGGCTCTTGCCAACCTCGAGGATCGCCTCGATCATTTTGTCCTGTTGACGCAAAATGTAGACGGGCTGCACAAGATGGCAGGAAGCCGCAACATCATCGACATTCATGGGGACGTGTTTGCGACCCGCTGCATGTCCTGTGGTGATGAGGGCCGTCTCGACCGGGAGACGCTCCAACAACTCAACGACGCTCCCAGCTGTGATCGTTGCTATGGTGTCCTCCGACCCGACGCGGTCCTCTTCGGAGAGTCGCTTCCACACGAAAAGCTCACCCGGATCTACGAAGAGTTTCACGCCCACCCACCGGATCTCATCCTGGTCATTGGAACCTCTGCGATGTTTCCCTACATCTCAAGCCCGATCCACTCGGCAAGACGGCAGGGAAGAATCACGGTCGAAGTGAATCCGGAGCCAACGGTCCTTACAGATAAAGTCGATTACTCACTCCGTGGCCCTGCCGGCTTGATCTTGCCTGCACTTGTCGACCGCATCAACCAGAAGCAGTAGAGGTCTTCCACCCCACCTGGAATCACTTGAGCTTCTCCAAGCCATTCCGGATCAGGACAGCTTTGCCCGGGAAGGGAGATCCAGAAGACAGGTGCATCGCCGCTCTTCCTCGAAAGCTCGGTCACTCGATTCCAATCGAACGATCCATCCACCGCCCGAACGTCGTCAGGATTCATCCGAATTCCCCTGGCGTAGAACGCGATGCGACCGGATGTCGTGATGATGACCGGCCGATGAGGAGAAGCGAGTGCGGCGACCTTCTCTCCCATCTCTCTTAGCCAGATCTTTTCCGTTCGCTGACTCACCCCAGCCTTGATCAGGCAAGCCATCAGAATGAAGGCCGTGAGTCCCAACCCATAAGCGCGAGAAGATCGAGTGAAGCGAGAAAGAGCTTCAGATGCCAGAAGAACAAACGGCAAGGAAGCCTGTAGAATGTAGCGCCTGGACGGGAAGACTGCCCCGAAGAAGAGGATCAAGACGATCGATGCGACCAGCGGCAAGAATAGACGATGACGGATCACAAGACGCCTCCTCCTCCAGACAAGCCAGAACCCGGCCAATGACACCAGAAAGACAAGAGGGTTCATCCCTTCGGCGAGCAGAAGGGGGGCGCGGGTCATGCCGTGAAAAAGCTTGATGGCGATCTTCGGGAGATCGAAATCCACACCGTCAAGATCGGCAATCTTCTCCGGCTTCTCTCCATGTTGGATTTCATAGAGGTGGAGGCGAAACGTCCTGTCAAGACTTCCCGCCGTATCGCCGAGCTGATCCAGTCGAACGAGAAGAAGGGCGATCATCGAAACGATCACCGCTACGGAAATCCATCGAAATCGTGGCTTCTCCCTTCGACGGATGAGAAGGAATAGAACGCTCAATCCGGCAACAATTCCACCCTCTGGCCGGGTGAGTGCGAGGAGTCCGACAAGCGCTCCCCGAAGCCCAGCCCCCCGAACGGTCGTGGTCTTCGAGGAGAAAAGAAGAAAGATTCCAGCGAGGAGTGAAAAGTAGACCGGTTCGGTCAAGACATCCGCAGAATAGCGAAGGTGGTAAGGCTGACATGCTGCGAGGCCGGCGGCAAAAAAACATGCCCGAGGAAAGGTCCTTCTCGCCCACAAGAAGAAGAGAACGGGGTAAAGAGCCCCACTCAGAGCAGAAACCATCTGGCCGGCCAGTTGCGCATCGTCAAAGATGATCAGGAAAATCCGGATGAGGAGAGGATAAACCGGCAGCCTGGCCCGGGCGGCCCCATCAACACCCCCACTGATTGCCTCGATGTAGCCGACCCCGTCCTGGGACATGACGGGCGTTCCCAAGACGAGCATCATGCGCAGGGAAAAGGCCGCAAGAAAGATCAAGGCGAGGTTTCGAACGAGTGTGCGATCTTTCTCTTGGGGGATGAACAAGCTAGTCTCAGTCGCCAGGGCCGATATCAACCGAAAAGCAATTCCGCGGGTGGGCATCATGACACAGGAAAAGGGAACGACGCGAGATCTTCTTCTTCGAGTCCATCAAGGAGATGAAAAGGCAATCTCCCGCCTTCTGACTCTCCATCTCTCCTGGCTCGAGAAGACAATCCGCAGCTCTCTCTCCGCCGAGCTACGTCGCCATGGCGAAACGGGCGACTATTTGCAAGATGTCGTCATCCAGGTTCTCCGCCACGGCCCCCGGTTCGTCATCTCGGACGAGACTCAGTTCCGAGCGCTCCTCGCCCGGATGGTGAAAAACCTCCTGATCGATAAATCCAGGTGGGCAAGAGCAAGCCGACGAGACTGGCGAAAGGAACAAAAGGGAGCCGGGCCGAGCACAACCCTCTCCCTCGACTTCCCCAGCCCTCATCAAGCAGGGCCCGGCACCAACGCCGGAATCACGGAGGAGCAGGATCTTCTGCGCCTGGCTATCGAGCTCCTGCCCGACCAGGACCGACAAGTTGTTCTCATGCGCGAAATCGAAGACAGCACCTTCGCCGAGATCGGAGAGCAGCTACGCATCACTGCCGAAGGTGCCCGCGGAAAACATGAACGTGCGCTTGCCCATCTCGCCCGAATTGCCCAGCGCCTCAAACGAGGTGAGATCCAGAGCCTTCTCGAGGAGAAAGAATGAAACCGCTCTCCCCTTCCTCACCCGGTGACTTTGAATCCCCGCAGGTTTCCATCGATGAACTGATCCAGACTCTTCGCGAGAAAGGAACAACCTCCCCGATCCTGTCCGACGTGAAGTGCCGAGACCTCGAGGACTTGATTCCATTTGATCTCCCTCGACGGGGGGTAGAGGATCAGAAAGTTCTCTCCGAACTTGAAGAGGTTCTGCTCAAGAACTGTCGACGCAACGCACATCCAGGTTTCTTTGGTTACGTATGCTCGGGTGGACTCCCCACAGACGCCCTTGCCCACGCTTTGGTCGCCGAGCTCAATCAGAACGTAACGAGCTTTAGCTCCGCTCCCGGGGCAACGGTGATCGAAAGGCGAGTGGTCTCCTGGATGACTCAACTAGCAGGGCTCCCCCCCGGCGCCGATGGCCTGTTTCTCAGCGGAGGCTCACTCGCCAACTTCACCGCACTCTCCTGTGCGCTTCACGAGAAGGCTGGCCCGTCGCTGAGAACCAAGGGGCTTGCCCACGCAATGAACGAGGGGCCCCTCACGCTTCACGTTTCCGGAGCAACCCACTTCACTGCTTCTCGGGCCGCGGTTCTACTTGGCATCGGAACCGACCTCGTCCGAGAGATTCCCACCGACCCGGAGTTTCGGATGATACCGGAGGAGCTGGACGCAGCCCTGACCCGGGACAGGAACAATGGCCAGCGTCCGTTTTGTGTGGTTGCCACCGCAGGCTCGACCACGACCGGCGCCATTGATCCATTGCCGGCCATCTCCAAGATATGCAAGAAACACCAGACATGGCTTCATGTCGATGCGGCGTATGGTGCCGGAGCCCTTCTTTCCCCCGAGCTCAGGAGCCGATTGCAAGGGATCGAGGAAGCTCAGTCCATCACCATCGATCTTCACAAGTGGTTTTCCCTGGCCTTTGACGGCAGTGTGCTCTTGCTCCAGGACCTGGAAACAGCAAAGCGAGTCTATTTCGCTCAGGCCGACTATGTTCGACTTCCTCGGGAAGGGAGCCCGGAAGAATTTGCCTTCTTTCATCATGGCCCGGAGACATCCCGTCGATTTCGCGCCCTTCCCGCTTACCTGGCTCTCCGGCGATACGGCGCCGACCAGTTCGGACAAAAAGCCCTCCAGGCTGTTCGCTGTGCCGAGCATCTGGCGATGCGGGTCAAGAACCACCCGGACCTGGAACTCATCTCCCCTCCCCAGCTCTCCATCTGTTGTTTTCGATATTGCCCGGCCCGTCTGGCGAAAAAACCAGACCTCGTGGATGAGACGAACGAGGAGATTCGCCGGCAGCTCGTTCAAGCCGGCGATTTCTATCTTTCGTCGACCCAGATCTTAAGTCGCTCTGTATTAAGAGCTTGCATCCTTAGCCCTCACACCACCTTCGCGGATATAGATGCCCTCGTGGACCGGATCATCCAGCTTGGCCAGAGTTTTCAGGGCTAAGAAAAGAGCCCTCAGGAATTTCAGACTTCCACGGGATGAAGTCGTATGATCCGGGTATACTGGGCAAGATATCCATGATGCCAAGCTCCTCTTCATAAGGTCCCTGGGCTTCCTGATGTCTTTTTTTTCCGACAACAATAAGGAAGCAAATGGCTGGTTCGGAAAACAATCAGAGACAGCTGATTGAGTCCGACGTTTCGCTCCTCAAATCTCGCGTTCGCGAGCTTGAGGAAAAGAATCGTTCCCTGCAATCAAAGCTGCGTCAGGCACAAGATGCCCGAAGCGGGCTGAGCAATCACTTTCAGTCCATCTTTCGCAGTGCCGCTGCGGGAATCGCCGTCGCCAATCCTCAAGGCAGATTCGTCGAGGTGAATTCCGCATTCTGCCGCATTGTTGGTTATTCAGCCGACGAGCTGAGAGACCTGACCCTCCAACAAGTCACCCATTCGACTGACTTGCCAGAATGTCGACGCGCAACACTCGCCATGATGCACAGCCCGGGAGAATTTCGCGAGTTTGACAAACGCTACATCCGGAAGGACGGAACCGTCATCTGGGTGCAGAACAGCGTGGCTTGGATTTTTGATCAGAACGGAAAGCCACTCTTTCGCGTAACCGTCGTTACCGACGAAACCCAGCGTAAGAAGATGGAGGCGGAGCGATCCCGAATCGAATCACGCCTGCAGCAATCCCAAAAGATCGAAAGCCTTGGCGTCATGGCCGGGGGCGTAGCACACGATTTCAACAATCTCTTGACTGCCATCCTCGGCAACGTTTCTCTCGCTCTTGAAGCCTCAGAAGGTCGAAACGACCCCAAGCCTTTACTCATGGAAGTCGAGAAGGCTGCTGAAAGAGCCGCTGAAATCAGCAGACAGATGCTGAATTATGCCGGTCGAGGAGCGCTAAACCCGACGTCTATGGACCTTTCCACCCTGACCCGGGAAACAATCTCACTGCTTCAACCGTCTATTCCCGGCAGAATCACCCTGGAGCCGCTTCTCTCCAAGACCCCTCACACCGTGGCCGACTCGAACCAGGTCCGTCAGGTCATCATCAACCTGGTGACCAACGCTATCGAATCCATCGAGGGCGAAAAGGGGTTGATCAGGATCATTACCGGGGCCAGATTCTATGCCGAAAAGAAGCTCTCTTCCTCGGTTATCGATGACAACCTCTCCGGCGGTAATTACATCTACATCGAAATCTCTGACTCTGGCTGCGGTATTGCAGAGGAAAAACAAAAACTGATCTTCGACCCTTTCTTCACCACCAAATTCATGGGAAGAGGCCTTGGCCTTGCAGCCACCCTCGGAATTGTTCGAGGCCATAAAGGCGCCATTCAAATCGACAGCAAACAAGAGCGCGGCACGACCGTCAGGGTCCTCCTTCCAACCCCAGGCGTCAATGCCAAGAATTCCCTCGAATAAAAGTAGCCGAACACGCTTCCCTTCACCCCTTTCTCCTTCAGGATCGGAGTAGAAACCCGACGTCACCAACCAGATTCCAGGGGAACCGAAAGCCACTGACGCCGGGGGCTGAACGAGCTGGTGACTCAACGATGAATCCGACGATTCTTGTCGATCTCGATGAATCGAGCCGCCTCTCGAAGAAGAGGATTCGTCAGCACTTCCCCGCTCTTCTTCAGACGATCGATACCGGAAAACAGCTGATTATCAACATTCAAGCGCATCTCAAAGTCATCGGACGCAGCCGGAACACCAGGGACCAGGAGTCCGAGCAGAGTCGAAGAGTTGCCGATGAAGGTCGCCCGTGCACCGGATGACCCGATCGCGGTTGCCGAGGAAAACGAATCCCCCGGGTTCATGAAGGCCATGCCAAACACATTTCGGGCAAGACCATTGTCCCCCGGAATCCTGATGAAGTCCGTGAAATCGATGTTGACGGTTGTCGCCGGAAGACCAAAGGAAATGCCATCAGCGTTCCCAGGATCACCGACCGACCCCACGGTACGGATGATTCCTTGCGGGCTGAGGTCGGGAGACCCAAGGAGAACCGAATCTTCCCGTCGCAGCTGGTAGGCATCAATGCCGGTAAGACCGGATGTGCCAAACTCACCTCCTACAACCTGAGCTCCGGTGACCATCGTGGTCTGTCCAAGAGCAGGAAGGTCAACCGCATCGTAACGAACCGCAAGAGCGTCCCCGGTAACCGCTGGAAAACGAGATCCAAAGAAGCCACCGATGTGGGTGTCCCCATCGTAGTAGCCGGCGGACGGTCTGATTCCCAACATCTCCGCGGAGAGAGACAAGGGAGCGTTTGGAGTATTGGGGCCGGTGAGGGTGGCCGTGAAGGGAAGATCAACGGGAAAGGCCGGCAAGAATCGTCGCTTGATTGCCACCGGGATTTCCAGGTCGAAAAGAGTTCGTCCTGTCGGAAATACGATGGGATTCATGACAGAAGGACCACCCCCCATTCCTCTGAAAGCAGCCGTCACGTTTCTTGGCAAGAACTTCGGGCTGATCACCGCCGGAAAGGCCGTTACGATCAGGTTCAGCGCAGCAGGGGCTGCAGTGTTGTTGTCGATCGATAATCGGGCAGTAATGAGATCATTTGTTCGATTGAACGCCGTTGGATCTGTCGGGTCGGAGACACACCGCACATCCGTTGCCAACGCGCAAGTACGTCTGGCAAACATGATCGGAAGCCCGCCGTCCCCCGGATAACGAGGAGAGCCTGAAAGGCGCATTCGGACCACGTAATCGGCAGGTTGAAAGGAAATGAGTTCTACGAAGTGGTTAAAACCAATCGAACTCTTTGGCCCAGCCGGTGAGATCCCCTGAGTTCTTGACGAATTCACGAAAACGCTCGTTGTATCCAGGAGAATTCCGCAGAAATCTGTTCCTTCGTTGGGGTCATTGTTCGCTGGTTGCGACATCGTGATCAAGAACGGCGTCATCGGGTTCGCTACGCCTGCGGCGCCACCAAAAGTAGCCGTTCGAGCAGCCCCGGTCGTCGTGCAAGACACAAGACCGTTCGCATCAGAAATCGCAATGAGACCGGCCGGGGTCAGATCCGCATACCCGGGGGAATTCACATCGGTAAAACGCAAGTCGCATCCAAACGAATAGTCATCGACTCCGGGAGTAACGGCGCTCTGGTCAAGGCTGCTATACACGGTGCCACAGAGGATCGCCGCCGGAATGAGATCGGTTGCCGAATAGAGCGATCCATACCGGCCAGCCGCCGTACCAAGCGCATTGTAGTAGTAGCCATCGGGGCCGCCATCCGTCTTTCTTACGATCGTACCTCCGCTTGCCGCAACCTGAAACGCGAAGAGAAGAACAGCAAGCGCAGCAACAAAGGGACGCATCGCCCCTGAAGTTCGTCTGGAGAACATCATTCCACCTCAAATTCGTCAGCCCTTTTCACAAGTCATTGCCCGACTCTCAAGACACTCTGTAGATGAATTGAATCCAAATCGACACGGGGCCATGATGCCCGAATTTCATGGCAGACAATTGGCTCACGCCATTGCTTGGGGTTTGAATTCCAGTGAGGATGTGCTGAAGGGAGTTTCCTTTTTACCTTGCCCGTCTCCTATCCAGGTGAACATATTTTCCCCCATTTTTCAACCTCCAACTGCCGATCCCCCTACCGCTCGAATAAGCACCAGGCCATCTTTTCTTGTTACGCCCGGGTTACAGCCGCACCGGCTCGTCCCATCTCATTCCCTCGAGACGCCGGCCCAAGGGCTCCCTCCGAAAGAACCATAACATCCTTTCCTAATGAACATTAGAAGCCTTCGATTCGCCAGCCAAGATGAAAAAAAGTGTTTGGTACGCGGCTTGCCTTGATGTGAACCAAGCCCACCACAACGCCTTGATGTCGAGGCACCGACCATCTCGAAAGATGGCTGGACAAAAGGACAGTATTGTTCATTACACTCAAAGGAGATAGGCATGGTACGTACATTGATTCCTGTGGCGGGGCTACTTTCCCTGCTCTTGTTGATTCCAGGTGAAGTCTCTGCCCATGGCGGCGACTACCGGGGCCCAGGCGGACAGGTTCCACCTCGAGGAGCCGTACCCGGTGACCCCAGCCCCCCCTCAACGGGTCCTACCACCACACCGGATGGAACCGGCGGGCCCGGGCAAACAACGCCCGGACCAATTACAACCCTGGGAGGACCGGGCAGCGGCCCGACCGCTCCCGCTGGCAGAGGACCGCGGGGCTATACGAACTCTCCAGGACGGCAACGAAAGTCTTCGGCGGAAGGCTTCGAGCGCTGGGAATTCTGGTGGGGCTACAACCGTGTTCCCTTCCTTGAGCTGAAGAACCGAATCCATCGCATCGGCGAATCAACTGATAGCCTCATCTATTACCTCGGAAGGGCAGACAAGAACAACATCAAGGACACGACCCTTGCTACCGAGTCCCTCCTCAGCCAGAAAATCATTCCGTCACTGACAAAAGCCATGGACGACAGCTTCTTTGACGTCCGCGCCGCAGCGGTGATTGCACTCGGCAAGACCGGAAGCAAGAAAGAGATCCCTTCCATCTTGAAGGGCCTACAAGATGAAAGCAAGCAGGTGCGGGAATCCTCCGCCCTCGCTCTTGGAATCCTGAGTGAACCTGAATCCGTCGATCACCTGGTTTCGATCCTCAACGACACTCCCGAGGGAAAGAAGCTTCTTGGTCGGGGGAACATCCTCAACCGTACACGTGCCTTCAGCGCCATCGCCCTTGGACTGATCGGGCGAGAAAGTGAGAAAGGACGAAAGGCCGTCATTCCTCATCTGTTCGCCGCACTCATGCGCAACGAACCTCAGCGGGACGTTCCGGTATGCGTAGTCACGGCGCTTGGCATCTCAAAGGCCAAGGAAGCCGTTCATCGCCTCGTTGAAGTGGTCAAGGACTATGGAACGGATTCCCTCCTTCGTGCTCATGCCATCGTCGCCCTCGGGCGCATCGGAGACACGTCCGTCATTCCTATCCTGCAAAAATGCCTCCGGGACAAACATACCGAAGTGAGAAGATCCGCAGTCCTGGCTCTTGGGATCCTGACTGAAGATACGGACCCGGCCTCCATTACCTATCTCCGTAACGAAGTCGAGAATGGGCGAGACTCTCAGACCAAAAATTGGGCCATGATCGCCCTCGGAAAGATCGGTGGACCGGAAGCTCGACAAATCCTTCTTCGTAGCTTCGATCGGCAGCAGAAATCCTCCAAGGCTTTCGCCGCCCTGGCCCTTGCCATTCATGGCAGAAATCGCAAAAACTCCGAAGACGGCAAGTACATCCACCAGGCATTCAGCAAGATGAAAGGCGATAGCGCCCGGGCGGGTCTGGCGATAGCGATGGGCCTGATGAATTATCAACCCGCCAAGAGAGATCTGACCGATCTGATGTCGGGAAAGGGCGATCCGGATCTTCGCGGATATTGTGCCGTTGCGCTTGGCCTTCTGAACGCTCATGAAGCCATCCCTCAGATCAAGAAGGCTCTGAGCCTACGCATTGACCCGGACTTCCAGCGTTCAGCAGCGACTGCGCTTGGCCTCATGGGAGATCGAAGCGTGGTGGATCAACTGACCAGGATCATTCGCACGGCAAAGACCGAATACGAAATCAGCTCGGCCACCCTGGCTCTCGGGTTGATCGGCGATATCTCGGCGGTCGATCCCTTGATCGACACCATGGAAGACAAGGTTGATGTGGTCGATCTCGCCCGTGCTAACGCAACTACGGCTCTTGGAATCGTCGGTGACCGACGCTCCCTCCCTGCCTTGCACGTTGTCGCGGTGGATTGCAACTATCGATCGCTGGTCGACTCACTCAGTGAACTCTTGAGCATTCTCTAGGAAGAACAAAACTCGCGGAGACGTCCTGGATTTCAGTGGTAACCATTTGAATTCTCGTCGGATTCGACCGCTGGCTTCGATGCGACCAAGACCGATCCTGGACGTTTCCGCAGTTTTTACAATTCACGAGCTGAACGAGTATCTTGTGATGCTTGTTCCCCCCAGAGCCTCGGGCTTGGTTCTGGGGGGTTTTTTTATTGAGGGCTTGCGCGCAAAACTCTCAGGAAACGAGGCACCTGGAAAAACACCAACAATCCCGACACCAGGGCGAATATACTCCCAGTTGCTGCGTAGGACTTTTCACCGCAAAGACCCTGAGGATGACTGTTCCCCTGATCCAGATCGAAGAACTCACCCGTCGCTTTGGCAAGAGAACGGCCCTTGATCAGCTAGGCCTTCATGTTGGGAGCGGCGAGATCGTCGGTCTTGTCGGTCCAAATGGATCCGGAAAGACAACCCTCCTGAAAATGATGGCTGGCTTCCTGAAACCCACCCGAGGCAGAATCAGCCTGTTCGGTTTGAACCCGTACACACAACGGGCTGCGGTCATGGAGCAGGCCAGGTTCGCCTTTGCTCCTCCTCCTCTTTTTGAATCCCTTACCGCGCGGGAGCATGTGAAACACCTGACACGAATTCGCCGACGGGAAATGCCCAGGGTGAGTCCAGCGGATATTGATCAGGCTCTTGTGCGAGTCGGACTCTTCCATCGTCAACATGACAAGGTCAAAACGTTTTCCTTTGGCATGCGGCAGAGACTGACCCTCGCCCTCGCTCTTTTACCTAAGCCCCGACTGCTAGTGCTGGATGAGCCGACGGATGGCCTCGACCCTCTGGCCATCCTTGAACTGCGCTCCGTCTTGAAGGACCTTCGCCGGGAGACGGGAATCACCATCCTTCTTTCGAGCCACCTTCTCGTTGAGGTCGATGAGCTGGTTGATCGGATGCTGGTCCTGTCGGAAGGAAAGCGCATCTTCCTTGGAACGCCGGACGAACTCTGCTCGGGAACCGAAATACTTGAACTCAACACAAGCGATCTGGACGGAGCGTTTTCTCTTCTCGAAAAGGCTCACATGAACCCGCAACGTCGAAAGAATCGGATTCAGCTCCCGTTGGATTCCATCACGCTTCAAGAGATCATCAAGCTTCTCACTCCCGCGGGAATCGACGTTCTTGAATTCCACAAGAAGCGACCTGGTCTTGAAGAGGCCCTTCTCGCTCGCCTTCGTCACGAATCCAATGCACGGGAGTCGGCGGAGATTGCCGGATGATCATCCGCTTGGAGCTGCTCCGGGTCTGGCGATCCAGAAGACCGCTGCTCACAGGATTCTCTCTCCTCTTCTTTCTCATGCTCATGCTGCTTGGTTTCTATACCTACGCAAGAACAGAAACCGGCGGAGACGTTGACTTCCGGTACACCTATGAAAACGAGTCCTACTTCAACGGCCTCACGTTTGCGCTTTACGCGTTTTACTTCGGCTTCCTGTTGATCCTCCCCATCTTTGCCGCCACGGAAGGAGGAGCCCAGATTGCCGGGGACACCGCATCGCGCACCTTGAACCTCTACCTCTCTCGTCCCTTGACTCGATCCAGAATCTTCTTTACCAAGTTCACGATTGCCGCATGTGGTGCAGCTCTTGTGGTTGGTTTCTTTCTCGCCATCAGCCTTGCTCTTGGACTTTTCACTGTTGGCTGGGGGGACCTTCGTATTTATCCGGGGGTCCTTCAGATGACTTCACGCCCCCAGGCACTTTCGCAAGACGAAGCCCTCTTTCGTTTCTTCCTTGCGTGGCCCACGGCCACCCTGGCTCTTCTCACTCCCCTTTCTCTCAGCTTTCTTCTTTCATCCTGGGCAAAAAGCCCGATCAACGCGGTAGGAATCTCGTTTGCCCTCTACTTGATGCTCTACGTGATCGCGGAGATTCACTTCTTTCGCGAGCTGAGGCCCTGGCTGTTCACAAGTTCCATGTCTTACTGGCGAGGCCTCTTTCAAGAAGAGATCCCGTGGAAAACAATGGGGCAGGAAGCGGCGAAGCTGTGTGGATTCACCGCTCTTTTCCTGGCCCTGGCATTTCGCCGGTTCCGCACAAGAGAAGAGCGATAGTGGCTTTGCGCGAACTCCTTCTTGAAATGACTCTGCTCCTGGTAGCGATCGGTTTTTTTCTCCTCGGACATGGAATCCCCGGAGTAGCTCCCACCGACTTCGAACCTCCACAACGGTCCGATGACATCTATCGAGCCGTGACCTGGAACGTCGGCGGCCCTCAGGGCGAATTCGGTCATCCTCTGCAAGAAGAAGACATCGAACACGTTGCCAACGTGCTTTTGGAACTCTCCCCGGACATCTGCTTCCTTCAAGAAGTTGAAGGGAGAAGTCAGGTCCGGGAACTGGTTCGTGCTCTTGGTTCCGGCTGGGTGAGTGAAACGACTCGCCAGGGCGGAGACCGGTGCATTGCGATCCTCGCGTCTCGAGGCCGCCTTCGTCGGTTCGTGCTACCCGGTACGGAAGGTCGTGTCCTGGGAGTGATTCACCGGGAGTCTGACCGTCCATCCGTCGCCGCAGCTTGCGTGCACGCGAGTGCCTTCGAGGCCGAAGAACGGAATCTCACCCTTGGTTCCGTGGTCGAGCGGCTCTTGCAATTCACCGAGATCCCGCACCAGATTCTGGCGGGCGACCTCAACCTTGATCTGGACGTCGGAAAGAGAGGAGACCTTTTCACGAACAACCAGCATCGAGATATCGAGACCTACAACTACATCGCTGCCCGGTTTCAGGATGCAGGAATCGGAAAGGGAGCAACCGCAGAACCCGACCGGCGACTCGACTACATTTTCTTCAAGGAAGGTGCTTTCGAGGTCGAGGCAGCCGGGCCCTGGAAGAAGAAACGCAGCCCAAGAATGGATCATTCTCCGCTCATTGGTGACTTTTCTCTTCTTCGGTAAGCGCACGACGGAGAAGACCAGACGTCTCGCGTAAGCTTCGTTTACGCCGTTTCCTGGGACCGAACAGGCCCCCCGTGAGATTCCCTCTTTAACACTTATGGTTGAGTTTGCCTCGAGCGAGGCCAATGACAGAAATTGACAATTTATGAAGATTGTGCTACCATGGTAACAATTAAGGAGTCGTTGCAATGGACATGACCAGTCTCAACATTTCCCTCCCCGGTGCCCTCAAGAAGTTCGCTGAGGCAGAAGCGAGATCGGGCGGCTATAGCACCTCGAGCGAGTACATCCGCGACCTGCTTCGCCAAGCACAAAAGCGAAAAGCACAAGAGGAGCTTGAAGCCAAGCTCATCGAAGGGCTTCACAGCGGTGAATCGATCGAAATGACCGAAGCCGATTGGCAAGACATCCGCAAGGAGCTTCGAGCAAGGGTTGCGAAGAAGAACGGGGAGGCATGACTCAACCTCGGGTCATTCGTTCACCCCAAGCAAAGCTCGATCTTGTTGAGCAAGCGGTCTGGATAGCAGCAGACAACCTGGATGCAGCCGAGAGGTTCTTGACGGCTGCTGAACGCGCTTTCGAAGAGCTTGCCTCGCTACCCAGTGTTGGGCGCGAACGGCGTTTTAGAAGCCCGGAGCTTGCTGGAGTTCGATCCTTGCCTATCCCCGGGTTCGAGAACTGGCTGATCTTTTACCGGCCAATGGACGTTGGGATCCAAGTGATTCGAGTGCTTCACGGAGCCCGCGACATCGACAGCATCTTCGACGATTAGGAGTCACTTGCTGTCCTTATGGTCGGTTTCCGCTTGCGAGAGTTCTTTGCGGATTTTTTCAATCACTTCCAATGCGTCTTCGCCTTCGCTGTGATTTGCCTGCTTGAGGCCTTCAGCGACCGCGACATTCGCTTTCGCTTGCTCCAGGGCATCAAGAAGCTGCTCTGAAGTCATTGACAGCGGTCGTCAATCTCTCGACAGGCCTTGCGGAACCCGTCTACAGACACAGTGCAGTTCAAATGTTCAAGATCTTGTCCGCAACAATGAGCATTACTACCCGGCTTCGGTCAGAGGATGGGCTGCACGGAGTGGATGGAGTCCTGATGCAGCCGACGAGGGCGATCGGGCACCGGTTGGGGAACTCCATCAGTGTCTCGATGGATTGGCGCAACCGATCAAGCCATCGACTCGCTTCAAAGGGGGAGTCCGCGGCAATCCAGCGAGCGATCTCTAGCTGATCGAGCTTTGCTTGAGGAACGGTGATTACGCGATAGCTCACGAACCATGTGGAGGTAGGTTCAGCTCATCACGGACTTCTTCGATCGCTTGGAAAGCGTCTTTGCCCTCGCCACGCCTGGCTTGTTCGAGTCCTAAGGCGACCGCGGCATTGGCTTGTGCTTGTTCAAGAGCCTCGAGCAGCTTCTGATAAGCCTTGGCGTCCTGGACGATGATCTCGGCAGCTCCGTTAACGGTGAGTATCTGGGGCTTGCCAGACTGCTTGAGGCGAGCGATGTGAGCTTTGACGTTGCGCTGAAAAGCGGAGAGGGAGTGAATTTCAGCTAGGTCAATCATGGTGACGTCCTCAAACATTAAATTTACATTGAATCTAATGTTACCTCAGATCTCATGGCGGGTCAAGAGGTTCCGTGTGGTTCCCTTCCCGATCAGCTCAAAAAGTTCGCCGAAGCGCTAGCGAGGGCCGCCGGCTATAGCACCTCGAGCGAGTACATCCGCTACCTGCTCCGCCACGATCAGAAACGAAAGGCTCAAGAAGAACTCGAAACCAAGCTTCTTGGGGGGCTCGCAAGCGGCGCATCCAAGGAGATGACGTCGGACGACTGGAATGCTTATTAAGCCTTGTCTTCGCCAAGTCCATCAGCTCGTCTTTACCCACATTGGGTTTCTCGCTTTGGATCGCTTTGATCTGACGAACGACGTCGTCTTGAGTCCAAAGGTGGCTTGGTTGACTTTCGCTTCTTGCTTTTCTCGCCGCGAAGCGCTTTTAGAGCACTGCTGATTCGTTCCAGATCTTCTTCCAGGGCGGCGGCTTTTGAACGAACCTCATCGAGCTTCGCCCGGACTCCCTTTTTTTCTTGCTCGAGCTCGCCTGTGATGCGGCTTAGGTCTGGCATGGTCTATCCTCCATTAGAAATGGGTTTCTCCTGGCCCATCTAATGGAGGATTATAGCAGAATTGACTGGTTGAGGAGGCTCGGTCAAGCTTTTTGATTTATTGGCGACGGAAAGGGCGGAAGCTACAAGAAAAAGAACACCTATTATGAAGAACAAGGTAGTCGCGTTCGGCCAGTAGTCTCTCTGCGTATTCCGGTGAAATCGATCACCCATTCCGGAGTTTGTCGATCACTCATTCCGGTCGTTCTCGAACACCATTCCGGAGTCTATCGAACACCCCTCATGACCGTAGTAGGTCCTCGCTTCCTCCTTGTCAACAGGATGA
>JAJDCM010000209.1 GCA_029260825.1 Planctomycetota bacterium | reverse complement strand
TGAACCAGAAAGTGCGAACAGGAGGATGATCCACACGGGGCGGCTCCGCTCCTCGCGCAAGTGCGATGTACACCTCGTGCGGGATCTGCGTCGTGATCTCATGGAACGCAAGCGCGGAGATCAGACAGACAACGCCGCTGGGCACTCTCTTGGCCACCGCGACCAGATCGGGGTTCCCGAGCGGAGGGAGGTCGGCGAGACGATAGACACCGCGGCTGATCCTTTCGATCACCCCTTGGTCTCGCATCGTGTAGAGAGTGCGCGGGTGAATCCCGAGGCGCACCGCTTCCATCGTCCGCAGGAGACCGTCGTGGTCACGGAAGAGATTCGTTGCCTTTGCGATGGCGTCGGGGTTTGTTTGGTTTCTGAGCACGGATAGTTATACCAGCAATTAACTACTTTTGCTGGCAATTCTATCCAGACCCAGCCTGGACCGTCAGGGTCTCCAGGTGTCGCTTGCCGTCCAGCCGAACCCGAAGTGCTCTCCACAAGCCAGAGAGTCGAGTGGTGGAAGGAGGAAGCCTCGAAGGCAAAAAATGGTGTCCTTGAGCTCTGACCTCTCGAGCACGAGCCGGGATCGATTCAGGAAACCCTGCCATTGGGATTGCTTGGCTGTATCGGAGCTGAATCCGTCGGTGAGAGCGGTTGGCACTCCTTTCGGCAGCGGCGTCCGTCGGCGTGAAAACGTTGCCTCAATGGCCGCCGTCAATATACCCCCATCAAAATCGAACGTCGCTGCCATGTGGTTAAGATCGAAGAAGTCCTTCATCCGACTGTTCGCCATCCCGAGATCCACCATTGCCTGAACTTTTTCGGCCACGACAGTGTACCGACTGTATGCGCGCAACCTCGGTCTCGGCAGATCCAGAAATACCGGAAAATCTACCCGTTCAGGAGGAGGTACCATCGCATCGCCGAATCCCAAGTCGATCTGAAGTCGAATGCGTGCCTTGCCAAGACTCGCCTCGAGGAGGATACGAAGCCCGTCATACTCCGCGCTTTCCCGGATCTGGTCACCACGGACCGTGTCCACGTGAAACTCGAGACCATCATCTTCCACGGGCGTTCTACAAACGTTTCGAAACACCGCAACGAGACGATCGAGCTCAGGATCTCCATGCGCAAGAAGATCAAGGTCGCGAGTATTGCGGTGAAGCACCGGTGTCCAAAGCCGAAAAAGCATGGCGCCCTTAAGAACGAAATCGTTACCGTTTTCAGATTGGCTCAGACGATAGAGCAATCTCTCAATCCCGTAATGCGTGAGAAGTAGGCTGAAGTCCTCACCTCGATGTCGAGCAAGATTCAGAAGACGTTGCTTCACCGACGTAGCCATGTTCTTTCGTTGGGTCAAGAAAGCGCCTCTAGATAAGGTCGGATGATCGTCGTGATCCTCCTCACGCCTGCAGCCTCCCAAAGCTCGTCTATCGTGCCCTTCCGGAGCCGTCGGTAGTCACGCAAAGCTTCGATAGCCACATCGAGGCCAATCTTGTTCCGGTAGCGAAAGCAATCGACAACGGTACGTGCGGGTGAAGTCAGACGGATCATGACGCCGTCGATCAAGTGTTCCTGGATCGCGTAGGTCAGCGCTTCTCCAGCAAACCGAACGAACCGAAGCGGCGGGTATTTGACAAGGGGTTTGCGAGCCTTCCGATCGATGGCGAGCCAGACCTCGAACGGCGCTTGCGTAGTGAGTTCGTGAAAACGCAAAGCGGACAGCAAGCAAACGATACCGTTTGGAACCTGTTTGAACGCCTCGGCAAACGCATGGTGCTCGGAAAAATCAGCGTTCGGTAGAGAGTAAAGGCCCCGACCGACACGCTCGAGGAGGCCGGCCCGCATCAGGCGGGTCAACGTCACACGTGGAATCCCATGGCTCGCGAGGTCCAGAGGTCGAAGCACCCCCATTCTGGCGGCGATTTCAAGAACACGGTCTGCATGTTTTGGCATTGTTTCGAATCGTTGGCACAAAGGAATTACTGCCGACATTATGGAACATTCTACAGAAATGTCAACTTAACGACCGAGCCGGGTTGAGGTGATGATGTTCTCCGGAGCGAAGCTGGCGTTCCCGGTGCCAAGGAAGATCCAGACCTCGGCGGTCACGAAATCGAGGTGACCAAAGCCCACAAACCAAACTGGACCGCCGGTCTGTGCGTTTCGTTAACCACTCCAAAGACGCACTCACCTCAGGCCTGGGACATCATTGGCGATCAGAATTCCCAAAAAGAAGACGGTCAGGGTGCTGCTGAATCTGGTCACCGTCTCCGTCAACATCCGCGGCCTGAACGGATCGTGGATTATCGGTCGTGCTCGAGTCCCCAAGAAAAAGCGGGGTCGCTTTCGGAAGTCCTTGCCTCACTATCGGTCGCAGGCTCATTTATTACAGAACAACGCGTTGTTTTGCATATTACAATTGAATAACAACACGTTGTTTTCTATATTTCCAGGATGAATCGAGCCCTTATCTCCCGTTTAATGGCCTGGCTTGGCGGCGAGGATCCACGGCCGATCGTCCTCAGAGGCGCCCGTCAGGTGGGAAAAACCTGGCTGGTGCGCGATCTTGCCGCCCGATCTGGACGGACGCTGGTGGAACTTAACTTCGAGCGGGATCCGGGCTCGACCCGGGCCTTCGAGATCTCCGATCCTCATCGCGTCTGGAGCGACATCCTTCTTGCCCGAAATCTCGACATCCAGCCGGAACGGGCTCTCCTGTTCCTGGATGAGATCCAGTCCGCTCCGGGAGTTCTGGCCGCACTCCGATGGTTTGCAGAGGAGATGCCGGAGCTCAGAGTCCTGGCGGCGGGAAGCCTCCTCGATTTCGCCCTGGCAGATCGCGAGTACAGCGTGCCCGTGGGCCGGATCTCGTACCGTCATCTCGAGCCCATCTCGTTCGATGAATACCTCCGAGCGCATGATCAGGATCGACTACTCGAGCGCCTTGTTTCTCTGGGAGCGACTGAGACGGTCACGTCCACCGTCCACGAGGTGGCCACCGAGTGGTACGAGCGATTTTCGATGGTCGGGGGCATGCCCGCCGTAGTTTCGGCGGACGTCGAAGGCAGGACTCCCCGTGAATGCCGTGGGCTACAAAGAGATCTGGTCGCGACGTATCGAGACGACTTCGCGAAATACGTCGGTCGAATGGACACCCTCATTCTCGATCGGGTTCTCCTCGCAGTAGCCAATCAGCTCGGACAGAAGTTTGTCTACGCGCGCGTAGAAGACGGGGTCAAGCAGCACCAGGCGGTGCGTGCGCTCGACCTACTCGCCAAAGCGCGGCTCGTGTCGGTAGCGGTGCATACCCGGGCGAACGGAATACCCCTGGGGGGCGATGTCAATCCTCGAAATCGCAAAGCCGTGTTGCTTGATGTAGGAATCGCCCATGCCTTGCTCGGAACGCCGGCCGCGGGATCTTTCCCGAAGATGCGGGACCTCGCTGCATCCGTTCGCGGTCAACTCGTCGAGCAACTCTCGGGCCAGCAGCTTCGAGTGCTGGAGGTGGGAAGCGGGAACGAGCCGTCGTTGTACTACTGGCAACGAACGGGCGGGCGTCCCGGTGAGATCGACTTCATCGTGCAGGTCGGTCACCGGGTTGTTCCGGTGAAGCTGAAGGCAGGATCCGTGGGGGCGATGAAATCTCTCCATCAGTTCATGCATGACAAGCGTCTCACGATCGCGCTCCGAATCGATACGAATCCTCCGACAGTGCAGGATGTCAACGTGAAGACCACGCGTGGTGATGCGGTGCGCTACCGGCTCCTCAACTTGCCAGGGTACTTGCTCTTTCGAAGTGGAGATCTGCTGAACGAGGCGGCGGATGTGACGTCACCCTGAATCCTCGTTTCGCGATGCGAGCGCAACCGGACCCGCGGCAGATGCGCGATACGTCTTATGGCCCTGGGCCGGTGATTGATCGAATCCGTCGGGAGCTTCGCTTTCCATAAGCGGAGGGTGTGTGATCAAGCAGTAGCGAGGGATGTGCTAGCACGATTGGTGGCTCAAGCAGAACGTCTCGAGGACGATCGGACCGTGATTAGATCTGAGTCCGCAACCTCACGCACGTCGTCGACCTTCAGTGTCACGAGCGCCACTGTCCGCCCCGAAGCGGCGACGAATTCCACTTCCAGACCGTCCGGCTTGTAGACCTGGACCACGGCGCCGAGGTCGCCCGCCCGCAGTCCTCGGTCTGGAAGATCTTTGCTCAGAACCACTGTATCCAACGTCTTGAACTTCATTGCTTCGCTCCGGGGAAGGCTGTCACAAACCGGGGATACCTTCGCTCTCGAGAACAATCCAGATCGTGACCAAATCGGCCTGCTTTCCCGATGGACGTGTGATCTTACCAAAAACCTCGTACTTCTGGCCATACGGGCACTCGGCACCGAGAGTGGCGGGTTGAGAGACGATCAGCTTCCGGATGTCGTCAGCGAGAGTTTCCCATCCCGGTGAAGAGTATCCGAGGGTCGCAAAAAAAGCCGCCTTGAAACGTCCCACGGGATGGGACGTGGAAAGCAGATAGTCGCGGATCTTCGCCGGTTCGATCTGAGCTCGATCAACACCTGGAAGGATTCCCAACGCGCCCACTATCCCGTTTTCCGCTGAAACGGATGGAAGGTCGAGTCACCCAGCGTCACGGCCGCGAACGCATAGACGGCTCGCAGCGATTCCTGGGTGAGATTGGGATAGTTCTCGAGAATCTGCTTCTCGGGCCAGCCCAAAAGGCCCGATGCCCCAAGAGGGAACATCGGGCCAAAAGACAGACCAGCAACTCGATTAGGGGCTGTTCAGGTTCAAGAGATACTGAGTCACGTGCGGCCTTCCAACCTGTCGAACCAGGTTTGCCGGATTGCGGTTCGAACTCCCCAGGTCAATCGCCTGCCTTCCCAGGGGAACCGCGCCATAAGTCACCGAAGGATAACCACCGATCGTCGTTACTCCCTCGAAGAATTCGGTGCTGAAGGTTCCGGTACACCCGTCTTGATATTCAATGTTACCCATGTCGATGTTGAGGTCCTCTTGCCCCGGAAAAGTCCCTGGAACGATCCAGGATCCGATCCGCTTCTGTAGGAAGGGAACCACGGCCGGGACAAGCGTAAACCCGTTGCTTCCGCAGGCGCCATTGAACCTCAGATCGGTCTCATCATATTGAGCTACGACTCCCGGAACCAGGTTGCAAGGACAGTACTGCCGGATGATGGTAAGACCACCGGTAGACACAGGCTCTTCGCCCAAACAGATGTTGGGCAGAGCCGCCCAATCGTTCTTCCGAGCCGCTTCCTGGATAACCGGTCCCGTCCCTGTCGGAGTGAAGGATGGGTCCACGAGGAAAGAAGTCCCCGGACCAAGAAAAGTGTAGGAGCGAGTGGCATGAAACCCGCCGGCCGGAGCCGGTCGTGCAGATCCCGACGGATGATGGATCGAATCACAATCATGATTCAGAGCCCATGCCGATGTCCAGGTAAGGCTCGTACAATCGAACGCATAGTCGATGTATCCGGCCATGTAGACCCGCCCCCCGAAGGAGGACTGACAGGGAGGAATGACGTTCGGACTCGACGTGCTTCCGAGCAGGAAGGTCGTCGGCCGGAAATCTCCGTTCAAGAGGAAGCGCCACACTCCGATCGCGTTCCCACTTACATCTGTCTCCATCCAGTTGCGTGAGTACTGCGCTCGCATGGTTCCTCTCCACAGGATTTGACCACTCCCACAGAGCTTGATCTTGAACTTGATCACGTAGATTCCGCAAATCACACCACCCGAATTGGCGGGGACCGGGGCATCGATGTCAACACAAAGGTTCTGGTCAACCTGAGTGAAGCAATCCTTGAAGCAGATGAACTTTGAGCTGTCCGAGATCACGGGAAAAACGGGCAAGGTTGCCGTGGCTGGTGTGCAGCACGGAGGAATCTCCAGCCCGTCAGTCACGCACTGAGCCAGCGCCTGCCGGCTCGGAATCGCGGTGACGACAAAGATCGCCAGAATTGACAACAGTGTTAGGGAGCGTCTCCTGATCTCAAGAACCTTCGTCCCAAAGACGGTGCTCCGCTGATGCTCTTGAGATCCCGCACAAGGGATTGGCTCGTGAGAAAAGCCTCGCTTTAAGCGTCCAGTCATAATCCATCCTCTCTACCTGATCGAGGCGAAGACCCTCTCCGCCTCATGCCTGCGGTCTAGCCCGCGAATCGCATCGCGGCGCTGGAAGATAAAGAAGCAACAACGATGCCAACGCTCAGAATGGCCAGGAGGCCGGATGGAAACCATGAACAGACCTATTCTTGGGAGCGTCCCCGTCCGATTGGAACCGCAAAAGCCGGATCCTTCGAAAAGAGATACGTTTCGTTACACCCCGTCGCAGACAAGACGACTCTAACACCAAGCCCGAGTATCTCGAGCGCAGCATGGATGAGTATCGGAGACTGGCCAGGTAGCTTCCTACCCGCCCGGCGAAGCCGCCATCTCCTCGTCGGTGTGAACTCCGGGGCATGGGACATGCGAGCCCGGCAGCTCTAGACAACATGGAACAAATATTGTCTAGTTGCCCTCGCGCGTATACTCGAAGCCTCGGGGGGTGCCGCCCTTGATGAAGCCGATCGTGGCGGTCAGGCCACCGTCTGCCGATAGCTCGTACACGATCCGTTTCGGGTAGTCGTGGCGCGGGTTATCGAAAGCAGCACGCGTTTTGCTCAGCTCTGTGAGCACGAACTCGGTCGGCGAACCGCCGCCGGGCTGCGCTACGTAGACCAGGCCGCCGTCGCGCTCGATGATGCGCAGGTACTCGAACTCGCTCATTTTCCCGCGCGAAACCGTGCGCGACACGCCGAGCATTGCACCGCCGAGCGGCGGGCTCCATCGCTCCTCGATCGACGTCGTGCCACTACTCCCCCTCGTTCCGACCCATGAGCTGGCCAGCCACAAAAGGTCATCAATCCCGGCCTTGGCCCCTGCAGGCATCGCGATGTCCTCCGCGTGACGGTAGAGTCCAACCGATTTGTACTTCGCCGGCACCCCGCGTGTGACGGTCACAAGCAGCCCGTCTTTCGTCATGCGGAGCTCCCTCCGGATCAGCCCTTCAGGCTCCTTGCCCGGCGCGCGCACGAAATCGACCTCGTACGTGAACGCGCCATCCTTGTACCCGCCGCGGTAGAGCGCGAATGCGCCTCTCTTGGGGCCCCGAACCTTTTTGGCTGAGCCGTCGAGCGCAACCCGCACATCACGGTGCCCGGAGCCATGGCCTCTCACCAGGATGACAGCGCCCTCCTCGATACCCACCGAGAACTTCCCGCTCATGGGGGGCCCTAGCTGCTCGAGGGCGCGGCCCGGGGTGCGGTCCTCGAGATAGATCCACTCGCCGTCCAACGCGCCCAAGTCATCGGGCTGCGCCGACGCGCTCGAGGCCAACACCGCCAAGGTGGTGCCGAGAGTTGCAAGGAGTGAGAGCGCTGTTGCCATCCAGGTGCGCAATTGCATTGCGGAGTCCCTTTCGATTTTCGATCAACGAAGAGTAACGGCATTACATCATGTCCCCTGCAGCCCAGCATTTTCTACTCCGGCGAAACCCACCTCAATCTTCACCCTGGAGACTGACCGGTTTCTCAGCCCGAAGTCCTGGGACCAGCCTTCAGACGATGACAAGATCCATCGCAAGTCCGCGCAGAACAGGCGCACGATGCATCTGGAACAGATCGTGTATTATCCGAAATCATGCTCAGAAACAGTAACGATTTAGGATAAACGACTTCACTGCATAGCCTTACAAAAATGACCCGTCATGAAAAAGACGTCCTGGGTGGACCAAACACGACAGGGCCTCAAACTCATCAAAAATCCGGGCTAGAGCTGAAGACACAGATCTGAGAACTGTCGGATGATTCACTTCTTCGGACGGATCACGAGATTCTAGCACCAGGATCGCTGCCGTCCGTCTCCTCTACTTTGAAGCCAAACCAAGAGCCGATTCGGTTAGGATTCCTCTGTAGTCAAGAATATCCGTGCGATGAGCGACCTGGAAGCTCAGAAAGACGAGGTTTACCGATGCTCTCTATCGACCGTCACATTCGCTCCGCTTTCCTTGCATGCGTCTATGCTTGTGGCTCGGCACTAGTCGTCGGGTGCGGTTACGCGACCGGAGGCATCGCGGCAGCCGTTGGCGGAAGTAGCGGAGGCAGTAGTGGAAGTAACTCCCCGGCGAGCCTCAGCGACGTCGCGATCGAGGCCCGCACATCGCCCGCCACCATCCGTTTCACCTTGACCGACGCCGGGTCAAACCCGGTCACCGTTCAGCTGGACTACCAGGATCCGATCACCAGCAACACGGTTGCCCTGGTCCTGGTTGCAGACCCCGGAAACGAGATCACCCCCGACCTTTCTGGCCTTGCGTCGTCGCCACAGGGTGTTGAACACGAGAAGAGATGGGATTTCGGGCGAGCCGATCAGATCGGAACCGAGTCGCTCACTCGCGACCTCCTCGTCACCCTGTCGGGCAAGGAGGGAGACAGCGACCTCGAGCCCCGGGCGGTCCGGGTCGATCTTGGCAACGATCCTCCGACCCTGACCATCACCTCCCCGCCCGACCGCTCTCTCACCGGCGTTGTCCCGGTGGAATTCACGGTGTTCGACAGCCAGGAAGACCAGGTGACGGTTGAGGCGTTTTACGACCTCCTGGGCGACGACCCGGACCAGGGGTTCCTGCCCGCTCGCGGTGGCAGCGCCGCCGGTCCAGACGGCCAGCCCATCGTATTTTTCTGGGATGCCCAGACCGACATCGGCTTCACCGACCACGACGTTGCACTGAAGCTCCTGCCGGGCGACGAGATCGGGGTCGGCCCCCCCGCCATCGACCTGTTCAGGGTCGACAACAACACCGAGCCCCGGATCGAGATCGACGACGCGGCCCTGGTGCTAAGCAACGACCGGAGGGGCGGCATTCCAGTCCCTTTCACGGTGTTCGACGGCAGCGACGAGACGGGCGAGCCAGGCGATGAGGCGCTGGTGGTCTTCCAGTGGAGGAAGGACGAACAGCCCGACTTTCCCGAGCTGGCTCCTCTTCGGAATGCCGCGGATGTTCGTGTCTTCCTCGACGACCCGAAGCTTGCCGATCTCCGCCGGGAGCTCCAGATCTGCACCGAGATCCCGAGGACATTCGAAGGAAAGGTCATTCCCGTGGATGCCACCACCGTCCGGTTGCCAGAGCTCGCGAGCTCGGCCGCCGGTGCCCTGGAACGAGATCCTGCCACGGGTGAGCTCCGTGTTGTGGGAACCTTCGAGATTCTGACAGGATTGACGATTCCATCTCCAGTCAAGGAAAGCTGGACACAGGATCCCGGTCTCGTGAGGCCGGTGGCAGCACTGCCGGTAGGTAACGGACCCCGTGCTCTGGTGCTCGAGGACACGGGCGGGGCGTTCAGGCTTCGAAGCCTGAACTCCGCCACGGGTGGAGCAGTTCAGCTGCTCGCCCAGGGAAACCACATTCCCACCGCAATGGCTTATGAGCACGACGAGAGGAGCGTACTGCTGGCTCTTCTGGACGAGGCATCCGATTCGTGGGAGCTTCGTCGGGTGGATCTTGCAACCGGGGCCGGAGGAGAGGGGCAGCTCCTCGCCTCGTCTTTTGACGGAGCGACCGAGGGCGGGCCGATCCGCGGACTCGTCAGCCTTGGAAGCGAGGCCGCCCTCGTCACCACGGGAAGCTCGCTCGTCAGAGTGAACTTCGCTGCGGGCGCCGCTCCTCTCATCTCGACGCTCTTCGGTCCTCCGAACACACCGCTCGACGGGCCGTGGGGGATCGCGGTGGATCCGCTGCTCCCCCATCACGTCTATGTGGCCGAGAATGGCGCCGATCGAATCCTCTCCATAACCACCGATCAGCTCAGCGCCACGGTGGAGGTCCCGGCCAGGGGGATCGGAGTGCCCCGGCCCACCTCCCTCGCCCTCGAGAACGGCTCCGCCCGTCTCCTGGTCGTGACCGACTCCGATCCCGACGACGGTACGCAGGAGCTGAGAAGTATCGAGCTTGGAAGCCCGGTGGATCTCGACGGAGACGGCCGGGCCGACATCGAGGTGTACGAGATCGGGCGGGGGTACGCTGCGACCGGCATAGCGACCGGCCCGGATGGCTTCCGGATCCTCTCCCTTGCCGCGGCCTCCGACCTCGCGGTGGCGGGAGGCCTGGTCAACCGGACCGTCCTCGAGCGGGGTAAGGCCACCTACGACCCGGCCGACCAGAGTGTCCGCCTCGACCAACCCCTCGATCCGGTGCCCGAACGAACCCTGCGCTGGAGGCTGGCTCGCACCGTGCCCGTCATCGGCACCCCCGGTGGCACCGATGGGGTCTTCGTCTGGTCGAGCGAAGACGCCGGCCAGGGCAGCGTCCGTCTGAGAGCTGTCGCTTTCGATGGAGATCGCGGCCCGCAAAGCCCATCCTCCACGTCGATCACCATCAGAAGCACCCTCGATACGGCGCCGGTACTTCTTTCCGGACCGTCCAAAACAAACCCCAACTCCTTGCTCGCTGCCGACCTCGATCTGGACGGAGACCTCGATCTCGTCACTGCGAATTCCGGAACAGGTGAATCCGGGATCACGTTGTTCTTCCAGGGATCTGCCCGGTCGTTTACTCCAACCCTCCTGCAGCATCCCCTGATCGAAACACCATTCTCGATCGCGGCGGCCGACCTCGATCAGGATGGAGACCTGGACCTCATCTCGACGGACATCACCGCAGGCAACGTGACCATCTTTCCTCAGACCTCCCCCGGCGTCTTTTGTCCCGACCCCATCGTTCTTTCAAACCCGGAAGTCGAGTTCCCCCGGCATACGATCGCCGCCGACCTCGACGGGGACGGGGACCTCGATCTGGCGGTCTTGGAACTCACGAGGATCGCCGTGTTCTTCCAGATCTCCCCCGGCATGTTCGACGATGCAAATCCTCTTCTGCTCGAGGTGGATTCCCTTTCCTTCGGCCAGAAGCTTCTGGCCGCCGATCTCGATCAGGACGGAGACCTCGACCTGGCAGTCAATGGTCAACGCGACCCTTGCTGCCGAAACGTCGTCACCGTCATCTTCCAGACGATGCCCGGGCGCTTTGACACGATCGATCCCGTCGTGCTGCAACAGCCTCGCGCCATCGTGACAACCACCGACCTGATTGCCGCCGATCTCGACCAGGATGGAGACCTGGACCTCGTGGCGGTGGGCTTCGATCCGCCAGCGGAGAACAGGAGCAGCCTTTCTCTCTTCTTCCAGACCGCCCCGGGGACATTCGATCCCGACCCCACTGTGCTCGTCGATCCCGACTTTGAAATCAACCGCCCCCTGTCCGTCATCGCAGCCGACGTCGATCGGGACGGAGATCTCGATCTCGTCGCCGGGGACGGCATCGCCACCAAGCTCATCATCCACTTCCAGACCTCACCCGGGCAGTTCGATGTTTTCCCCTCCTCCATCGACGTCCCGAACCTGACCGGTGGTCAAGTCACCGCCGCCGATCTCGACGCCGACGGACATGTCGATCTGGCCGCAATCCTGAACACTGGAGAGCTCGCCCTTTACTTCCAGACCTCTCCCGGGTCCTTTGATCCGGAACCAAGCGTTCTCGAAAGTCCGGCCCTCAACGGTCCTATCTCCGCGACCGCCGCCGACCTCGATCAGGACGGGGATCTCGATCTCGTCTCCGCGAACGTTGGCAGCGGCAACCTGACGATCTTTTCTCAAACCTCTCCCGGCATCTTCGACGCCTCCTCGGTGCTCGAAGATCCATTCCTCGACGGGGTCAACTCGCTGGCCACCGCCGACCTCGACCAGGACGGGGATCTCGATCTCGTTTCCTCGAGTGTTTCGACCAACAGCCTCGCCCTCTTCTTCCAGACCTCTCCCGGGATCTTCGGCGACGCTACGGTTCTCTCGGCGGGCTTTCTCCAGAACGCCTTCCAGGTCATCACCGCCGACATGGATGGGGACGGAGATGTCGACCTCGTCGCCTCGGCCCAAAACCGCATCAGCGGATCCCGCAACCTGTCCATCATTTTCCAGTCCTCCCCCGGTACCTTCGATCTCGAGGACCGCATCGTCATCCCCACTCACGGGACATCCCCGCGAGTGGTGACCGCCGCCGATCTCGACCAGGACGGAAACACGGACCTCATCGCCGGCGCCCTCGGGTCCGGAAACAACAACATCACCCTGTACTTCCAGACGTCACCTGGGGTCTTTGACGAGATCAGCCTTACCGACGACGATCTCAAGTTCCTCCAGGCGATCGTTGCGGCCGACATGGACGGCGATGGGGACCTCGATCTTGTGATGTCCGCCCGGACCCTCCTTCCCGACGAAGCCAATCTGACCGTGCTGTATCAGTCGACGCCCGGCACCTTCGATCTCGAGGACCGCATCGTCCTTTCCCTTCCCGGCAGCAACTCCGCCCGAACCGTGGCGGTCGCCGATCTCGATCAGGATGGGGATCTGGATCTCGTGGTGCCAGGTTCTTTCGGAGGAGGCCTCGCCATCTTCCGTCAGGCCTCTCCCTCGACCTTCGATCCCGTCCCCAACTTGCTGGAGCTAACCGGGTTCATCACAAAGGTGATCCTGGCCGACCTGGATCAGGACGGAGACCCGGATCTTGTGGCCGCTGACTCGACTTTCGATCGGCTCGCTGTTTTCTTCGGTTCGGAATGACCAGGCTGGCGTCACAATCGCCTGCTCCGGCCACTGCGAAATCTCATGCAAGCCGCGGAAGAACTCCCCCCGGTCTTCCGTAGTGCAATTGAATGTCGTCGCTGGTATCGTCGAAATCGCCGACGAAGGAAGAGCCGGCTCTCGAATAGTACAAGCATCCTATTTGTTCAGGTGGACGGGACCGAACAAAAACCTCGGCGTCGTCCAGCGCTTGCAGCCAGTCGCTCTTGAGCTGGACGAGATCTGGAGGCTCTCGGAGCATCAGCTTCTTGAAGTCCTCGGGTCGGTATCTACCCCTACGCCGCAGCAAGGAAAGCAAGGAAAGCGGAGTGAAGCCCGGGTCCTTGCCCGATGCTGCCCAGCAGAGTGCCCCGAGGGGAAGAATGTTCCGGTGCGCCTCCATCACGTCGAGATAATCCCGCGCTTCGTCTCGGCCCACAAGGGCAAGTAATTTGTTCATGGCAAGATCAACGGGATGCAACTGATATCCAGCCAACTCGCTACGGATCGGAGGCATGAAACGCCAGGCCGAATCGTGGGCCCACTCGATCTTTGTTTTGGATTCTCCGAGTTGAACGACCGCGCGAATAAAACCGGGCTGGTTCATCAGGACCTCCACGACGTAACCAGCGTCATACAAGGTCTGCTTGTCTTCAGCAAAAGCGCTCGCGACCCGTTCCTCCGAATCATGGAAGTAGTCGAGGTCGTTGCTATATCGCTTCGAGTTCGGCTCGATGTGCAAGGCGGCGCCGCCAGCCAGGTAGCTGTCGGGAGTGCGATTCTTCGAAAGGAGAACAGCGATGCCCTTTTGCAGGTCGGTTAATGGCACAGGCGCGCTCCCACCTCCCAGCCCTTGTGTCCACCGTTTTGCATCAATTGCTCAGCGACCCAGGGAACATCGTCGAGCTGGACCAGGTAGTCCGGGTCACATGACCAGAAACAGGTGGCGTAAAACTCCCGAAACGCGCGGCGCGCCTCCCGGATCTTCACCATGGTGCGAGCCGTCTTTGCATCGAGGGACCGGCGGCTTTTCCGACCACCGCGTCTCCCGATCCTGGCGAGGTAACTTTGGACATCCTTATTCATGAAAATATCATAACCTGCTTACGATAAGAATCAAGAAGTCACAAGGATGGATGGTTCTCCGCGAGAACCCAGATGCCTCTTGGATCGAATCTCGAGGATTTCGACGGAGATGGCCGCATCGACGCCGCCGGCTCGGGCACCCTCCAATGCTCCTGAACCTCCGAGGCGGCCTGGGACCATTTGTCAGGCGAGGAGTTTGTTGCTTCGGTTTCCGGAATCCGGAAAACGCACCCCCGACAGGACGAAAAGAGCACTCATTGCCTGGGCAAAGTGCGCCCCAATGAGTGCTAGCTAAATACAGCCCACCACATCATTAATGATGATTACTGATACCGGATGAGCTATGAGATGAATCTTCTCATTGACCTGCACATCCACCCGGTCGAGACCGCACAGACAGATCTAGAGAGGCATGAAGTCGGCCCCACCCCACCCACGCTCCTGCGTCGATCTCAGGGCCACGGTGAACTCCCCAAGAATTCTATCGGTCAAAGTTAGTTGCCTTTTGCCAGGCACAGCGCTAGGGTGCAAGGAAGATAAAGGTAAATACTGACGTTCCCCCGATGCTGGGAATGAGACTGTCCGGAAATGGTGCAGTGTGCTCGCCGACCTCTGCGTTGACGATGCCCACGTTCATAAGATGCCCCGACTCCATGAAGGCACTAGTCTTAATATGCCCCGTGAGGGCAATGGTCTGCTTACTCTGGAATCCTACAGCTCCCAGGTATGTCTCTCGCCTGGTAGTTGGTGGGCTCATCGCATTTTGCATTCTTGGACTTGCCGTCCCCCCGCCCCCTGGAGTAGCTCAACCTATCGCCCATAACAATCTTCGCGATAGACCGAACCTTGTCTTTCTTCTCGTCGACGATGCCACATGCGAGCAAATCAAGGCAATGCCCTTCACTCGCAGATATTTCGAGCGAAACGGGATTGTTTTCGAAAACGCCTATGTTTCAACAGCCTTATGCTGCCCTTCCCGAGCAGTCCTCCTCACCGGAAAGTTCGCTCATAACACAGGCCTTTATTTCGGTCGCGATCCAGACAACCCAGATCGAGGCCGCGGGGGAGTTGTTGGCTTCAATGCCCTGGGATACGATATGGCAAACCTGGCGGTTTGGCTTCAACAGGCCGGTTATCGAACAGGTCTCGTGGGTAAGTACCTGAACGGCTACGAAGACCTCTCGCTTGGAGTGCCTCCTGGATGGGATGAATGGAACGCCCTCGCGGACACCGCCTTTTCCTACTACGACTATGACATGTCGATCAATGGGCGGCGAGTTCACTATGGATATCATGAGCAAGATTATTCCACCGATGTGACTCGAGATCATGCCGTGAGGTTCCTGTCAGCCAATGATGATCGCCCTTTTTTCCTCTGGACGTCATTTGTTGCGCCCCATTCTCCAGCGCAAGAAGCCCCCCGCCATGCGGGCACACTGTCTGAACTCAACATCGATCTCGGGCCAGCGTTCAACGAAACAGATGTGAGCGACAAGCCCACCTGGGTGAGGAACCTCCCCTTGATGGACGACTTCACCCAGACCCTCTATCTGGCTCGCTATCGGAAGGCCTTGGCCTGTCTTCTTGCGGTCGATGAGGCCGTTGAAGCGATGATCAACTGCTTGCGCAATCGTGAGCAGTTAGAAAACACGCTTATCATCTTCATGAGCGACAACGGGTTTTCCTTTGGCACCCATCGCCATGTCACTAAAACATCTCCATTCAATGAGGATAGCAACGTTCCATTCATGGCAAGCTTCCCCAGGATTGTCTCGTCACCACGAATTGACAAAGATAATTTCGTCATGAATGTCGATGTCGCCACCACGTTCCTGGCAGCGGCCGGAGTTCGTGCTGATACCGACGGCATCGACCTTCTCCCGGTGCTCAGAGAACCTGGGAGAGTGTTGAGAGACGCTGCACTGCTTGAAGCACGATCGCTCGACGCCACAGACGATCATTGTCGCGACCAGCCTGACTGCAGTAGACCTAGTTACAGCGGAATCGTGACTCGGAGCCACAAGTACGTTGAATACGTAAATGGCGAGAGGGAGCTCTATGACCGACAAAGGGATCCGTTTGAGCTTCTGAACGTTTATGACCTTACTGATCCGACTCTTGTCTCTCAGCTCGCCCAAAGATTGAGAGCGCTCAAAGACCTTTGATTTGAAGGATGCCTCGACCCGTAGGCAAACAGCCAGCGGCCACCAGCGATAAACTCATACCTACCCACACATTACAGATCACCTCACACTCACAGCGTGCGCCAAGTTCCTTTTCATGTAAAAAAACCCCACTCTGTTTTTGACGAAATACTCCGCATCGCGTCATAGGGGGAAGACTGGCAGACGCAAGAACTTCGGCAAGAGTGAGGTTGACCGATGGGCTTCGATTTGGAGCGCTGGAGAGGAGAGATCGTCTCCTTCGTACGGCGCCTTGGCTATGAACGTGAAGCAGAGGACATCGTCCAGGAAGCATTCCTGCGTGTACTCTGTCAGTCCCGACCGAACCATCCTCGAGCCTGGTTGTATCAAGTCGTGATGAACCTCTTGCGAGATGGGGATCGGAAGCGATTCCGACATGACCGCTACCTTGCCCG
>JAJDCM010000208.1 GCA_029260825.1 Planctomycetota bacterium | reverse complement strand
CGACCAGACCCGCCCTGAACCGCATCCGGACCCGGAGACGCCCCCCAACTACCCACGGAACCCGGCGTCTCACTACACCTACACACCCGAAGACCACCGCACCAAAAGCGGAGCCGGGCGGACTCGAAGCTACGTCGGGGACTTCATCCCGAGCCTCACTTTGGGACCGAGTCGCCAGCTCCAGGAAGCACGCTTCCCCAGATAAAACTCTCCTTCTCAAAAACACCCTCTCAACTGCTATGCTCTCTCCATGATCACTCTGAAACTTGGCGACATCACGAAAGAGAACGTGGATGCGATCGTCAACGCAGCAAACTCGGGCCTTCGAGGAGGAGGAGGTGTTGACGGTGCCATTCATCTCGCTGCCGGTGCCAGCGTCATGGAGGAATGCAGAAAGATCGGGGGATGTGAAACGGGAAAAGCCGTCGCCACAACCGGAGGACGTCTTCTCGCCCGGATGATCTTTCACGCCGTGGGTCCGATCTGGGAGGGTGGAGACAAGAACGAAGCCCAACTGCTTTCGAGCTGCTACCGGACCTGCTTTGAACTTGCGCTTTCGAATGAGCTCAAGACGATTGCGTTTCCCGCGATCAGCACCGGAGTCTACGGGTATCCAAAAGACGCCGCCTGTTGCATCGCCCTTGGCATCGGGAACGAATACAAAGATCGACTCCAAGAAATCCGATACGTTTGCTTCAGCGAAGAAGACCTCAACATCTACCAAAGAACCTGGAAGGAGCTTGGAAGCGCCTCATGAATCCCTGGATGTGGATTGCCCTTCCCCTGATCGGGGCCCTCATCGGTTGGTGTACGAACTGGCTTGCGGTGAAGATGATCTTTCGCCCTCGCACCAAGCGTCGAATACTCGGCATCACTTTTGAAGGGCTTCTTCCCAGAAGACGGTCCCAGCTAGCGACCAGCGTCGCCGAAACCGTGGAACGGGATCTTCTTTCCGTAGACCAGATTCAATCTCTCGTTCAGAGGATGATCCAGGGAGACGAGATTCGATCTCTCTTGCGCGAGAAGATTGAAACCCTTCTCAAAGGTCAAATCTCAAAACTCGGCCCGCTTGCCGCCGGGTTCCTGAGTGGCGACACTTTCCAACGTCTTCAGACAAAAGTACAAGACGAAATCCTTGTCTTCATCGAAGGACTTGGAAGCAAGATTCACGAAGGACTAGCCGAGAACCTCGACATAAGAGAAATGGTTCGCACACGCATCGAGAGCTTCGACCTGGCGAGGCTGGAAGACATCATCCAACGGATCGCCGCCCAGGAGCTTCAACACATCGTCATCCTCGGAGGTATTCTCGGGTTTGTGGTCGGTCTGGCAGAAGTCGGACTTCTTTGGATACTGAGCTAGACTAATTTTCCAGCTCCTGCACGACCGGACTGTCGGGCAACGATATCTTGAAGAAGTCCACCAGGCGATTGCGGATCGGATCTTCTAGCTCCCCGGTAGGCGCCGGAGAACCGATCGGCTCCGGGTGATGGCCACATCCCAACCCGATGAAAACAACCACAAAACAGAACACGAACAAGACAGATGGCCTCATTTTTCACATCCTCTCCGACCGTGCCTGAAGCTACAAATCCTTGAACCTCAACCGCTCAGAGCAGATGGCTCGGGGGAAGTTCCTATTTTTCCCCTTGGCTCTTGACCCATTTCAGAAGAGTGGGATCATGCCCCGCCTGAGAGCGATGATATTGACTCACGAACTGATTGGAGGTTACGCATGAAAAGACACACCTTGTTCTCTGGTTTACTCCCTATTTTCTTTCTGGCGTCGGGCGCACTGGCAACAGACGCCACTTTGGTGCTGCAAAAACCCATTTTTCCCATGCCACCTCTTCCTGAAGCTGTGATGCAAGAAGCGGCGGGCGACGCCCCGGCCACCGCGAAACCGGCTAAAGAAAAAGATGAAAGCCGCTGGAAGTACGAAGTCGAAGTCGGTGTCACGGCGACCGGCGGAAACACACGAACCCGGGACGTCGACGGCAAGATCAAGGCCGAACGCGATTGGGACGAAGATCGAGTTTTCGTCTGGATCCGTGGAGAGTGGGGCGAAGCGCAAAACCAGAATACGGGCCAAACAAGCCGTGATCGCAACCGACAAACGGGTCGAGCAAAGTACGAGCACGACCTGAATGAAACCGTCTATGGTTTTGCCAGCATCAACATGGAGCGGGACGAATTCAAAGACATTCGCCTCCGGACGGAAGGCTTCCTCGGTGTCGGATCCGAACTCTACAAGAAAGAGGACACCCTTCTCAAAGGTGAAATCGGATTTGGTTATGGGGCAACCGACTATCGCAACACCCGAAACGAAAGTGCGGCCGAGGGACGTATCTCCGAGTCTTATGAAACCCAGCTCAATGAGCAATGGGCTTTCACTCAGTACTTCGAGCTCACCTCCAACCTTGAAGAGATCGACGATGAATTTCGAACCCTCTTCCTCGCTGAAGTCCGTACCGACCTCACGACGAACCTCTACCTGTCCTTTGGCTTCGAACATCGATATGATGCCGAACCTGCAAGGGACGACATGGGCGTGAAAACGAACCGACAGGACTACAAGTTCATTGCCAAGCTAGGCTACAGCTTCTAGGTAGATGGCCCTGGCTCATTCATGAGTCGGGCAACGGGAGAACATGATCATGGCCAATCCAGAATTTGCAGGTCGAGTAGCAATCATCACCGGAGCCTCCTCCGGGATCGGTGCCGAAGTGGCCCGCACTCTGAGCAAACGCGGAGCGGCCGTGACTCTTACCGGACGACGAGAGGCTCCCCTCCAGACGGTTGCGGAAGAAATTCGCGCTGAAGGAGGACGAGCTCTCGTCGTTGCGGGAGACGTCACCGATGAGACCCACGCACAAGATGCAGTGTCAAAGACCGTCGCCGAATACGGTGGCCTGAACATCCTCATCAACAACGCAGGAGTGATCGGTGCCGGCTCCATCGAAGAGACGTCGACCGAAGAATGGGATCGACTGATCGACATCGATCTGAAGGGGCCTTTTCTTTTTTGCAGGGCCGCAATTCCCGCCCTGAAAAGAGCAAAGACCGGTTGCATCCTCAACGTCTCCAGCGTTACCGGAACCCGCCCCTACGCCAACGTCACCCCCTATTGCGTGGCAAAAGCCGGGGTCGATATGCTCACCCAGTGCCTGGCGCTTGAACTCGCCCCCGCGGGAATTCGCGTCAACGCCATCAATCCCGGGGTGATCGTCACCAATCTGCACAAGGCAACGAACACCGTTCCCGACTACGAGAAGTTCCTGGAGCACTCCAAGACGACCCATCCTCTGGGTTTCGTTGGAGAGCCAAAAGACGCGGCCGAGCTCATTGCTTTCCTGGTGAGTGACCGAGCCAGGTGGATCACCGGAGTTCTCTGCGGCCTCGACGGAGGAAGGCAGCTCGCTTCCGCTCGATGAGAGCTGGCTCGAGTCTTCCCGGTGAATTCCTCCGGGTGGGGGGAAACGGCCACGACAAAAGCGACACATCTCCCGTATAATCCCTGATGATCGTATCCACTACCTGTCAGGAGACGGATGATGCACACACCTCGACCTCTTGTGGGCGTTCTTGCCCTGGCCCTCCTCGTTGGCTCCGGCACCGCCGGCTTCGCCCAGGAGAAGAACGGCGAAAACAGAAGCAAGAGGCCACTCGGACCTCGACACTCGCGGCCCATCGTCCAAAAAGACGGTAAGACTCTTCTCTGGGCCCGAGGAGACGCCAAGTCCGAAAACGCCGAGTGGTTCGACATGACCAACGCTCTGGTCGATCCAAAAGCCTTTCAGTACGGAATCGGCAAGGACACGATTCCCTCGGTCGAGAACCCAGAATTCGCCCTTCCCGGAGATCCGAAGCTCGCCGCCGGAGATATCCACGACGACACGATGGTGCTGGGTTTTGAACACAACGGGGAAGCGAAGGCCTATCCCATCTTCCTGCTGAGCCGGCACGAGGTTGTCAATGACGTCATCGGTGGAAAAGAGTTCGCGGTTTGCTGGTGACCCCTCGTTGACCTGGGCGCAGTTTGCGGCCGCAATCTCAACGGTAAAATCACAACCTTTGGCACCACGGGTTACACGATGAACAACGTTTTTGTTCTCTATGATCGTGGGACCGGATCCGTCTGGTATCCCCTGAAAGATGGCGGCTTCGATGCGGTCGCCGGCGCAGCTCAGGGATCCCACATTCCCTTTCTCAGGAAACCCGATCCGGTCCCCCTTGCCGACTGGGTAAAAATTCACCCGAAGACAAAGGTCCTTTTGCCTCCACCGCTTCCGGAGCGCATGCGCCGTCGGATGGAAGCCCGGAAACAGGCCATGAACATCATTCTCGGAAAGTGGGAAATGAAGACGATGGTGAATGATGCGCCAATCGATGCCGTCATGACCCTCGCCCTCGAGAAAGGTCAATTCGTTGGAAGCTGGGCGAGCAAGGGTCGCACCATGGAACTGAAAAACCTGAGGTTCGACGGAACAACTCTCAAGTTCGATCGGGAGACGTCTCCCGAACAGGTTCTTTCCTTTGAGGGAAAACTCCGGCGAAAACGGCTGATCGGCAAGTACACGGGTCCTGCTGGCGAACTTCAATGCAACGGAGCCCGACCTGCGTCCAATTGAGCCGCAGCACCGTTCCCAATCCTGATCAGTTCGGCAAAAATGCGAGTCGAGCAACGCTGCTCGTTGGCGCTCTCATCCATCTGAGCGTCTTCACCCTCGCCCTGATTCTCCCGGCTGACCTCAGCGCCCTCCTTGATCTCCAGGAAACCTCATCACTTCTGATCATTCTTTCCGGGTCGTCTCTCCTCTTTGCCGGTCTTTTTCTTCACTGCGCTTTCGTTCACAAAAAACCCGTTGCCTGGGCCTGCCTGCTCGGCAAGGGAGTCCAGAGCACATCTCTTCTGGTGGCGATCTTTGCGGGAGACCTCCCGGCGTCCACACTCTCCCTGATCGTCCTTCTCGACTTCGTCTGGCTCCTTCCTCTTGGCTGGATTGTCTTTCATCATCACAGGAGCTTTCCGAAACTCGCAGGCCTTGCTCCAACGCTCTGCGCTCTCTGCCACATCCCCGGTCTGATTGCCCTCCTTGTGATGCTATCGGGAGGAAGCGAGATGGAACCGAATGTCGTGACCCGAGCCCAGTACATCAGCCATCATTCCGTGTCCTGGAGCTGCGGCTGGATCATCTGGATGATCTCCGCCCAGACTCTTCTCGGGTTCTATGCCTGGTGGGGTTCTCGACTCAAAAACCAACGACTCGCTCTGATCGGCGTTCTTGTCGCCGGGATCGGCATGATATCCGATCTTACTGGCGAATCGATCTACACGGGATCGCTCCCCGGTGCTGCACGCCTTCTCGCTAACAATCCTGAGAACCCGAGTCTCCAGGAAAACTTCGAGAGCATCCAGAACCTTGCCACAAACCTCACCGCAATCTGGGCCAACGGCTTCTATACCCTGGGAGGTATGATCCTGACACTGGCAACGTCAAACCTGACCCGGTTTCTACGGGTCGTGACCTGGATGATCTGGGGCGCAGGAATCGTCATGTCCTTCTCTGCGGTGGTCGGCTGGGTCCCGGGCATCGTTCTTGGCAGCGCCATCCTGTTTCCGCTCTTGATACCGTGGTGCTGGTGGATGGGGATCAAGCTCAAATGAAACGAATCGTGGTTGCAGGCGGCCTCGGGTTCTTCGGATCCGCCATCACGCGTCATCTGAGAAACGCTGGGTTCAACCCTCTGATCGGATCCCGTCAAAAATCCGCAGACCTCCAGCTTGATGTGGAGAACAGAGGCTCTCTCAAGTCCAGTCTCAAGAAAGGCGACGTGGTCATCGATGCTGTTGGCCCCTTTCAGACCCGAAGCGATACCCTCCTTCACTCTGCCATGGAGATGGGCTTTGACGTTGTAGACATCAGTGATAGCCTCTCCTATGCCTCGGGGGTTCTCGATCTAGAAGATGACATCGCAGCCTCCGGGATTCGATTTCTTACGGCGTGCAGCACGGTATCGACGGTTTCCGCTGCAGCGATTCGCCTGAGCTCCATTCAGGATCCGACTCATTTTCGCGGCATCCTGGTTCCTTCTACCCGGCAATCGGCGGTCAAAGGGAGCGCTTCCTCTTTCATGGCGTCCATCGGCCGCCCCATCCACACTCGCCAGGATGGAGCCCTGGTCACTCAACCTGGTTTTGGTCGCTCCACCGTGCACGGTTTCCCACCCCCCCTGGGGCAGCGACGCGGTTTCCTGGTCGAGATGGCCGACTCCATCACCCTTCCTCGTATCTGGAAAGGACTCCGAACCGTCGAATACTTCATTGACCCTCACGTACCTGGTCTCTCAAGCCTCCTCCGTCTTGCCTCAAAGAGTCCATCCATGCGCCGCATTGTGGAGTCAACTCTCCCCCTCGGCGTATCCCTTTGTCGCTTCATGGGCAGCCCCCACGGAGGCGTTGGCTTCACCATTGAAGGAAAAGGAGACAAGCGAGTAACGATTTCAATTCTTTCGACACAAGACGCCTACATCACCGCCGTACTCCCCGTTGCCCTGGCCGTCGAGAGGCTTGTTCGCCAGGAGGACGACGTTCCTCCGGGAGTCGTTCGGCACGATCGTCACGTTGACCCTGAACGACTCATGGCCGAACTTGAGAACCATGGCGCACGAGTGGAGGTCGTGTGATTCAGTCGTCTTCTGCTGAAACAGAGAAGTAGCTTCCCGGAGTTCGTCCAAGAACCCGTTTGAACATCGCAATAAAGGCGCTTGTGCTGTCGTAGCCAACCGAGAAACCAGCGGCCGTTACCGAATCACCGGCAGCTAATCGCTCAAGCGCATGCAAGGCTTTGACTCTTTGAAGCCACCTCGAAAACGTAAGCCCGGTCTCCTGGACAAAAAGCCTCTCGATCGTTCGCACACTCGCTCCACATCCCTCCGCGTAGTCCGTCAAAGATCCTGCCTCCGAGAGATCATTTCTCGCTCTTTCTGCAACTCGACGAGCGCGAACATCAAGCGGGATTTTGATCTCAAGAGGACCTTCTTTCGTCCGGGCGATCTGATCCAGAAGAACTCCGACCAGACGCAGTTGATGCGGAACAGTATCGCTCAGCATTCCACATCGAACCGCCTCCAGGATCAGCTCGCGAAGGAGTGGCATCACGTTGATCACACAGCAGGAACCAGGCAGCCTCTCGACAAGGTCGGAACGAAAATAGAGCGTCCGCATCCGGACCTGGCCGGTGGTTCTGACCCCATGCTGAAGACCTGCCGGAATCCACACCGCTCGATGAGGGGGAACCACCCAGTTCCCGGTCGCAGTCTCCACCGTCATGACCCCCTCCGTCGCATAGACGAGTTGATGCCAGGGGTGAGTGTGAGTCTCGACGTGAAACCCGGATGGAAGTCGGAGACCAAGGGAGCGGAGCACGATCGCCTCCTCGGCCCCCTCCAGATCATGACGTTTTTGCGACATATCTTGTCAGAATAGCGCAAGACAGACCAATTGTCCCGGATCTATGATGGGCAACCTGTTGGTTTCATCCCTTTTTCCAGACCGAGGAGTTCAGACAAATGCCAAACGACATTGCCCACTTCGCCATCCATGCCAGTGATTGCAAGCGCGCCAAGACCTTCTATGAAAATGCCTTCGGCTGGACTTTTGAACCCTGGGGCCCCCCGAATTTCTGGCGAATTCACACCAGTAAGAACGGGATCCACGGAGCCCTTCAAGAGCGGCGCGAGCCCCTGAGCGGAAAAGGGATGGGCGGTTTCGAATGCACGATCTCCGTCGAAGACATCGAGGCAACTCAAGAGGCGATCAATGCCCACGGCGGCAAGGTCACCCTTTTGCCCTTCCTCATCGAAACCGTCGGGACTCTGATCATGTTCGAAGATCCGGAAGGCAATACGGTGGGGGCCATGCAATACGTCGAGGGAATCCAGTAGGGAGGTGGAGAAAATCCAGCCTCCCTCCTGCCGGGAATCAAAACTGAAAGTAGATGAACCGGGTCACCGTACCAGGCGGTATCAATAGAAGACCGTACGCAAACGCTCCCATGGTGAGAGCGATCAACAGAGGAGAGTTCGCAATGGCTACCCGATAATCGTGGTTCTTGTTGCGCCGGTAGGGGAGGTCAACCAGAAGAATCAGGGCGATCCCGATGAACAAAAGGCTTGTGGGCCAGGCCCGAGGTAGCTCGGAAATCCCCGCTACGGTGGCGAGTACTTTCATGCTTGAAGCCAGCGAGTCAGCTCGAAAAAAGCACATCGAAAAGACAAACACGTGAAACGTCCAGACCCAGCCCACGAGACGTCTGACGCCGCTGGGCTGGGTTCCGCTGTTCCCGATGCCAAGAACACGCTCCAGCGCCAGCGCACTTCCATGAATGCCGCCCCAGACGACAAACACCCAGCTTGCACCGTGCCAAAGGCCCCCGATCAACATGGTCGCCATCAAATTGATGTAGGTGCGACCTTGCCCTTTCCGACTTCCGCCGAGTGGAATGTAGAGATAGTCGCGAAGCCAGAGAGAAAGGCTGATATGCCAGCGCCTCCAGAAATCCGTCACGCTACAGGCAAGAAGCGGCTGCTTGAAATTCACCATCAATCGAACGCCGAGGAGCCCCGCGACACCCAGAGCAATGTCACTATACCCGGAAAAATCGCAGTAAAGCTGGAATGCAAAGGCGTAGACCCCCACCAACATATCGCCCCCACTCACCTCGAAGCCATTTTGAATCCGGCCAAAAGCCGAATCGACGACCAGGGCCAGGTTATCGGCAATCAGTACCTTCTTCAGGTATCCAAGCAAGATCAACAGAAGCGACACCCGGATCGTACTTGCGGTGAGTTTGCGAGCCTTCATGAGCTGGGGCATGAGGCTCGTGGCGCGCTCAATCGGACCGGCTACAAGTTGAGGAAAGAAAGACACGTAGGTGGCAAATAAGAGCATCGAGCGACACGGAGGACATTTCCCGCGGTAAACGTCAATCGTGTATGACATCGTTTGAAAAGTATAAAAGGAGATCCCCATGGGAAGGATGATGTTGAGGGTCCCCGGGTTCCAGCCGAACGCTTCCCAGACCGGTTCAAGGTTGGATATGAAAAAGTTGCAGTACTTGAAGTAGCCAAGAACGGATAGGTTGGTCACGATACTCGTTATCAACCAACCCCGTCCTCGACCTCCGCCTTCACGCGCTGCACTGATCTTCAACCCAGCCGTGTAATCGATCACTACGGAAAGATAGATGAGGGGAAGAAACCGAACGTCCCACCAACCGTAGAACACCATCGACGCGACCAGAAGAAGAATGTTCTGGCTTTTCGGCCCCCGAAGACTCCAGTAGCCGATGAACACCAACGCGAAAAAGATGGCGAATACAGAGCTATTGAACAGCATTCATTTCTTTCTGCATTGCCGCAGCAAAGACTTCGGCGATCACCCTCAGGCCCGCCGCCTTGAAGTGGAAGTCGATCGGAAAAAACGTCAACTCCGCAGGGGTTCCCGATGCGTTGAGAGCATCGGTCGGATCAACGGTTTTCAGTCCGAGAGACTTGAACTCCTCGATCAGGGGTGCCGGCTCGAATGCATGATCCGGGGAATGCCAGTCGCACAGCGGGTAACCCGAAATCAAGATCTCCGCCCCTGTACTTCGCGCTTCCGAGGCGACCTCAAGAAGCACCCTTTGAAATCTCGCTGCTTCTTCCGCATCAGGAACATAGTCCGCCAGATCCGGGTTTCTGAGACCAAAAGGCCCAATAGCCTCTTCCTGAAGACGGCCCCTCCAGTTCCGAAAGTTGGACTTGACCGTGTCGCTTCCGCTCGAACTCACAATTCCTCGGGGCCACTCCCGGCGACGCTCCTCCCGGCGACGAGATCGTTCATTGGGCGTCCTTCCTTCCTTGAACTTTGAGAGATAGCCGAGACTCGGCCCCAGCAAGAGGATCCAACGCGGCTTGATCCGCTTGTAGATTCGCTGCAGCGCCGCTTGCTGATCTTCTATGACCCAGGCAACACACGATAGGTTCAGCACCTTGAAGGGACGCCCGCTGGAAGCCAGGAGATGATCCAGGATTGCGGGCCAGGGTTCCTCATCTTCACACCCCAGCCCGAGGGTCTGAGAGTCACCAACGCAGACGATCCAATCGAAATCTCCCGACCGGGGTTCGGCCCCCCGACAACCATAGGAATTGATTGAAATCCGGTGCTCAAGCTCTGGTGGCCAGCTGACATCGATGCTGCTATCGGGCAGAAACGGTCCGAGTCGGTCATCGTCAAAGTTGTAGATACTACGGAAACTTGTCTTTCTCTCGGAGAGCCCGGTCGCGTTGAATGCAACTTCTCCGACGAAAATGATCATCAAGCAGACGCCGGCGCCCAAGAGAAAAATCTTCCCGAGGGAGGCACCAAGGACTCTCAAAATGGCAAGCAATTTGAGTCCGGAATCCTCGGAGAGCTCGACGCTCGTTTCGGACAAGCAGTCGTTGGGTTCCATCACGGTCGACGAAGGGGGTGCCGAAAGCTCTTGCATGCCGACAAATTTAGCATGCAAACGTTACGCGAACATGAAGAAAAAGACGCCTACGGTCGGCCAGCATCCGGCATCACTTGCGCCTTTTCAGGATGGACGCGATAGACGAGAAGCTCCTCCCCACCGTTCTTGCGAATGTCTCCAGGTAGCTCCAGCAGGACCAGATCGACGGGAGACCCACCCTCTTCGAACTCAGGAATCAAGTCGTTCCGGCTATTTCGCCCGACAATCAGGAAGTGAGCCCGCCAACGTCTTGCGTACGCAAGTAAATCACATTGAACGGCCCATGACGGCGCCATCGGCTTTCCCCCAGCATAGTGAGCAATGCGGGAATCAAAACAGACGACTTTCGGAGGATGCTGGGGCGATATCTCATCGATCCACACACCGACATCCTTCAGATACCGCTTTTCGGCTCTTTGCGTCAGACCCATCTTCGTCAGAAACAGGATGGAACACCAGGCAATCAGCAAACAGTTCACGGATCTTCGTGCTCGAGCTACCAGACCATGACGCTTCAGCCTTCGGCGAAGGAGCCAATCCCGAACCGCGATCAGTCCTTCACCCGCAAAGAAAACTCCCCCCATCGGGATCAACGGAGTGACAAATCGCTTGGAGATCCAGAACAGCGACACCGCCGCTCCAAAGAAGATCATCATACCCAACAAGAACCGGCCTTCCCTGGAATGGGAAAGACTGAGCCGGCCTCGGAGGATCCCGAAGCAGAAGAAAAGAAAAACAATCGGATGAAGCACGGCTCCAAATCGACCGATGACCGATGCCAGATTCTGGCCAACCTTCTGCAAATAGAGCCAGGGATGAGCAAGGAGGTAGGAACAAACGTTGTCCGGCGTGATTGCCGGATCGCCCGTAACCTGGAGCATCGCCACGGCAAGGTTATAGGATCCCTTCTGGCTGAGGGTCCAATACCCAAGATGCTCCCTCAATAGAAGGACGTACGGAATGGAGACGAGAAGAAAGGCGCCAACAGAAAGAGCAAGAGCCCGCCGACGTTGCCACGCCATTTGACGATTGAAAAGGATCAGGATCATCGTTGCGGCGAACACCAAGCCGGCGCCCTCGGGTCGCGCAAGGTACGCCAATCCCGCGGTGACGCCCGCCCAAATACCCATCATTTCCCTTCCATCCACCATCAGATAGAAGAGGCGAAGGAAGCACACGACCAGAAAAAAGTAAGTCGGCTCACTGAGAACATCACCGGCTTGACGAACAAGATAGGGAGAAAAAACAAAGAGAAACGTAGGAGCCCAGGCCCGAGTCTCGGAGACAAACCGACGAGCAAGCCCAAACAGCGGGTAGACGGTAAGAGAACCCATCAGAACAGAAACGCTAACTGCAGAAGTCTCAACATCCAGAAGGGGAGTGAGCAGTGAGATGAGAACGGGATAGAAAGGAGAAAACAGCGCAGCAGACCCCTCGAAGAACTCTCCTCGGTCAAAACTTCTCGCAATTTCCAGGTAGGCGACTCCATCCGTGGCCAAGATCCGGGTGGTCGCAGCAACGTAGATCCTCAGAATCAACGCAATCAAGAACCACAAAGTTGCCTGAGAAACCCTCAGTTTTTTGCCACACAGAAGACGGAGCATCTCGACCTACTCATTCGAAAGGGAAGAGCGTCGACCTCGATGTAAGAACGGAGATCGACATGGAACGAGATGAAACTTATCACCGGTTCATGAGCGCATCGTGACCGGGAGATGACCGGGGGATGACGAGTCAGGGGCCATCGAACAGCTCATCAACCCGCTTCAGCAGCTCGCAAGGGACACAATACCAGAATTATCTTCAACCTTCCTCTCCCATGCGCTATATTGAGCAATGTGCTCATTTTTGAGCACCACAAAGGGGGACGATTTGGCCAGAAGAAAAACCGAAAAGAACAAGAGCGATCCCGATCGACTCAGTGCCCGAGCACGCCAGGTCCTCGAGATCCTCTATCGTCTGGGTGAAGCTTCGGCGGGCGAAATTCTTGAGGTCGCCGGAGGCGATATCCCGAGTTACTCGGCAGTTCGTAGCATCTTGCGACAGCTCGTCCGGAAAGGCCGGATCGTCCACGAAGAAAAGGGTCTTCGCTACGTCTACCGCCCATCGGTCCCGACCGAGTCTCACTCCCAGTCGGCCCTCGCACACGTTCTCAACACATTCTTCGGAGGCTCTCCGGAGAAGACCATGAAGGCACTCCTCGACCTTTCACGCTCCGGCGACTACGAGGCCGACCTGGCCCGGTTCGAGAAGCTCATACGCAAAGCAAAGAAAGAAGGACGCTAGAGATGTTCGATACGATCACCAGCGGAATCGATCCAGGATGGACCCGACACTTCATCACATCCCTTGGCTTTGGTGCCAGCGTGGGAACGGTATTGCTACTTATCGCCTTGATTCCGTGCTCACCCTTGTCTCGACTTCGCCCAAGCCATCGACACCAGATCATTCTCTTCTCCCTTCTCAGTCTCTTCATTCTCCCCGGTTTCGCACCGATTTCATCCGCTGACGGGTTGGCTCCATTTAGCGAGACCAACTTCGCTCCCTATACCTTCGAAGCCGCAGGCAAATTCCATGATCTGGGAAGTCCATCCAAGACGGGGGTTCCCGACCCGGCCCTTCAAAGTGGGAGCACCTCATTACTCTGGCCGACTCTCTTTGTGCTGTGGAGTACTGGAGCAGCTTTCCTCCTCCTGAGCCTGATGAGTCGAATCTTTAGCCTGACGCGGTGGCTGCGGACATCCCGTCAGGTGAGCAATCCAGAATGGAACAGGCTTCTTGATCAGGTCGCCGTAGATCTTGGAATTCGAGGAAACGTCCTTCTACGCTCCCATCCAAAAGCCGCGGTTCCCATGATCTGGGGCCCTCCAAGACCATTCATCGTTCTTCCAGAAGCCATGGTCCACGACGGACCGGGTCCGGACGCCGGACGCATGACATTTCTTCACGAAATGGCCCACTTTGAACGCAAGGACTCCTTGTGGAAGCTCGTAGCCGACGTTGCCTCGGTCGTATTCTGGTTTCATCCACTGGTGTGGATCGCCCGCAACAAGATGGAAAGCATGCAAGAAATGGCGGCGGATAGCCGGGTTCTCGAATCGGGGGTTCGTCCCTCGGATTACTCGAGCTATCTCTTGAATCTCGTTCGCAACTCACAGTACCGACAATCCACAAATCTGGCGGGAATCAGTTCCGCCGCAGGCAGGGGCTCCCTTTCCCCTCGATTAACATCGATCCTCGACCGCGATCTGAATCACGCGTCTCCTGGTCGTTCCACTTCCATTTTGATCGGCCTGGTCTTTTGCCTCACAGCCGGGTTGATTGCCACCGTTTCCCGCAACGTGTTTGCGAAAGAGAGAGAAGAGCCAAGCGAATTGGCCGGGCCCGCGGTCACTCTCGAGGCCGCGAGGCTCCACGAAATCCTCAATCCTCTCATCGTCAACAAAATGACAGATTCCCATATCGCCGGGGCCGCAGTCTGTGTGGTTCAAAACGGTAAGGCTGTCTATTCTCACGGATTCGGGCGAGCCGAGGTCTTCTCCCCCCGGACTGTCGTTGTCGACAAGACCATCTTTCGCATCGGTTCCGTCACCAAGGTAGTCACCGGAGTGGCTTTGATGCAACTCGTTGATCAAGGGAAGATCGACCTGGAAGCCGACGTGAATCGCTACCTTCAGGCCTTCAAGGTTGACGACAACTATCCAGAGCCAGTTCGGGTCAAGCATCTCCTGACCCACACTGCGGGCTTCGATCAACTTGGCTACGGGCGCCACGTGAATTCCCGGGATCAAGTTCTTCCCCTGGGAGAGTTCCTGAAAGACAATCTGGTCCGTATTCGACCTCCGGGAAAGATCAGCTGCTACGACACCTACGGCATCACCCTCGCCGGTCACCTTGTCTCCGTGATCAGTGGCCAGCCCTACGAACAGTACCTCATCGAGAACGTGTTTCGCCCTCTTGGAATGGACCGGACCACCATCACCGTCCCCGAGGCATTCATGGCCGACGTTGCCGACGGGTACGAATTCGCCGGAGCGTGGCGATCCCAGCGCTGGGAGTACATGAACACGGACCCCGCCTCGACCGTGAACAGCACCGTCACGGATATGGGGAAATTTGCCATCATGATGCTGAATGGAGGCGTTTACGAGGGACGCCGAATCCTCTCCGAGAAAAGCGCCAAGGCCATGATGACCCGTCAATTCACGAATCATCCTGACCAACCCGGTTACGGCTATCTTCTGTTTGAGGACTCGAACTACGGGGTTCCGGCTTTCAGCCACGGCGGATCCATGACCGGCTATGGTTGCTTCCTTTACCTGGTCCCGTCCCATGGCCTTGGCCTCTTCATCGCCTACAACCAGGAATCCGGGGCGCTGAGCGACAAGATCGTCAACGCGGTCGTCGAAGAGGCCTTCCCGGGAAGAAACTCAAGGTCGATTCGAAGGCCTCGGCACGAGGGAGAGATCGACATTTCTCGGTTCGCCGGCACTTATGCGTCAAACATGTACAACCACTCCCGCCCGGAACGAGGGGGATGGAGTCGACGAACCAAGAAACTCGAAAGCGGACGGAACAGGACTCTCATCTACGAACAGAAAAGATGCATTCCCGTCGACGATCTCTCCTTCCAGCGAGAGGACGGACTGCTTCTTACGTTCCTTGTAGATGACGACAAGAAGATCACCCATCTCGTTGTGCGACAAACTGTCTACGAAAAGGTCGACTGATTCGAAGATCCTACTGGGCGAGGAAGACATTCGTCTGAATCTCGCCACTTCGAATCTCCGAGTTCCGACGAATGATGCGAGAGAGGGGCTGGGCTTCGATCGTAGCAATACCGCTTGCCGGTAAAGCGTTCAGATAGAAGAAACGATCCCCATCTCTTAACCGCTCGAATTGATCCTTCAGGACGGTGAAGATCAGCTCTCCCACAAGAGCGCCGGGAACGTGATCTTCGGCAAGCCCACCGATCCAGGCATCGATGTCATTGACCGTGCCGTAGAGTTGCTGAAGCAAACCTTGCAACTCGATGCTCGAAGTAATCTCCGAAAAGGCCGTGACCGGTGCAAGACCATAGCTCGTCCGAATGGTGTTGTAGTCACCAAGGCCGTGGTCGCGCCCTCTCTGAATATTCAGGGATGCAAGGTCAAAGCCACCTGAGCCCGGAGGACCGAACAGGAAATTTCGAACATCGGGTACGACCTGGGTGTCGACCTGTTGTTGGACCTGGGTTGCCAAACCCATCAAGATCGGTCCGATCCCTCCTTCATCAATAATTCGGGACGGATCAAAGAAGGCATCGCTGAGAGATAAGTTTCCTTCCGGGATTTCCTGTCCCGTTCGATCCAGGCGCAAGAGAGTGGTCGAGAGCATGCTATGTCCCAGTCGATAACAAGCCGTCGAAAAAGCGTTCTGGATCGACGGATCAACGAGGGAATCGTAGCCAGCGTAGGGATCAAGAGCTCCCGGGCCAAGAAGCACCGGGATGAACTCGTTGTAAGTGATCGCCTGAATCTCCGCCCCCACCAGCATACGAGCAAACTGAAAGACTCGCTCGTCACTGAAGGCGGGATGAAGCTGACGGAGCCTCTTGGCAACCTTGTTGTGCTCTCGCATGAAAAGAGTGTGAAGCGCGGTCAGTCCGACCTGCTCGTTTGCTCGAACATCACCGGCAAGGAAGAAATCTTCCGGAAGAGAACCGGGTGGTGCGGCGTTTGGGAAACCGCCGGTGTTGAACGGCAGGAGGTTTCCAGGACTTCTCATCAACAGGGCCGGGTCGTTGGCATCTCGAAGAAAATCGTGACGAACCATGTCCGACCCATACACGTTGGACCCGTCCAGGAAGGCGGTAATGCTATTCAACTGCTGGCGAGGTACGCCCGGTACGGATGTTGCCGGATCAAAAACAGATCTGGTGAAAGAAATCGTCGATCCCAGGAAGAACGGATCGTTAACGGGAGTCGTGATATCGGCAGCGTCCAGGGTTGTTTCGGTCAAATCCATATCGTGATCGATAAACTGCCCCCACTGCCACACAAAATCCGAGGCGCCCACTCCATTTGGAATCGAGAAAATCTGAGCACAGACCGCGTTGCTGATTTCCCGCGGTCCGGGCCGCAAGGCTCCAGCAAGAGTCTCGATTCCATCTCCATAACCCTCGGGCGCCTGCCGACGGAGCTGAATATCCGCCGATCCCCAGTCCGGATTAGCGACGTTATTACCTGCACCGTCAATCGTGCGGAAATCGGGAAAGGCTTTCAGCGCTCCGGACGAACCGAACAGAAGAAAGAACGAGAGAGAGGCAGTTGCTAGGAACCGCAGGGATTGAGAATTGGGACCTTGAGACGGCATGTAGAACCTCCGCGCTGGTAAGAAGTCGACACCGGTACCCCACAAAACCCCTAACACGAAGGACCCAGGTGCCAATGTATTGCAGAAAAAATCTCCGGTAAACTCTGCTATGCAGCCATGATAGCCCGGACAGAGGGATCGAACAATAGGGATCAGAAATTTGCCCCGAGGGAACATTCTGCCCCTCCTGAGCGTCTCGGGGTCGGCGTCGGGCCACGGGCGAGCCCGCCGAAGCGGTCGAGAAAAGCCTCCGGCTAGCGACCTGGATGCACCGGCATCAGGAACCGGCTCGAATGACGGACTCCCGCGCAAACTTGCCCATTTCGAACAAAAGCCGCTGCTTCCGTGGGAGTGCCCCTCCCTCCCACGCTCGCCTCCTCAACACGATTTGCCCGAGGAGATCGGCAGCCCAGGGATCATCCTCCTCGTCCTGATCGAGGAGCCGCTGAACCAGAAGCTCGATCGTGCTGGGACGCTTGAGGAGGACCAGAAGATCGACGGAACGCTTCGACGTTTCTTGATTCGGGTGATCCATCATTGTCTCGAGAAAACCCACTAACTCCGGCCGGATCGCGTCCCCTCTATTTCTGGCAAGATCTCCCAGGAGGTCAAAAGCTTCCCCGGGCGGAGTGGGCTCCCGAGCCATCCAGTCCATCAACAAAGCCTGGTTCTCAGGAGACAAAAACAACGGCCATTCCCCGGACCAACGGACGTCCTTTTTCCTCGTTTTGCGCCGGAGATATCCGGTAACTGTGGCAAACGCTCCCAGATCTTGAAGAGCCATCGCGGCCGAGCGGCGCACACCATGGTCTTTGTCTTCAAGAAGACTTACCAGGAGGCCTACATGATCGTGGGACCCAACCAGCCCTAAAGCCTTTGCGGCATTCTCCAGGACGCTTCGATCTTGTGCCCCGAGAAGAGGGACAATTGCCGAAGAAAACTCCACCATCCTTCCCTCGCCCAGGTAAGCCCAAGCCGCACGTCGACAATCTGGGTCGGGACTCACAAGCATAGAAGCTGCTATCCCTCCGATTTCCCAGTTCTTTCCCCGACGAGCTGAACTCAATACAACGGCTACCTCCGAGAATTCGAGCTGAGGGATTCGATCGAGGACAATCTCTAGCGCATCCGGGTGGCTCGATGCAGCCAAGATCGCAACATCCTCCGGCAAGACCTGTCCCCGATTGGCCAGATACTCAAGAAAGGGGTACACGGACGATTCGCTCAAGAGACCCTGCAGCAAGAACAAGGCATCGGCGCGAAGCCGCGGATGTTCAAGTAGCTCGATCAACCGAGGAACGCTCTCCTTCGATTTCAACATCCAAAGAGCCGTCTTCGCAGTGCCGCGGATCTTCATGTCAATCGTCGAATCGGTCTCTGCGCCTACGCCACAAGCAAGGGTAGCTCCAATAACCGCATCGTCCTCAAGGAGTCCAAGAAGAGCAAAGATTGACGCGGAGGAAAGATCCCCCATGTACACCAAAGCTTCAATACCTGACTCTCGACAGACGGGATCCTCGTCGCCAAGAAGCTCCGCGATCAAAGCTTCTTGCCTTCTGGCTCCCATGCAGCCCAGATGAAATGCCGCCTCGGATCGGACTGACGGACTTGCGTCTCCTAGACTCTTCGCAATCGCATCGGCCCAACTACGATCACCGCTTGCGGCCAATGTCGAAACAGCCGCCAAGCGAATCTGTTCCTCAGGATGGCTCAGAAGCTTGGAAACCTCTTTCAATAGCTCCGCCGAATCAAGATAGCTGACCATCTCAACCATCTCGAGAAGAACTACGGGATCCGTTTCATTTTGAAAGGCCAGCTCAAGTTCAGGAATGACCTGACTTCCCCCGAGCCCGTAGATCGAGGAAAGAGCGATCTTACGAACACAAGAAAGCGGATGTTGAAGAAGATCGGGTACGGAGAGGGTGGGTTGCCCATCCCGATCGACAAGCCCTCCATCCACCACGATGCTTTGAAACTCGTCGGGTCCGAAACGAGACGCGAGAGAGGAAAGGGCAAGGTGCTGAACGGATTTCATTGACGGGTGGGACCGCAACAGAGAATCATGAAGCCCAACGACCCAGCCATTCTCGCAAAATAGGGGAGGGCAAAAGAAGGCCAAGATCACAGCAGTAAGGGTCTGGGCACGAATCCCTTGAGAAACTAGCCGCTTCATCCTCGCCTCCGTTCCTTTCCTGGGCTCAGGCTCGCCAGCGATCCATTCTAACCGCCAGGATTGCTGGTGTCACCGACCACGCACAGGTCGCACCTTGAGAACGAGGAGTCTCTTGTTGCTATGAAGAAGACAACCCCACGTCACTCCCGTTTGCGATTTGCTCTGCGATGTAGCCAAAAATTAACTTCCCTGCCCTGTGGCCGACTAATCTTCCGGAGGAATTGTTAGATCTAAACCCACCTTCCAGCATTCTCTCCGAAGATGGAACGATGTTTTCTCAGAAGACTAACTCCACTGGGGCTCGTACTCGCCCTGTTGACCACAGGCCAAAATTCTGCATACGCCCACCCTCCCGAAGTCACGAATCTGGGATTGGTACCTAGTGGATCGCTTGGTGTCTCCGGGAACTTCGTGTCGTTCGGAGTGCGCGAGTCTGACACAGACCTCAATGGGGACGGCGACACAGACGACATTAGTGTCGTTCACATTTACGATGCTACGTCGGGAACGATCACAAACCTCGGCCTTGAAATTGGAGGCCGAATGCCATTCCGTGACAACATCCTCGCGATGTCAGTAAGTGAAGCTCGTCAAGGCAATATGGACCTCAACGGTGACGGAGATACTACAGACTCTGTTGTTCACCTACACGATGCAACATCTGGCATCACCAGAAATATTTCTCTTGATGTGGGCGGTCGGTTAGACGATCACTCGCTAGAGCACGGTGGTCGCCTCATCCTGATTAGAGCACTCGAGAGAGGAACAGTAGATCTCAACGGTGACGGAGATTCTTCCGATGCTGTCGCCCATGTTTTCGACACCCACACTGGCATCACGACAAACGTTGGCCTAAGTATCCAGTTCCTTAGTATCCTCCGTCATCAAGTTTCTAGTTCGTCAGTCGCCCTGGCCGTAACGGAATCTCTTCAAGGCAATATGGA
>JAJDCM010000207.1 GCA_029260825.1 Planctomycetota bacterium | reverse complement strand
GGAGGTACTCTCTTCCTGGATGAGATTGGAGAGTTGAGAGCTGATCTTCAGGTTCGTCTCCTTCGGGTCTTGCAGGAGCGTACTGTTCAGCGGGTGGGAGGGAGCTCGGTCGTCGAAGTCGATGTTCGCATCATTGCTGCGACGAACAGGAACCTCAAGGACGAGGCGGCCAAGAACAACTTCCGGGAAGATCTCTACTTCCGTCTTGCGGTTTTTCCGGTGAAGCTCCCGGATCTGCGCGAGCGCGAAGGCGATTCTTTGATTCTCGCGAATGCTTTCATGAATCGGTTCGCTGCCCGGCACGGAAAGTCAATAACTGGATTTACTGACGATGCCCAGAAGGCGCTCAGCAGGTACTCGTGGCCGGGGAACGTTCGGGAGCTGGAGAACGTCATCGAACGATCGATTATTCTGGAAGACGGGAACAGGATCTCCGTTCCGAGCCTTTCAGATGACGTTGTGAGTGTTCTTGGACTGTCGCCTGAAAATGGAAACGGCCAGGTTCAGGCAAATGGTATCGAGGCTCATCTTCCTTCCGAGGAGGACAGCTTTTCCCGTGGGCACGAGACTTCTGTTGGGCAAGGAAATGGCTCGACAGAGTATGCCGCCGATAGCGGAATTCTTCCCCTTGAAGAAGAAGAGAAGCGCATTGTCTTGCGCGCATTGAAGATTACCGGATGGAACGTGCAAGAAAGCGCCAGTCGACTGAAAATTGGACGGGCGACGATCTATCGCAAGATCGAGAAGTATGATCTGAAGAACTCAGATTAGCCAATTACTCGTCGCCTTCGTCCTCTGAGGGTTCTCTCTTCTTGACCCGTTTCTTGAGTTCTTCGGTTTTCTCCTCAAAGAGGACCTCGCCCGGGTCCATCGCCTCGTAAAAAGCCCTCCAGTCCCGCTCGAATTTCGCGATGTTGATGTTGCGAAAGGCGACCGAAGTGGCCTCGTCCATGTCGTGACAATCCTTGAAGCGTTCGATCAGCTTCTTGATGATGTTCTTGTATTCGGGATGTCCTCCGTGAAACACAAAATGCACGAGACTCCAGCCCTCGGAGTAGCAAAGCGATGCCCTCTTGTAGTAATCCGGCTGACGGTAGCGGATCAGATCCTTTACCGCGACGTGTTCTCCTCGCAAGATCGCGTTCGAGATGATCATGAATCGCTGAGGCATGATGTCTCCCCGCTTGAACTCGTTGTTTTTCCCTGGCTTTACGGTGTAGAAGTAATCTCCGAGCCCTTCATCAAGCCAGGCGGGAAACTGGACCTTGGAGACAATGAAGAAATGGAAGTACTGATGCCAGCCTTCGTGAGAGAGAACTCCGAGAAGATCCATGTTGGTGATGTGGCGCATTTTCTCTGTCAGATCATCCGGTGGATCTCCGCCGAAGAGCTTGGCAAAGGTGTCATAATACTTCTTCTTGGCCTTTTCGCTGGCCACAGCCTCGGGTGAGATTTTCCCTCCCATGTTGCCGGTGAAGTAGCAAACGAGTTCACGACTGCGCTCCGAATAGTAGGCGACCGACCCCTCCGAAGCGCCATAGTCGAGATAGGCTTGGCGATCGGGCAAGATCTTCAGGATGAACTGCTTGAGCTTCTTCTTGGTGGGGACGAGCGAGCGGTAGAACTTCATCATGTCTTCGAGGTGATCGGCGATGACTCGTGCCGTTTCCTCTGGAATGCCGGACTGCACCTGATAATGTCGGGTGTGCAGCAGTGTCCAGCCCTTTGGGACATCCTTCTTGCGCCATTTCCCCCTCTTGATTTTGTCTTGAAGGCCAAGGGCGTTGGTGGCCAGGAGTAGGGTGCAGAGGATGGCGAGGATGATTCGGCCTGGCCCGAGCGGGGAGATCCGCATGGAAGGTTCCTTTATCGAAGATTTCAGGCGGCAAAGAGGAGACGGCTGCGAAGCAGGATGTGGATCTTCCGATCTTCCAGCATCGTATCGGTCATTGTATCTCAGGAAGGTCGGAGTGGAGATTCTCTTCGCGCCCGGGTTCTCCAGGGATTTGGCGTTTTGGCCGCTGGGTCCTGAACCTTGACCCGATTTCAACGATGCAGGCGCTGGAAAGTTTCATAAGTTATTTTCTGGTCGTGCGTTAGTTTGTCTTTTGGGTTGCAGGGTGACTCCCGATCCCTGCACCTGGGCCCTGTTCGAATGAGTCCTTTGAGGATAGGTGCCATCTTTCTCTACTTTTCTCGGCGGTTCGGCCGAGTTTTGGCGTTTAGTTCTATTGAGGGCCCACTCGGGTCACCACCCTGCACGAAAGAAGCTGGATGTTCACGACGGGTCTGCCGGATTCTTGAGGGGGAAGAAAAGCCGCAGCGGGCAACCTCGGCAGCAAACGTTGAGAATTGAGCTTCAGCGGGTCGCGCTTTGACCACCCATTGCGCGACCCGTTTTTTTTATCAACGCGCTGCTATGGCTGGGGCGAATCAAAGCGAATCGCGGCGAGTAACATTTCACCATAGCTTTCCCAGAGGTCGGATTTGTTCAATCGACTTGCATTTCCCGGGAGTTCTAAGGTGATGATGGGAATTCCCCGGCTCAAGCCAGCATAAGAACCAAGAGACCCTGGGCGGCCTCCCAGGCGTCGAACAGGGAGCTCGCAGTAGTTTCCCATATAGCGAGCGAGCAGTTCGCCCGGACCATCGTAGTCGATGCAGGCAACGGGTTGATGGATGCTGATGATGCGGGAGGGATGATAGCTTTCAATCAGCTGGTGGATGACTCTGCTCTCCGGTTCAGAAAGGGCCTTGCGACCGTGGCGTTGATTTTGCGCCCAGTTCGTTGCCGGGAAGTTGCGGTTGAGATCCACTCCTCTTGAGTTGTATCGCCGATTACTGGCGAGCCCGTCCGGGTTGACGACGGGAAGCAAGATGACCTTCTTTTGTGCGTGTAGACTCCCATCGGCTTCGAGTCGCTTCCGGATTTCATGAAGGAGCGGAGTTCCGGCGGCCTCGTTGCCATGGATGGTGGCCATGAGGAGGACCGTTTCTCGGTAGGACGCAGGCTCGAATACATGCATCTTGATGGGGCGCCCTTCCACCGAATGTCCCACGACTTCCGTTGAATAAGGCGGCACCGCTTGTTCCAATTTTTCAGCCTTATCGACATCGGGAACCGGGGGGGGCTCCACGGCAATATTCTTTGTGGTTTCTGATTGCCCCGTCCGGGGAGGGGACGGTTCAAAGGGCGGGGTGGCACAGCAAGGAAGGAATGGGAGCAAAAGAAGAAGTAAGAGAGCCCAGGCTCTTCCTGGACCGCGGGGTAATTGAAGGGGTTGCTGACCGAGCATTTTTCTTGTCCCTCCTCTGTCGACAAAAGAAAAGCCCCGAGACCGCTCGGATCTCGGGGCCTTGGATGGTCATGGTCTACCATCGTTTCCGACCTTCGACTACGGGAAGATGGTCACGGTAGTGACGTTGCTGACGGCCCAGCCACCCGGGCTTCCGTCTCGAATCGCAACCTGGAACTTCGGACTCAAGAAGATGAGGTTCTGGTTGTTCGGAATCTGGAAGTGAATGCTGGCATTCCCGGATCCGTCGAGAGGATCATCGCTGCCGCTGAAGCTATTGGCAAGGATGAAGAGGCGGTGACCCAGGTCGAGTTGCGCCCCCTCAAAAACCTCGTTGCCAGACTGAATGCTCGCTGCGACGAAGTAGTCGGCGTCGGCATCTCCACAGACGTCTAGATTTGCGCCCGAGCCGATGTAGAAGGCTCCAGTTGCCACAACTTCAGGATTGTCCGTCACGGAGAATACATTGGGCATGAGAGCCACGCCGAAGGGGGTCGCTACGGTCACGTCGTAGACACCATCGGGGAGGTCGGGAAGATCGATCCGCAATCGACCAGCCTGAGCATTCACGTCCACGATGTTTGCCTCGATGTTTCCGACCCGAACCTCGGTTCCGTTATCGAGGAAGAATGCGCCTTGAATGATCATCTGGTTCGCGGAACACCGACCCACCTCGGTGGGAGTAATGTTGGTGATGGTCGGTGGTGCCGGAATGGGAAGGTTTTTGATCGAGGCTGCTCCGGCGAGAACGGTGAAGTTCGGAGTGCCGTCGGAAAGGTCGCCGTTATCGTCGTCGAAAATGAAGGTCTGGACGGCGCCATCTGGAATGTCTCTTGGGTTGCCAATGAAAGTGGGAATCACGGCTTGTTCAGCGGCGTCGATTCCGGGGCCCGAACCCAAGGTGGCAATCAAAGACTCTCGGACGATGTAGGCAAACCCGGCCCAGACTTCACCTTTGCAGTGTACCTCACCGTTGCACTCGTTGGCCGGCCAGGTTCGACCGTTGTCAGCGTTTCTGATCCCACCGCCAGATCGGAAAAAGGCCCGTCCGATGAGTGGATCTTCGGTGATGTAGTAGGAAAGGATGTCGCCGAATCCTTCACTCAGACCCCCATCGATGATTCCGCCGGCAAAGGCATCTGCTGCATGTCCGTACTCGTGATAGATAACGCTATCAAAGGACGTGTTGTTGCACGATCCCGCCAGTCGGTAGTAATTGGTGCTGCTTCCGTTCCAGAACGCATTGCAAGATGAGTTGATGTTCACGTTCGCAGGGACGGATCGATCAAAAATGGTGGAGCTGGGGAGCACCCTCTTCATGAACTCATGAACTCTTGTCATGTGAATGAAGGCGTCGATCTGGGCAACGGTGAACTCGGACGTGTCGCTCGGGTTGAGCCGGATGTTGCTGGAGACTCCGGGCGTGAAGGATTGAGTCCTGGAGACTTCACCGCCGGCAGTGTTGTTGACGGTGGTCCACCGACCTTCAACGGTCACGCTCACGTTCACGTTGCCGGTGCCGCCGTGATTGACCACGAAGTTTCCGTTTGAATCGGCAAACGCCGAGTTTCCACCTTGAACCTGAACCCGGATCTCGGGTGTTTCCTGGGTAACGATCGAGGAGTTGGCGTGGCTCTGATGGCCTTGAGCGTCTACCGTGCCGACCACGTTTACGGTGAAGACTTCATTGCTCCATCGCAGGATCTCGCCGGTCCGCACATCCACGTGGCCCACAAAGTGGTATGGATCCTGAGGGGTGAGTATTCCGAGCTTCCAGGTAAGTCGAGGGAAGTTGTCTGAATCAGGGAGGATGGTCAGCTCAGGATCATCATCGGTCGAGTGAAGCTCGGGAGGAAGGCCGGCTCCGAGCATGGCTTCGCGAAAAATGGACTTGGCGTGGTTGGCACCGAGGAGGAGTTCATTCTCAAGAGTCAGGTCTTGAACGATTCCCCGGGTCTGGAACATGGCGAGCTTTCCCTCCTGGTTCACGAAGAAGGAAATCTGACTGTTCTCGACCGGAATGCCATTGACATGTTGCCGGTAGAGAACGACCCAGTGCTTTTGTGCCTTCTGGGCATAGATGAGCTCGGTCTGATCCTGATGGAGGCCAAAGAGTCGGTGGTTTTGTCCGATGAAGTCGCCGGTTGCCGCAACAACTTGCTCGTTCGTTGGCTCGGGTGCTAAGAGCTGGAAGCCCTGGCTGGTGGCGCGACGCGGGAGGCCCGTGTTCTCGTCCCAGAGAATGACCCAATCTCCGTGATGATCGATGAACTCACGCCAAACTTCCCGGCTCGTCAGTTCAAGCTGAAACCCTAGATCTGGCTCGGGTTGGGTCGGCGCCACCTTGGGGGCTTCCGTCGGGAGGATCGCGGACGCGGGTGCGGCCAATGTCAGGGGACTCAGTACGACCGCAAACAATGCGGCCCGCGTGAGCCCGATGAGGGTTCCAGAGGGTTTCGTGCAGGGCTTCGTCATTCGACTCACTCCGTTCCTGATAGATGGGTGATCTGCGTGGTCACTCGGGCGTGTGGAAAGGGCCCGATGGGGGAGGAGGTTCGGTTGTGTCAATCGGTACAAAATGCGTTCAGTTCCGTTTCATCGCCGAACCCCAGTGCTTAGTCATGGCTGAGCCAAGCAGTTAGAGATTTTAGGGAGTTCTGGGCGGTGATGCAAGGGGGGAAATCGTCAACTCGCCTGTCTGTTCGCTGCGAGCATCTTGAGACCGATGATTTCCAGTGCGGAGCCAACAACACACGTTGCAAGAAGGAGGGTTATGTTGAGGGACTGTCCCGTGGGTGCCGCGAGGACTGAAATGGCGAATCCCAGGCCGGTGACAAGCCCTCCGGCAACAAAAAAAGCGATGGCCAACTTCTTCAAAGCCGAATCTCCAGCGGTGAGTTATCACGTTCCGGAAGGACCGAACCTAGCTTCAACTCAGCTTCTATCGGCATTGTCGCGGTGATTTCTTGTGGATTCCTTGAGGGAACTGGAGTCGCAAGCTCTTTATGCGCAAGGAGACAGAGTCATGTCTGACCGATCGATGGATTGGAACCCAGGTATCCCGGGCCCGAGCTCGCCCCCGATTTATTGTGCCTCGGTCTATTCATCCCACGGAGATCCAAAACACGATCCTTATACCTACGGCCGTTTCGGGAACCCGACCTGGGAGGCCCTGGAATTGGCCTTGGGTGATCTCGAGGGGGCTTCGGCGGTCGCTTTTGCTTCGGGTCAGGCTGCCTCCCTGGCGCTGATTCTGAGTCTGGCCGAGAGTCGATCCCGTTTTGTTCTTCCGGGCGATGGATATTTTGGGGCTCGATCCTTGTTCGCCGGTCTTGCCTCTCGCAACCTTGTCATGGAGCTTGCGGACCATAAAGATCTGACTGCTATTGGTTTGGAACTATCCAGGGGCCCGTCTGTTCTCTGGAGTGAATCCCCAACGAATCCCTTCCTGAGGGTCTTTGATTTGAAGGCGCTGGCGCGGAAAGCGAAGGAGCACGGGGCTCCGTTCATTGTGGACAACACGACCGCCACTTCGGTCCTCCAGCGGCCCCTGGATCTTGGAGCGACCGCAACGGTTGTCTCCCTCACGAAGTCACTGTCAGGTCATTCGGACGTGATCCTGGGTGCGGTCACCAGTCGAGATGAAGATCTCTTGACGCGAGTTCGAGGTTGGCGGAGTCTTGGCGGGGGTATTCCGGGTCCGTTCGAGGCCTGGATTGCCCATCGGGGCATCTCGACGGTTTCGCTGCGGGTGCAGCGTCAGTCGGAGAATGCCCAGGAGATCGCGGAGTTCCTCCTGCAGCATGACCGTGTGAGCGAAGTTTACTATCCAGGCTTGTCCCCCGAGCGGGAGCTCGCGAGCTCTCAAATGTCGGGTGGGTTTGGCCCGCTTCTGTCTTTTACTCTGGATGGGACTGCCTCTCAGGCAGAGAAGATGGTGCGGGAAGGTGGACTTTTTCGACCGGCGACAAGTTTTGGAGGCGTCCATTCATCCTGGGAGCGCCGGGCCAGGTGGCCTGGTGAGGATGCCCCTCAGAATCTGATCCGCCTTTCGGTGGGCATCGAGCCGATTGCGGATTTGCTCGCGGCCCTTGAGGCAGCCCTTTCGCTCGAGGAATAGGAGATTGGATCAATCGATCAATCGACGTTTTTCCCGGGTAGCTCTTTCTTCAGGAGTCCATTGGGACTACCTTGGCCGGGTCGATTCTGAAGCCTGGTTTCATGAAGTGGGTAGGAGGTCTTTTTGAGAGATGAGCCCCGGGTTGAGGAAGGGCTGAAGAGGGTCATGGGACCGGTGAGCTCGACTTGCGTCGTCGTTGGAGCCATCGTCGGTGTCGGGATCTTCTTTACCCCAACTCGCGTTGCAGAGCTTGCCGGAAGTGGACATCTTGCACTTGCCGCCTGGGCGGGAGGCGGCCTGATTGCCCTTCTTGGAGCGCTCACGTTCGCCGAACTGGGAGGGCTCTATTCTTCCTCCGGCAGTCAGTATCGAATTCTTCGGGAGGCCTATGGTCCGCTTCCAGCGTTCCTGTTTGTTTTTTGCAACGCAACGGCGGTGCAGGCGGGAGCGATCGCCATTATTGCTCTTATCTGCGCACAGAATCTGGGAATGGCCACCACGGGTCATGTTCCCGGCTCGGGAGTTCAGCTGGTCTTATCCACACTCCTGATCGTCGGTTTGACCGGGGCAAATATTCTGGGAGTCAAGTGGGGCGGAGCGATACAAAATATTACGGTATATGCCAAGGTTGCCGCCTTGCTCATGATTACGGCTCTGGCCGTATTCCTTGGAGACCCACCTGAGCCTGAACCGGTCCTGACTTCTGACTCTTCCTCGGGAAGTGCGGTTGCCCTCTTTTTTGCCGCTCTTGTTCCCACCCTGTTTTCGTTCGGAGGATGGCAACATGCTCTCTGGATCGGGGGCGAGGTTCGTAACCCGGGGAAAAACGTTCCAAGGGCGATCATCGGTGGGGTGATCATCGTGGTTGTCGTGTATTTGCTTGCGAACTGGGCCTACCTCGAACTCCTCGGCTATGATCGAGTGCGAGAGAGTCGCACTTTGGCCGCCGATGCGGTGGCAACCGTGTGGCCGGCCTGGGGTGGACGGGCAGTAGCATTCGCCGTTGCCTTTTCTGCTCTGGGAGTGTTAAACGCCCAGCTTCTTTCCGGTCCGAGGTTGATCTACGCCATGGCGCGGGACGGACGCTTTTTCAAGGTGTTTGCTCGGGTTCATCCCAGTTTTTCCACCCCACTTCATGCCATCGCTCTCATGGGCAGTATCGCTCTTACTCTCTTGCTCATTGTCGGTGAAAATGGAGTCGGACAGCTGATCACCGGGGTCGTGTTCATCGATTGCATTTTCTTCATCCTTACTGGAGGCGCCCTTTTCGTTCTTCGCCGCAGGAAGCCTGATGTGCCGCGGCCGATCAAGGTTCCGTTCTATCCGATCGTGCCCGCGCTCTTTGTGCTTGGCGAGATTGGTGTTGTGATCGGCGCCTACGGAGACCCTGAAACCCGTGGAGCGGCCAAGGTGGGAGCGATCTGGATCCTTTTGGCATCGCTGGTCTACTTTTTCTTTTTCCGCGGATCCAAAGGGGCGGATTCCGACGAATGAAAACCCCGGTCTCTTACTTCTCGTTGCTCGTTCGGGAAAACGGTGTGTTTTCGGGCCACTGGGAGCGAGGGACATCTTCGCGGTACGTCGGATTTCGTTCGTTCTTTCCTGGCTTCAACGGAATGACGAAGTTCTTCAGGTGTTGGTTGACTCGACCCGCAAGTTGCCAGGGGTCAAAGGGATTGTAACCCGGCGCGTCGTGAGAGAATGAATAGCCAGGATAACGAAGGCTGATCTTGACACTCTCACCCGGCGGAGAGAAGAACTTGAAGGAGCCATCGGAGCGAACGGGAACCTCCTGGATATCCCAGGCCGAGATGCGGCTCACGAGAAGAAAGAGTCCATCGGGTGTTTCTCCTCCCTCTTCCAGGAGTTCTTCGTGATGATCTGCTTGTGTTTGGTGGGCTAAAGTGACCCTCCCAGTGACTCTGGACGCTCGCAATAGCTCGAGTTTCCCCATGTCAACTTCATCTCCGTCTCCCGGTTTTGGAAGCTGGATCCATGTTGATGGAAGGGCTTCAGCGAGCTCGTCGTACATGGGGTTTTCGAAGATTGGTGTGAAGACCACATAGGCTGCTCCGGGGCTGAGATTTCGAAACTGGAAGTTTCCTTGAAAGTCCGTGCTGACGAAGCGTTCGCCGAGAAATAGGGACGGATGCCGTTCGGCCCCGACGATTCCAACTTTCATCGGATAGGTAGTTCGGCCTACGATTTTCCCGGAGAGCGTAACGCCTCGAGTCAGGCCGATGCGTACCGGTTCATCCTTGGGTTCGACCACGATGACTCGAGGGGCGTACCCTCTGGCCTTGATGCGCAGGTACAGGGCAAGCGGAGTGACATCCGAATTCAGATGGAAACGACCATAGTTGTCGCTCAGGGTGATCTTGTCCACCTCTCGCGGCCTCCATCGTGTTCCTTCTTCTGTTCGAATTCCTACCGGAAGAACGGTGGCATTGGAGATTGGATTCCCCTCTTCATCCAGGATCATTCCGGAGAGAGTAAAGGTCTTGCGCTCCTTGGTGAGCGGGGAGAGACGGAATTGTTGGCCTTCTGCCGGCACCACGATGGGCCAGGTGAACAGGGGTTGGAACCCCGTAGCGTTGATGGCGATCATGTGCTCATGATTCACGTCGAGCCCGTGAAAAGAGAATTCTCCCTGACGATTGGATCGGGTGAAATGGCCCCGGTCGACCTGGCACATGGCGCAATGACTACCGGTTTTGCCCCCAACCTCAGGCGTGATGTAAGCGCATGTTCCGCCAAAACCCGTACTCAGTTTCCCTTCGTTCAGAACAACCAGAGCGCCGGAGACTGGCTCTCCCTGAGGATTCAAGACCGTGCCGGTTAACGATGCAAGTCCTGTGGATCCTGCATGGCTGAGAGCGGTCAGCAAGAGCTGGATGACGAGAATGACACTCATGGCTTACTACCTTCTGTTGTGGGGTCGTTTGGGTTCTCAGCGCTCCGTGAATGAACGGGCTACATAAGATCATACGTTGGTAGACGGTAAGGTTTGGGGCGAAAATTACAATCAGGGCTCAGGGCCCGGAGACTGGTTGCCATCGGTCAAGAGCTGGTAGACTGAGGGAATGGACTCTTTGACTTCAAATTACCGATGCCACTGGTGTGGGGAGCATCTCACCGAGGTCGCCTTGCCGGGTGACTGCCCGGAATGTGGTCGTTCGTGCACGAAAGAGAGTGCGAGCCTTCTTACGCCCTGGCCGCCTCCGCTCACCATCTGCCTTCGTGTCGGTTGGCCCCTGGTTGGCCTGGGTCTTCTTCTCCTGTTGATTCCCTGGCCGGGAGGGCTTCTCGCGGGGCTTCTGTTTCTTCCGGTTCTTCCTCTCAACGGATTCTTCACGGTTCGAGGGCTGATCAAGAGGCATGTCCCTGAGGAAACCAGGACCGAAGGTCCGGTCCATGTGCTCCGTATCGTGGGGATTGTTGCCTGTGTGTGCGCGTTCATCGTTTTCTTGATTCCCGCCATTGTTCTGGGTTCCTGTTTGATTTCTGGCTTTAACTATTGAGATGAATGTGGATGTCGACTGAACAGTCAAAACCCATCAAGAAGACCTGGAGTCGATGTCCCGCATGCGGTGTGTCGGTCGTAGCCAGTGTCGTTCATGAAGATGGAGTCATCGCCCTTCTCAAGACATGCCCTCGGCACGGCGAGTTCCGGGTTGTTTTGGCGTCGGATCCGCGCTTCTACTACACTTCGATCGGCAAGGGTTCCTGTTGCACGGATAACGACGGCTGTTCCTCCTTCGATGAGCTTTCCACCTGCATTGCCCTCATCGAGATCGTTGACTCCTGTAATCTGAGTTGCCCCACTTGCTACGCCGGTTCCCCTGTTGGCGTTGGAGATGAAGTCGATGCGCTTCCATTTTCTGATTTTGCTTCCAGGGTTGGCCGGGTGCTCGAGAAGAAGGGCGCCATCGATATTCTCCAGCTAACGGGAGGGGAGCCGACCTTGCATCCGGAGTTCTTCAAGCTCCTGGAATGGGCTCTTGATCAGGACGGTGTCGGCTACATTCTCATCAACACGAACGGGGTGCGGATTGCTGGCGATGAGGAGTTTCGAGAGCGGCTTGCTCGGTTGCGACGGTCCCGGGGGAGGTTTGAGTTGTATCTCCAGTTCGATGGCCCCCAGTCAAAAGGCCAGTCTTTTCTCCGGGGAGAAGACCTTCGGGATGTTCGCACGAAGGCTCTTGACGAAGCAGGGTCGTCAGGGATTCCATCGACCCTCGCCATGGTGGTTACCAGGGAAACTCTACCGTTTCTTGGCGACACGGTTCGTTTTGGACTTGCCAGAGAGCATTGTCGTGGCGTCACATTTCAGCCCGAGTTTCGAAGTGGCCGGGTTTCGAACACTTTGCCGCCCCCCGCACAGATGACACCGATTACAGTCGGTGACGTGGTGAACCATGTAGTCCGACAGTCGGAAGGCGTCTTGTGTCAGGAGGATTTCACTCCGTTACCCTGTGGAGACCCGAACTGTCATACTCTGGGTTACCTGATCCGGCATCCGGCGGGCACGTTCGGACTCAGTCGGGTGGTAGACCTGAAAGCTCTCCAGGGTTTTCTGTCTCAACGGGTGAACTACGATCTCTCGGACCTTTCTCAGTGCGGATGCGAAACCGAGCCGCTGGGGAAACTTCTTGCCGAGACGGAGATCAAGTCCGACCAACCGTTTCGCATCTTCATCAAGCCTTTCATGGATCGGTGGACCTATGACCAGGATCGAATCGATCGTTGTTGCACTCACGTGATTCGCCCGGATGGCCAGCTGGATTCATTCTGTCACTATTACCTCGACCCTCAGGAGAAGAGTCAGGGAGCTGAGTCATCGTGCTCGAGCTGATTCTCACCGGACAGCCGGGCGAGATTTCCATCACTCCCTATGGTGTCTTGCTCCTGGTCGGGATTCTTCTTTCCGCCTGGATCTGGGGACGGTTGACGAAAGGGAAGAGAGACGCTCGTCTCACCTGGATCTACTTCATCTCTCTTTTCTCGGCTCTTCTTGGCGCGAAGGTTTCGTTCCTGCTGGCGGAGGGATGGTTTTATCGCCATGACTCCATGGCGCTTCTCAGCGGAAGAAGCATCACGGGTGGCCTTCTTTTTGGCTATCTCGGGGTTGAGATCGGGAAGAAGTTGCTTGGCTACTCCCGAGCAACCGGTGATTTGTTCGCTTTGATTGTTCCGCTGAGTCTAGCTCTTGGTCGGATCGGTTGTCTGATTTCGGGTTGCTGTTTGGGGATCTTCTGGGAGAAACGGTGGTGGACAATCCTCGATGAGGCCGGGAGGTCGAGGTGGCCCGCTCCCATCGTTGAGCTCCTGTTTAACCTGGTGTTTTTCATCGGGGCCGCGACTGCAAGAAAGCGAGGCTGGCACCGGGGCAATCTTTTTCATCTGTACCTGATCGCTTATGGCGTCTTTCGGTTCTCCCACGAATTCTTGAGGGACAACAAAATCGTCTTCTGGCGATTGACCGGTTACCACTTCTTTGCCGTTGTTCTGGTGGGTTTTGGCGTGGTTCGATACTGGCAGCGTCGGGGGAATCTGACCGTCTAAACTAGTTCCCTTTGCGCTTCCTCTGCTTCTTCTGAAGTTTGTCGAGCTGATCCTTGAGGAGTTGATCAAACCCTTTTTGCAGGACGTCCTGGACCGTTTCTTCGATGGCGGGAAGGCTCACCTTCACTTCCGGATCATCGATCGTGCCCACGATTTCGACCGGGATTTTCGTACCTCGGGTCAAGAGGCGGACCCACTTGTTGTCTTCGTTCTTGTCGCGAATACGATCGGCTACCGTCCCAAGAGAGGCCTGGAAACGGAGGGCCCCCGCAAAGGTTGTGACTCCCTGAAGAGCCAGACTCAAATCTTCCCCGAGAACTCTGAGGTTATCCTGCTGCACGGATTGATTGTCAATCCGAATGTCCGTCTCGATTCCCTCGAAGGGAAAGACCTTGGCGTTTCCAGTCAGCTCAAGAACTCTGGCCAGAAGACGAGATCCCCGAAGGGCTCCGTCCGTCATGGATAGGGGACCTTGACCTTTCAAGTTACTCAACAAATCCCTGGTAGATCGCCCGGAAGTCGTAAGCGTAATGTCTGCGTTCAGAAGACCGGTGATACGGGCAAGATTGTTGGTTGCTGAGGGGAAGATTGGACCGAGGTAGGAAAGAAGCGGTAGGATTTCTCGGGAGGCCTTGACCCGTTCGACCGTGGCGCTAGCAGAGACACGAGGACGAATTTCAGAGAGATCCAGGGTTGCATCGCAGCGGATGGATCCGCCGTTGGCTCGGGCACGGAAGGGTTGGATCGTCCAGGTGGAGTTTTCGATGGCCAACCCGAAATCAATTTCATCGATGTTGATTCCATCGGAAGGAAGAGCATTCTCTTCTTCGAACCGAAGAGCTCCTCCCTTTGCTTTGACATCGGCCTCGAGCTGTCGGAGGATCGATCCAAAACCTCCGTCCGCGGGCCCGTGAGCCCTCGCCGAGAGAGTCACTGACCCGGAAGGTAGCAGGGTGTATCCATCGGGAATCCACTTTCTTGCCAGTGGCGAGAGTCGGCGAAGATCAAGGTCTCCCTCGATGGTTCCTCGGATCCGTTGATTTGAGGAAGGGTTCTTCGTATCCAGGTCAAAGGAGCCACTTCCTTGGAACGGTTCGAGAGAAAGATCGCTGGCGGTCAGGCTGAGGGCCAGCTCGGGGCTCACGGTAGCCTCGAACTGGGCGCTGAGGTTGCTTTCGTCGATGACGCCTTCTGGAAGCTCCACGGTGACGAGGGTGAGGTTCTTGCTTCTGAGAGACCCTTCCAGGGTAAAGATGTCGTTCAATTGACCTTTGATGGCGATGTCCGAGGTCAAATCACCTTGTGCGGTGATGCCCTCGGGTACGAACCATCGGCCGAGCGAGGTGGCTCGAGTCAGGGAAAGGTCCGTTGAGATTGCAAAGTCGATTTCCTGAGTGGACAGGGATCCGCTGCCTCGGATGTTTCCAAAGGGTGTTTTGAGATGCAGAGATTCCACCCGGAGATTTTGTTCGCCGGGGAAAAATTCGGTCTGGGTGGTGAGTGTTATCGAGCGGCGGGTTTCGCTCCTTGCATCGCCGGCCTTGACCTTCCTTGGAAAGAAATCCATCAGGCTGAAGTCAGCTTTCCCCTGGATGGATTCCAGTGTTCCGGAGAAGACGATCTCGCCACCGAATCGACCGTCCTTCTTTGCTTTTTGAAACTCCGGTTTGTCGTTGGCCGCGGGAAAATCGAGCAAGCCGGGAACGAGAGCTTCAACATCCGAGAGAGAAAGTGAGGGGAGAGTGAAGGAGCCGTCAAAGGAGGGTACGTTGTCTTTGATATCTCCGGATGCGGAGAGATGACCGGTGATCGATGTGTCGAGGGAGTCTCCACTCTTTCTTACCTGAATTGCCCCGCGTAGATCGAAGGAGCCTGTTGAGGAATTCAGGGTGCTTTTGCTTTCGGTTTCAGTCAGGGTCAGTTCGAAGCCACTTTGTTTGTCGAGGATGGTTACCGCGCTCTGGGTCAAGAGGGCTTTGACCTTGACGCCCCCTTCCGAGCTCGAGTCGCTCTTTGGTAGGGTCAACGAATCCAGGTTGAGAGCTCCGTTCTCGTCTCGAATGACGGTCAGTCTAGCCTGCTGGATTTCGACCTTCCCCAGGTCCGGGGTCGTTGAAAGTAGGCTTGTGAGAACGGGATCGGCTGAGATTCTGTCCACCGAAAGGAAAGTAGTCCCCTCACATTTGGCCGAGATGCCGGTGACCTCAAGACCGGTCCACCACCCCAGATCGATGTCTTCGATCGATACTTCGGCGGAAAGGGTCTCGCCGATTTTTCGCGAAAGAGTCCGTCTGGCAAGGGACGTGGAAAGGAGCACCGGAGCAAGGAGGAGCAATGCGATGAGAAGGAGGAAGAACCCGCTCACCATCAATGTCCATCGCCTTCGCCTGCTCATTGCATTTAGCTCAGTATCGGCTCATGGAGGTGAAGTGAATCACCGGGGGTGGCTTCAGCTGGAACCATCCGCGCCCGTCGTCGAAGTAGATTCTGACTTCGTCCGTGGATTCCTGGTCGGGGGCTTCAAGTGTGAACAGGAACCGGCCCCGGTGGCGACCCCTGAGGGCAACGGGAGGGGCGAGGTTTCCGAGTCCCAGGTTGAGAGCGGTGACTCGTTCAATGTTGCGAATCTTGTTGTAGGCCCGATCTCTTGGTGTCACCAGGATTCGGGTGATGCTTTTCCCGTCGGCGGGAAGGGTGTTGTATTCGACGCGAACCGTGCTGCGATAAGTGTCAAGCTTTCCGGCCTTCGCTTGCTTCCAGGTGTCGAACACCACCTGCAGGTTGTTGATTGGATCTTCATTGCCGCGCCCGGCTCGAATGTCGAGCCAGAAGCGTGTCGTGGTGTCAGGACGCGCCACCCGAAGGAAAGCGGACTGGGACGAATCGGGAAAGCAGCGGATGTCCGCCCCGGGACGCTTTGCCGCTTGCATGGCAGCCATCAGTCTTTCTTCGAGAGGGAGCCCTTCTGCCGCAAGGTAGGCAGTCTCCATATCGTCCACGACTTCCGGACCGGAGAGGATGTTTCCCTGGATGGCGTAGGTTGGTCCGGTTCGGTGCCCGGCCCAGGCTCCATTTTGATTTCCGGTAAAGGATGCGCTCGGGCCTCCGCCGGCGAGGGTGACGGCTCCGTATTGACGACTCCCTGGTCTTTGTCTTGCATCGTTCTGGGCGAGCCAGTCCATGATCTGCTGGGGAGTTTCACCGAGTAGCATGCGGGTCCTTGCCCGATTCTGATTGGCGTCGAGGTAGGCTGCCTGGGTATGAATGGCCCCGATGCCGGGAAGGAGATCGTTGATGATCGTCACGTCGGGAACGCAAGAAGCGCCAGCTCCTCCGACTTCTCCCGTTTCGAGATCAACGGCGACAATAGAAAAAGTCGCATCAACCGGGGAGGCGAATCCGCCCACAAGGACCAATAGAAGAGTCAGCACGAAGAGGTTCAGGTCTTTTGTCTCATTCATCATGGCTTCCATCATACCTTGAAGGGGATCTTCGAAGCCAAAGGGAAATCACGGCTCCCGGCGCTCGTTTCGGTGTCCAAAGAGAGCAGCGATGTCGATCCGATAGGTGACAAACAGAGAATCGGCGCCGGGATTCCGGCTTTCGAGCCCGGCGTTGGAGATGTGAGAGAAGGTCAAACCCAGGTGCGACCAGTCATTGAGGCGATAGGAGAGTTCGACAGAGGATCGAAACTGGAGAGAGCCGCCAAGATCGTAACCATCGTTTTGGTCGTAGTATCCGACCCCGAGAGCAGGAATAAGAGTGAAGATGTGTCCTAGCGAGATCTCGTAGTCGAGGGCTCCGTAATAGTAGGTAGGGCCGTTGACAACTCCATTGATGCCAAGGAGAGGGCTGACGTTGAAGAGGTCGAACCCGAAACGATATTCTCCGGCGATCGAGAACTCTCGGGAGCTTTTTGGAAAACGAAACGAGCCCAGGCTCAATGCCAGCTCATCCCGTTTCTTCTCAAGCTGCTCGCTTACTGTCGTTGGCTCTGCTGCATTGGCGAGAGCCAGGGGGCCCAGCAAAGCGACGATGATCAGGAAAGCCGATTTTGTGAACATGGGTTCCTCGCCGGCCGGGTCCGCTTCTACGGTATGGAGTCAGATTTCGACCCCGAACTGGCCCTTCAAAAGGAACCCGACGACGAGGCTAAAAATGAGAAACCAGATCAGCCAATGACTCGAGAGACCAAGGAAACTCATGCTCGCGATCGGGGTAGCGACCTCGACCGAGTGCACGGGTGAGCTGCCAGGAATTGCCGCTTCTCCAGGAAATAAGAGCAAGTCCAGGAATCCGGCTGATCGGATGTGAGTGACCATGTGGGTTCCCTGGGTAGCGTTGATTTTCTTTTCTATTGTTTCGCCGTTTACGGTGAGGGTCAAGGTGTGTTCGCCGGGGCTATCCACCCGGATCCGATAGTCGACCTCTTTCTGGGACGGGATGCGTACTCCCGGAGTCTCGATCTCAACACCCTGACTCGCCTGAAGGGAAATTTCAGCATCGTTCGGGGAGACGGTGTCATCAAGGATGACTTTTACCACCGCTCTTTTTCCCGGCTCGATGGGTGAGTATCCGTAGCGGGCGTTGAGCTGGCCAGCGATCAACACGAACGGACCGATCAGGATGAGAAGGGGGATGATCTGTTGACCCAGATACGGAATGAGGAAGAACAAGAGCTTGCTCATGGCCTTGAAGGTCAAACCGAGCTCATCTTTGTAAATCCGGATCAGGAAGAGATTGCAGTGGACACGGTCTTTCGCCCGCTTGATCCCTGCCTGATTCGAGACCTTGCCAAAGATCCAGATGAAGATGATGCCCACCACGCCAGAAATGATGATCAAGCTGATCATCGGAGGCATCCAGCCTACCAGCGTGAACAAAACATCAAAGATGGCGCTTAGCGCCGCGTTGATCGTGCCCATGGCGGTCGATTCTTGTCCTTAAACCAAAAACACTAGGAGATGTAGCCGAGACCCTGGAGCTTCTTCTTTACTTCCTCATCCGAATCCGCTTCTTCCAGCTGGGCGATCTCTTTTTCGAGAGCGTGATGAACGAACTCTTCCGCAGAGGTATAGCCAGCCACGTCTGCATACTTCTTGATTTTGGCCAGGAGTTCTTTATCGACCTTGATTTTTGAACCGAACATGATCTTGTCTCCGTTTCTCGTTGTACTTCTTGGAACGGGGTGAATACCCGTTATTAATAGACTGTCGATCCCACCATGTGTTCCGGTGGGGTGATTCCGTAATGCTCAAGGATGGTCGGTGCCAGGTCAAACAAGGCAGGATCATTCTTTCCGAGCTTGCGATTTGACATCAGGGTTCCCGGGACCAGCGTGTGGCTCATGCAGTGATCACCACTCCACCACTCGTTGCGATCGGTCAGAACTGGTTTATCGGTAACCGTGCAGAGGCCGGCGTCGTCCGCCGATCGATAGCCCCGGTTGTAGCCAACGATCAGATCCGGGGCTTCATCGACATGTTCTCCCTGGTAGATCTCTTTGGTGTTGTAGACGTGGTGGACTACCACCGGGTTGTCCTTGAAGCGTGGGTCTTCGTCCCGGATCTTCAGTAGCTTGAACTTGATCTCGGCGAGAAGCTGCTCGGCTTCTTTTCCGCGGTTGACGATGCCGCACGCTTCCCGATCCTTCAGGTTGAGGTAGAGCCCGTTGATGCCCATGCTGTAGGCCTTCGTTTTGCTCCAATCAATCGAAGTCGTGACTCCTTCTCCGTCTTCCGTTGGTTCCTCTTTCACCGCCAGATAGCCCTCGTCACGCAACCAATTGGTGAGCTGGAACTGCCGGTAGAACGGGGCAAACCCGTGGTCAGACATCACGATGAGAAGAGTGTCGTCGTCCACGAATTCCATGGCCTTTGCCAGGAATTCATCCGCCTCGAGGTAAAGGTCTTCGATGCGATTCTTGTGTTTCTTTCCTAGCTCTTCCGTGTAGGCGGGGTGGCGTTCATCCGCCGTGCGAAAGAACATATGTTGATTGAGGTCAACCGACCCGACGTAGAAGAAGAGGAGTCCTGATTCGAACTTGGAAAGAGCGTGTTCGAACATGCGTCGACGTTCGCCGACCACGAGGTTGGACTGCTGGATGAAGTCTTCGGCGGAGAGGACCTCAGAGCCAAGGGCCAGGAAGTCCTCGGGCATGTTTTGAGTGTAATAGTAATCGTCAAGGGCCTCATACAGCTTCACCGAAGCATCGGATGGCTCGGAAAGGGAGCCCGGAACCGAGGGGTCGAGGTTGATGGGTGACATGTAGAGCTTGAAGTCCGGCGTGATTTCCTTCAGATAGAATCGGCAGATGCCGGTGACGGCAATGATGGGGATCGAGTCCATGCCGAAGAGCCGCATGATCTTCAAGTCGATCGGTGTCCAGTCGGACCATTCACCTACCTGGAGGATGATATCGGTGCCCTCGATTTCGATCTTGGCGACTTGCCGTTCCGGATCGAGATGCACCGTGAAGGGGACCAGAACCGGTGGGTTTTTGGCCTGCGCCTCCGGGTTGAGCAACGGGTCTGGCATGCCTTCGATGGCGGTGGTGACTTTGTTGTCGTCCACGAGCACGTTGACGATTTTTACGCCAGCTGCTTCCGCCGCATCTTGGGGCGGGTTATCCGTGAAATAGTAAGAGGTGCCCTGGGTACCAAGAAGGTCGGGTGTGCCCATTCCGGAGAACGTTTCGCCAATGCTCTTTGACGGCGGATAGTTGACCGGAATCTTGTACACCGAGGCGGGAATGTTGTGATCGCCAAGGATCTCCCAGAAGGCGCGTCCATGGCGGCTGTTCACTTCTCCACCTCCAAGAAGGGGAAGATAATAGTCACCAAGAGAGAGAGCAAACGACGGAGGGAGAACTTCCGAGGCGGAGAACTTCGGTGCTGGCGGGTCGGTCTTTTCATCCCGGTGAACGAAATCAAAGATGCCGTGCCCCCCCGGATTCATCCCGGTGATGAAGTTGGACCAGGCGACAGGACTCTGAGGCGGAATACTCGTGGTGAGATTCCGCATGTCTCCCATCTGTCGCAGTCGCTGGAAGGTTGGCAGCTTTCCCTCATCCATGAGACGGGTGAGAGTCGTGGGATCGAGGCCATCGATTCCCAGAACCATCATCTTCTTGGCGTTCGGGTCTCCCTTCTTTTCGCCGCAGGCGGTGATGAAAAGAGGGGTCAGGATCAAGAGCATCAGGAGACCGGTCTTGAAACCGAACCTTCGGGAGCCGTTTGCTCCTGAAACGAGGCTCTCCTCGCTCCTTTCAAAGGTGGCTTGGTTCATGCTGCCATCGTCTCCTTCGTGATCAGGGGATGACCCTGGATGAACTTGGGAACCGTGACCCCGAACAGGTTGATGGCCGTGGCGGAGAGGTCTCGGATGTCCGGAGTATCCGTATTGATCTTGTGGGTACAGAAAAAGATGCCGGGAACGAGTCGACTGTCATTGCAGTGATCACCGCTCCAGCTCTTGGTGTTGTCGACGAACACCTTGTCATCGACTTTCCCCACGGCGGCTTCCCAGGACTGGCGGTAACCGTAGTCGAACCCGACGAGGATGTCGGGAGCATAGTCTTGATAGGGGCCCGAATAGGTCTTGCCCGTATCGAAGGCCTCGCGAATCGCCGAGTTGCCGTTCTCGTCATCAATGAGGCCAGTCCATTTGGAGATGAGCTCGGCCTTGAGATCGTTCACTTCGTCTTTCTCAACGATGCCCTGGGCTTCTCTTCCCTTGCGATTGATGTAGACGCCGGTGAGCCCGAGGGTATAGGCCTTGGTTTTCGACCAGTCCACATCCTGGAACCAATCCCGGCTGAAGGTTTTCCCTTCTTTGAGGGCGAGATAGCCGTTTTGGTGGAGCCAGGAGTTGAGATTGACGCCCCGTCGAAACGGCATGAAGCCGTGATCCGAGATGACGGCGAGAACGTCGTTTTTTCTGAGCTTTGCCATCACGCGTCCGATGAGTTCGTCACACTTGAGGTAGAGCTCTTCGATCGCGTTCTTGTGTTTTTCAGTGTCTTTGTCCCGATTCGCCGGGTGGCCTGGATCGTCGTACCGCATCAACATGTGCTGGATACGATCCGTCGCGTCAAAGACCACGGAGATGGTTCCTCTTCGGGTCTTGTCCATGGCGTCAAAGAGCATTTTCTCCCGTTCTTCATGAATCAGGTAAGCCTGTTCCAGGAAGGCGGTGTCATCGATGACCCGCTCGTTGAGGGCCCAGGTGTCTTCGGCGAGTCCCAGAGTTGCATACCGGCCGATGAACTTCGCCAGATAGATCGCGAAGATTTTCGGCTGAGAAATGGGAAGCGCCGGGTTGTCCGGATCAATGTTGATGGGAGTCACGTACATTTCAAAATTGGGGGAGAATTCCATGGGATAGAAGCGGACGATTCCGCTTGCTTTTACCCCGAGGCCCATTTTGAAGTTGATCGGAATCCAGTCCGTGTAGTTGCGTAGTTTCAGAGGGACCTTCTGGCCATCGATTTCGAGGATTCCCTCATCGTCACTCGTGCACGTCACTTTCCAGGGAACGTTGACATCTCCGGCTCTCTCGACCATTCCGTTTTCAGGGCCGGGGAGAACGGACTCATACACCTTCTTTCCGCTCTTGTCGGGAACCTCGGTAACCGGACAGGTCATCCCCTGGGTGCGGACCTTTCCCTGCTCCTCTGACTTGGTGGTGTAGTAGGTGTGAGTTCCCTGAGTACCCCGAAGGTCGGGCGTGCACATCGCGGAGAGCTCAACCCCGTAAAACCGTTCGGGCGGAAAGGTGATGGGAATCCGAATGACCGATGAGAAGACACGGTGATCAGACAGGATTTTCCAGAATGGTTTGGCCCTCTGGAGTAGCTTGATGCTGGGTTTCCCGAGTGGAATCCGGTACTTGCCGAGCTTGATCATCTTGTCTGGATCCGAGATCTTGCTGGAAGAAAGAACCGGTAGATAGGTTCGAGGATCTCGGGTAATAAAATCGAAGATTCCATGGCGCGAAGGGTCAACGCCGGTTGAGAACGACGACCAGGCGACCGGGGACATGGAAGGATTGGTGGTGGAGAGTTTCTTGAAGCACCCCATTTCCTCGAGTTTCTTGAAGTTGGGGAGCTTCCCTTCCCCCAGCATTTTCTTGCAGCGTTCCGGGTCGATTCCGTCGAGGCCAACCACGATGAACCGGTCCACGAGGGCTCGTTTCAGGGCTTTTCGACTCCGAAAGACTCGAAGAAGGGCTCGGAGGGGCCAGAACACGATGTTGATCATGGCGAAGAAAATTGCGGAGACCACGACGAGGAGTGATCCCACAACGGCAAACCCTGCCCCGGGGCCGATGTAGGCCTGGGCCGGCTCCGCCGCGAAGAG
>JAJDCM010000206.1 GCA_029260825.1 Planctomycetota bacterium | reverse complement strand
GATCCAGATTTTTCGAGTGCGGATGGACATGAAACCCACCATCAAAAGGACTTCTGAAGAAAGAACCCCAAGGACAGCAACTGATCATCGTCAAAAAAGCTGCCTTGGCCGTAAAAAGAAAGGGTCAAACTGGATTCGAAGTAGAGATCCAGCTCGCCGCGAAGCCGGTGTTGAAGGAGGTCGTTTCGATTCTCCGAGAAATGTTGCCAGTCATGATCGGCGATCTCGTAGATGAGGTTCCAGCGGCCCCCATCGTAGGAGTGACCGAGTGAAGCGCGGCCACCTAAGAGTGTTTCAAAAGGGGACTTGCCACCGAAAATGGTCACATCCGTGAGGCTGTCTTTGAAGAAAATATCCCGGGTCTCGATGCCGAATTCCCCGTCCCCTCCCGACTCATCCTCGTCGGTGAACGCGCCCACCTCACCATGGATTCGATGCCGATCCGTGGCCCAGGAAAAGAAGGATGCCCAGATGCGGTCGTAGTGATTTTTTGCAAGCGCTCGCAGCGTGATGGGGGTGAACTCTCTCCGGAGAAGTTCCGGGAATCGGACCCGGCGATACCCGATGTCGATGCCCCTACCGCTCGACCAGGTCCGGCTCGAGGAAAGATAGGCCTGAGTGATCTCCACATCGGAATCCTTGGCCCGGTCACTGTTGGTGTAGAAGTCAACCCAGACCGTACCGTTAAAATCCCACCCCTCCGCCGGAAGGTAGCGAAGCTTCGTGACGAGGAGGTCCCGGTCTCGTTTGGCATCGTGGAACGTCTTTTGAAATCCGGCTCCGAAGGTGAATTCTTCCGCATCGTCGGCAACGTACTCATAGAAGATGGAAACGGCAAGGTCGTCACCGGTCTTCTGGTTCCCGTCGGGTTCGGGGAGGTAACCGAGGCTTGCCCCGAATCGGTCTCCATTCTCCCGGCGCCTGACATACTCGACTCCGTCCAGCAATCCGAATTCAGGCATTCCGTATTGTAAGAAGCGCCCGATCTCCCATCGCTGCGGGGAGAATCGAGTGCCACCGATCGCGTAGGAAAGCCGATCCAATCGAAAATCCAGGTCGTCCTCGTCTCTTTCCTGACGATCCTCCTCCGAGCGAAAGTTGATCTCTCCGTCGAAGCGAAGGGCGCCACCCTTTCCGAGTGGATTCTCGACGCGCAAATCGGTCCCGGCCCGAACGAACGTGTCCGATTGACTCCGAACGGTGGTCAGGTTCAGGTCCGCGCTGAGATAATAGCGACCGCTGATCTGCATCCCCCGCTCCTCGGGACGGACCGGTTTTACCTGGGCCAGCAGAGGCATTCCGGGAGACCAGGGATCGTCTTCGTATCCCCAGTCGTCGTCGGATGAGTCTTCGCGCTCCAGAATGACTCGATCGCCGGGGATGACCGCGATCCCTCGGGAGCCGGGGGCAGGGACATAGCTGGTCATCGTCATGGTAACCCTTGCCGTTCGCTTCGAGATCTCCGTCACCGTTCCTTGATACTCCGTGTCTTCCTGGGGATGAAGAAGGACTCGGTCTCCCGGCGTCATTCCGTCGGCTCCTTCGGGGTCAATCACCACCACGATCCGGGGGCGAAAGAGGATTGAATCGCCAGTCGCCAGTCCGTCGTCCTCTCCCTTGGAGATGAGAACCGACCCGTCGTCTCCGGTGGAGCTCACGTGGAGTCTGAGGGTTTGCTCTCCCTCGACTCCCTGTACTTCGGGGGGCAAGGAAACCAGGATGACAAAGGTTGCGAATAAGGTTCGGAGATTCAATGTCTTCCCCTTTTGCGTTTGCGGAGCGGTCTTCGGTTGTCGCCGTGACAATCCACGCAGTTGGTTCCAAGAGGTTTATATTTCACGAACTCCACGTCGTCATGGCGGACGGAACGGTGGCAGGAGGAGCAGGCCACCGATCGATGGTTTTCGCCAAGGGGAAAGCGGGAATGCAGATTGTGGTTAAAGGAGAGGTCGGTGAAGCTTGTTTCGCTCTTGTGGCAGCGCTGACAATCGTTGCGCTCGGCGATCTTGAACTGTTCATTGTGGGGATCTTCGTGACAGTCGGAGCAGCTGGATCCCTTGGCTGGCCCATGGTTTTTCATCAAGCTGTTCGGCTCTTTGACTTCTCCGTGGCACGAGGAGCATTCAATGGCGCCATGAGCTCCGCGAAGAGAAAATCCTGTCCAGAGGTCGTGATCGAATTCTTTGGTGATCTCTTGAAACGAGACGGCGCTTTCGCTGTGACATCGCTCGCAGCTGTCCCGGCCTCCAACTGTCTTTGGCAGGTTCGGCTGATCAAACGAGCCTTCATGGGGATCTTGATGACAGGTGATGCAACCATTTATTGTGTCGCCGTAGTGATCTGAGACCCGGCCAAAAGTACGACCGAGTGGGTCGGGCTCTTTGGATCGCGCGTGACAGCTTTCGCATCGGGCTATCCCGTGGGCACCAACCAGGGGATAGCCGGTCCAGTAACCGTGATTGAAACCATGGGCCGGGATCTCTTGAAAGCTCCTGGCCGAATGGCATTCGGCGCATGTGCCGCGAGGGTTTCCCGTCGTGTTCTTGAGGATCGAATCGAACTGACCCTGGTGTGAGTCCTGGTGGCAGAGCTCGCACCTTGCGGGAGTGTCGTGGAATACGCGAGACTCTCCCGGTTCCGGGTCCTTGTGGCAGGATTCACAATCAAGCTCAAGGTGGCTGTCGGTGAGAGCAAACCTGGTTCGAGCATGGAGGTCGTTTGAGAAGCCGTGGGGCAGGAATCGCTCATTTTCGTGACAGGAGATGCAACCGTTCCGGGCCAGAGGGCTCCCGTCAAACTGGCCTCCATGGGGGTCTTTGTGGCATTCTCCACATCGATCTGCGTTGCGCCCAGGGTAACGATCCTGGAAGAGAGACGGAGGGTCACTGTTGTGACAGGAAGCACAATCCACCTGGTCATGAGGTGGGCCCAGCGAGAACCCGGAACAGGCGTGCTGTTCCCTCGTCACGGTGAGGTCCTCTTCTTGAAAACTCGTGTGCTCGGCTTGATGACAGGAGACGCAGCTTTCGCCCGGACTGAGATAGACAAGGCGGGCAATACCCTCCATGAATGTTCCTGTATGGGGGGAATCGTGACAATCTTGACAGTTTCGAGACGTCTGGTTTGCGAAGTCTCCGAGGTTTTCAAGAGAATGAGGCTCGCTCTTTGCATGGCATTCTCGGCAACCGATATCTTTGTGCCCGCCCCAAAGCGGTAGGTAATCCCCGTGGGAAGAGTAGCTGACGTGATTGAAGTCTTCCTGGGTGTGGCAGTCGGTGCAGCTTTTGGACATCTCCCCCTGATGAGGGTCCTCATGACAGGTGACGCAGCTTGTGTCGAGGCCGAGATATCTCTTCTCGCCAAGCGGTAAGGTCGGGGCATTGGCCTGGATGTGACATTCGGTGCAGTCCAGACCCCGGTGTTTCCCTTGCATGTTGTAGCCCACCAGGGCGTGGTCAAACTCCTCGACGTTGGGGATTCCGGCCTGCAGGAAACTCTGCACGTTCACAAGAGAGAAGGAGGCGCCGTGGTGATCGCTGTGACAAAGTGCGCACTGTGAGGCGCGGTCAACGCTGAGAGTTCCATGGAGACCTTGACTCCGGGTGACCTGATCCTTGATCTCGCCGTGGCATTTCAAACAGGAATCGGTCATGCTCTCGGAGAATCCTCCGTGGCATTGTGCACATCCATCCTGACCCCGCAGACTGAACTCTCTCTGGTGAATCGTAGAGAGGGGGCCGGGGGAGGTTCGGTTGAGATCGACGACTGCCAGCAGAAGAACCGAGGCGACGGAGAAGAAGACGATCCAGAATCGAGGTGTCTTGAATCTCATCCGGCGCTTCCCCCTGAAAAGAAGAACGCGCCATAGGCCAGAGCCGACGCCACATGGATCACCAGAAGGAGTACCATGAGGAGACTCACCCAGCGGTGGAGGTAACGCCAGCTATTGAGAATGGATCGAAGGTCCTCGTAATGGGAAACGAGAAGGGCCATGCGGTGGGTCTGGGAGGCAATCGCCATGGCCTCTTTGATCTGATCTTCCGGGATTCCCTCGGCCTTTCCCTCACGGGAGAGTCGTTCGAGAGTTCGCCGGAGGCTTCTTTCGATGCCGAAGAGGGCGAGGATCCGGATCGTTAGCGATCCGCTCCAGCGGCGGGTTTCAATGAGGCTCGTCACCTCTTCTCGAGCTCGATCTCCGAAGGATCGTTGTCGATCTCCCCAGGATTCCATGAGTCGATCGAGACGTCCTTTGATCTCGGTGAGTTTGAGTTCCCGGCCATTGGCCGCTCGCGGTAGGTAGGCGTACACATAACGACCGATGGCCCCTGTGATGAGAAGGGCGAATAGTCCCCAGTAAGCGTGCCCTCCGACGGTGTGGCGTGGAGCCATGGCGCCGTGGAGAGTGGCGCAAAGAAAGGCGAGGATCCCGGTGGCCACGTGGCTCGTCATCCAGAGCTTGAGGGTGCCAAGCTTGAATCCGAAGTAATTGTTGCGCCGGACAAGGTACAAGAGGTTGAGAGCAATGAGTCCGGCGGAAGCGATGCCCAGCCAGAGTCCAATGCCTAGACCAGGACGAAGCTGGTTGTGTTTTGCGTGGGCGGGGCGGAGACTTGCCTCGAGGCCATAATAATCCGAGTGCCAAAGGGCAAAGAGAAGAGACGAAAGAGCAAGGATGAACCCGATCGTCAGGGCGCGAATGAGGCCGGTGCCAGCTTCCCGTGGTGGGGCCATCGCTTGTCGCTTCTTCGGATCGAAAGAGACCCCTGACCTCTCGAGAAGCTCAAGCGGCGGATCACCTCCAGCCATGATGAAAACTTCGTCATTCGGGATGTGGATCGTAGCCGCTTCCGCCTTGCCCCGGATCTCAAGCTGGACAGCCGACGGGGTAATGGAAGATACTTGAGCCTGCACAAGCAGGTTCATTCTTCTTTCGTTCAGGGAAGCCTTGATGCGTCGTTCGTTCGCCGAACGGATCCGGACCAGGTTCTCTCCGCGATGGGCGAGGGTTACCGTGTTTCCGGGTTGTTCGGCCAGTCCCAAAGCGGCCTCAACCGCACTGTCCCCTCCGCCCACCACCAGGATCTTTCGGTTCTGATAGGAGCTGGCATCGAGAAGACTGTAGGCAACCTTGGGGAGATCCTCTCCAGGAACTCCGAGCTTTCTCGGGCTTCCGCGTCGACCAAGGGCGAGGCAGACATTGCGAGCGGTATAGGTGCTTGTCTTCGTCCGGACGACGAAGCTTCCGTTTTCATTGTTCTCAAGGCCAAGAAAGGTCTCGCCGCCGCGGATAGGAAGTCTTTGTCTGGTCGAGATGTCTTCCCAGAGAGAGATGAGCTCTTCTTTGGTATAGGTCGACTGTTTCAGGCGTCCGGCGAGGGGCATGTTGACCGGCTGGGTCAGAACCAATTTGCGGCGCGGATACTTGGCGACAGTTCCTCCCGGCCCGCTTTCTTGATCGATCGTTACGAAGTGGAGGCCGCTGCGTTTCGCCTCAAGCGAGCAAGAGAGGCCGGCCGGGCCCGCTCCGACGATGCAGAGGTCCAGCTCGTCTTTCAGGGGCTTTTTGTCTTGTTTGACTCTCCTCGCCACCGCCGCTCCGACGGCCGTTCCCTGATCGATCGCGGTTTTGATCAGGGAATGGGCGGTCACTTCACCGGCAAGAAAGAGGCCCGGAGATCCCACCGATTCGAGTTCATCGTTGAGGACGGGGACGTCCTTTCGGGTCTCGAGATTGGCAAGGGTGATGGTCATGGCACTGACGGGACATTCCGCCTCACAATGGCCGTGTCCGATGCAGCGCGCCCCGGCAACCACCATGGCCTGACCGTGAACGAGTTCAAGGACTCCGTCCTCAGGGCAGGATTTGACGCAAGTTCCGCAGCCAAGACATCGAGTCAGATCGACGACGGGATGCTGGAGCTTTGCTTTGGCGCCGCCATGCCGGACTGCTTTCTCTCTTCTCTTGAGAGACTTTTCCATGCGCATGAGCTCGGATCGACGAGCGAGCGTCGCAAGGAGCGCCAAACCCAGCACCAAGACGACTCCAAGGAGGAGAGGGAAGCTCAACGGCGATACCTCCCGGCGTTAGATGTCTATTGTTCGGCTCGGGGCGGTTCGGCATGCTGGCCGGGAAGAGCGGCCGTTTGCACGTACTCCTGGGCGGCGATCAGGCAGGCATTGAAGCGGCCGTCAAGATCCTCTGCCTCTCGGGTAAGCACGGAGACACCGTCTTCGATTTCGGATACGGCCTGGGCGTTGAAATCGTGACCGAGGAAGAGAGCATGATCTCGCATTCCCCGATTGAAGGCATCAAAAGACCACTGGGTGGGCTCAACGGCGGCGAGGATTCTCTCGTAGCGGGCTCGAGTGCTCTCCAGACGGGACTGGCTTCTCTGGCGCATTTCTCCGCTGGCGAATGCTTCCAGATCATCTGCCCATCGATCGAAGACTTCCTGTGCCATCTTCTTCATCGGCTTGACGCTCATGCGTAGCGCTTCTGCCTGCTTCTCGGATTGGGTGATGGCGTTGACAAATTCTCCGTGGGCGGCGACCGCATTTCCGGAGAAATCGGGAGCAACAATCCCATGAAGAGCGCTCACAGAAGCACGAACTCGTTCCTTGGAAATTTCGGACTCCACGTGGACCCGTTCGATCTGGGAGAGAAGCTCATCAACCGTGCTCAAGCTGTCTTTTTCTTTGAAGAACGTTGCGTTGAACGCGGCGCAGCCAGGGCCGAGAACAAGGGCAAGGAAAGATACGAGAAGGATAGAAGGTGTAGTAGCGTGCCGATTCAATTCGTGGTTCCTCGCTCTGGGCCGGGAGTCAAATGCGAACACTCAGGGGGACTCCCTTTTTCGTCCGCTTGGCGAGGGGGGCTTGAGAACAAATCCTGACCAGGATTCGGAGGGTGAGCTATTCCCAGGTACGTCCCTGGTTAGCAGCTCGTGTTGAAACAAGAAAGATTTCTGGAGGGGGGGGGCTGGCGACACCAGTTGGTGTCGCTGTGCCCCCTCTGCTCTATCTACTGAACCATGAATGTGTTCGAAGTAAGGCTTTCAATACACACTTCTTGGGAGTCCGTGTCGAAGAGCCGCATTCGAATGCGATGGGGGACCCCGGAGGTCGGCGTCGGGACGAGCTCGCTCAGGTTGAACCTCATGACGAGACTTCGCGAACCGGAGGAGGCAACCCCGGTCTTGGCTCTGCGGAAGACTTCCGGGTAGAGCACGGCACCGCCGTCGTCGGTAATATCGACGATGAGCTCGATGTTGTGGGAATCACCTCCTGCGCCGAGCCCGTTGTAGTCAAGACTCACTTTGACTTTTTCGGTCTCGATGTCTTCGATCACTTCTGACTGGGCAAGTACCGCGGTCTGGAAGGTTCCAAACGCGAGTTCGAGAAGATCGGGAGAGAACGCATCGTCCGGGGCCATGAGCTCGTCTGGACGGTCGATAAGATCATCGTTGTTATTCATGCCATCTCCCATGACTCCGCCGCCATTCCCCATTGACTGGAGATTCGGTCCATCGTGAGAGCAAAGAAGCGTGTAGGTTCCGCATCGATCGAGGGAACCGTTGGTGAATGAAAGGGTGATATCGGCCGTGTTCGCGGGTGCAAGGGATTGGGTTCCAGGTGCCGGGTCGAAATCCGTCACCACCAGGCTTGTTGTGACCTGGCTTCCCGAGGAAACACTCGCATCGGCGCGCACCGTCGCCGCAGTAATGAAAGTATTTCCGTTATTTTGCACCGTTACGATTACATTGATCGGTTGACCCAGACCGCCAGGTCCTGGATTGATTCCGGGAGCAACCGGATCGTAGTCCACCTGAATTCCGGTGACGGCAAGATCTGCCATGTCGGGGGCAGGGTCGCAGTCGATGAGCTCGATTCGAACCGCGTCCACTCCGGCTTCGTTGACCGAATCGTTGGGGGAATCGTCAACGCTGAACCTCAGCTGCATGTTCGAAGTCGGAGGAAGTACAGAAGAAACGACAAATGTGTTCTCAACCCACTGGGGGTCGTTCGAAACCTGCTCAACCAGCGACCAGGTGCTTCCTCCGTTGTTGGAGATCTCGATCGTCATGAAATCGTTGCCGACGCTGTCCGAAAACCAGCGTGCGTAGCTGATGATTCCGTCTTCCCCAAGAGCAAGAGAAAAGACAGGAGAAATCAGCCGGGTCGGGCCTTCATCGACGTCCGAGTTGCCATCCACATTATCGGTAAGGAAGCACTGTCCGCTTCCGTCAAAGTCGGAGGCCGGATCTCCCCGGTCGCCTCCGCCAATCGGGTCACCCCGTTCCCAGGGGCCGTCGAGAAGGTTTTCGTTCACCACTGTCCAGCCGAGATCTGTCTCAAAATCGTCCAGGAGAATGACGGGACGAATTGCTGGAGCCGCAATCGTGCTTCGGAATGTACTCGGTGCTTGACTCGGGTCCGAGAAAGTATCGCTCGTCGTCGATTGAGCCTGTACGTAAAAGCGAACAACCGTTCCACAAGAAGCGGCGGGAATGTCGGCTTCATGGAGGCTTGCCGTGAGCGAAGTCATTGTCACACTCACGAATCCACTCCCGGTATCGACGAGAAGCTCTGCGGTACCGGGCTGAAGGAGAGCTCCTTGCTCGGTGATATCGACCTGGAGGGTAAATGCCTGGTCGGGAATCAAGGTTGCGGGGAGCCCGTTGGGATAGGAAAACACCAATCGCTGGGAGCAAATTCCGAGCGGGTTGGCAAGTGCGTTTTGAAGGTTTGGATGATCGATAGCGGTGCCGTTGTTGGCCCCACCCGTACTGTTGCACCCGGCGTGAGTATGAATCCCGATCGCTTCCCCGGTTGCCTCGTTGAAGACGGGAGATCCCGAGTTGCCGCCGGTCGTGTCGGTGGCATACTGGAGGGTCGTCCCCGCAAATGACACGTAGGGGCCGGAGTGGCTCTTTTGAACCTGATTCCACTCGGGAGGAGTGGGCATCGTGCCGTATCCAGTGATGTTGATGGTCTGCCCGATGACCGGGGGAGGGGTAGAAGACAGGACATAATTGACGCCTTGAGCTTCAAATGGAGTCAAGCCTGTGGTGCTGTTGGCGAAACACCCGAAAACTCCCCAGTCGTTTCCGATCCCTCCGTTGGTGAATTGCTCGGAGACGGTGTCTACCGCATATTGATCCTCCGGACCAGGATGCTGGATGTTTCCATTACTGTCGGAGAAAGGGACGTTGAATTCCACGACGTCAAGGGATCCACCCGACATGCAGTGTCCGGCCGTCAGGAAGCAGTGGGCCGCATCGTCGATCAGCCAAACCGAGCAACCGATGGGCACTCCGCGGCCGCCTCGATCGTCGTTCGACGGCATGCGATCATCCGTCGGCCCACAAATGCTCGTGTTTGGACTGGCACCGTTGTCAGGCAGGCCGGCGATGATGTTCTCGATGGCGATTCGGTTTTCTCGCCCGTTGGGAACGGTGAGTAGAGTGATCTCGACTCCGTTGCCGTTGAAGTAGGCGCTGGTGTGTTTCCATTGCAGGATCGATGTGGCATCAAGGAATTGAACGGCTCCGTCCTCCAGGGATTCGATGCGAAGTAAAGAGCTCTCTCCGGTCCGGGGGTCGTGAGCAAGGTCTGCGATCGAGAATGTCAGACGGATCCAGGAAGCATCGGAGGAACCTACCACCGTTGACCAGCCGATTTCATGGCTGGGTCCGGAATTGAAAACCGGCCCGGAGTCCACGCTTGTTTTGATCTCCTGGCTTCTGATCGGGTGATTCTGGGCGCTCACCGGTAAGACGCCGAGCAAGGTCAAGGTCCAGACGGCAAGGAGCCAGGTGAGAGGAAGCTTGCGGATTCGAGCCCAGCTGGTCGGATGACGGTCCATGGAGTGTTCCTTTGAGAGATCCTTGAAATTGTTTGAGGCCCGATCTTATCAGGTTTGATCTTCGGGGAAAACGACAAGAGTTCTTCGGGTCTTGAGCTGCTAGACTGGCCCCGATGACTCATGAACACAGGGGGCCCCCAGCGATTCAAAATCCTTTCTCACCCCGGGACGTTCAAATTTGTCCCTGGTTTCTCGGGATTGGTGTCTGTTAGCCCGGATGATTCACGAGTTTGAGCGAGAATTGTTCCAGGTCGTTTCTGGCAAGGAGTCTAGGTGATTTCGACCGCAGGCGTGTTTAGAGACACATCGAGGATCGAAATTGCCGTAACGACGCAGCCAGGGGCGACCTGGGGCGATTCTCGCCAAACTCGTGAATCACCCGGGATAGGGGGCTCATCGGTTTCGTTTGGTTTTTCGGGAGGGATGAGGAGAGGATGACCAGGATTCAGATCCTCGGGCCCCAGCGGGTTCGACCGTCCTTGCACGAGGCGCGGAGTGCGCTGGCAAAAGATGGAACTGTAGCTGTGATTACTGCGGGGTGGGAAGACCGGGAGGGGGAGAATCAAGAAATCGCTCGCATCCTCGGTGAGGCCCCGCTTGATTTGCGGCTCTTTCGACGGACGGAACATCTCCTGGATGATTGTCCTGAAATCCTGGCGGCAAGTCAGGAATATCAGCATCATCGGCGTGAGTTGCGAGATATCTATAACGTACGGCTTACCCACGCCTTGGCCGCAGCTACCGAGCTTGCTCACCACTCGATTGATTCTCAGCTGGTTCGGGAAGAAACCGAGCAGGCTTTTCGAGAGATTCGTCGGCTTGACGATGACCATCTCAAGCGGGGGGAGTTCCTCTGGAAACAGTTTGTTTCCTGCTTCACCAGGAAGAGCAAGGACAGGATTCAGATCGAGCGGAAGGAGATCCGCTCTCACATCGAATCCTGCGCCATGACCCTGATTGCCGGGGGCCATGTCGTTCATCTCCTTCATTGTCTTCGCCTTTTTGATCTCAAACCCCTCCTTGTGAGTCGCCCGCTGATTGCCTGGTCGGCGGGAGCCATGGCTCTTTGCGATCGAGTGGTTCTTTTTCACGACAGTCCGCCTCAAGGGGCCGGCAACGCCGAGGTCTTTGACAGAGGGCTTGGTCTTTGTCCAGGTCTCGTTCTGTTTCCCCACGCGCGTCGTCGCCTGCGCCTCGATGACGCAGAACGCGTTTCTCGGCTGGTGGCACGGCTTCAGCCGGCAACGTGCCTTGTTCTTCCGAACGGTGCGATGCTTTCCTATGAAGGGGGGGAGTGGACACCGGGAAAAGGAATACGGCGGCTGAATGCGGATGGCTCGGTTGAACACATGGTGAGCCCGATCGATGAGATCCACGAGGAAACCCGATGACCCGAGCACTTGATCGACTGTTCAGGAATGGAACACCCCGAAAAGAAGACCTGGCTTCGTTTCTTTCCGAGAACGAATTTCCTCTGGTCGAAGGAAGAAGCGTTACGTTCGCCTTTGTCGGTCATGCGGATGCGGTTCGCGTCCAGCACTGGATCTACGGCCTTCCGTCCGCCGAGCCCCTTTCGCGGATCGACGGGACGAAGGTCTGGGTCGGGCGCATGAATCTCCCTCCCGGATCCCGGGTCGAGTACAAGCTGTTGTTGTCCCGTGAGGGGCATGAGGAGCTCATTCAGGATCCACGAAACCCACACCTTGCCCATGACCCCTTCGGGGCGAACTCGGTGATTCATGCCGACGGCTACACGACCCCCGAGTGGACTCAGCCCGATCCCGACACAAACCGAGGGACTCTGGAGGAGCAGGTCTTTCAGAGCAAGGTATTCGGAGATGAGCGAAAGATCACCGTCTATGTTCCGGCGAGACTTCGTCTGATTCGTCAGTACCCTCTCTTGATCGTGCACGATGGGCAAGACTTCCTGAAGTTCTCCGGATTAAGGACGGTGCTTGACAATCTCATTCAGCACCATGAAATCCCGTCGGTCGTAGCTGCCTTGATCCAATCCCCGAATCGACTGCCCGAGTACGGGGCGAACCCGAATCATGCGTTGTTCCTGCGAAACGAGCTCGTCCCTTTTCTCGAGAAGAACTATCCTCTTGAGCCCGCACCCCAGGCTCGGTGTCTGGTTGGAGCGAGTTTTGGCGGGGTTGCCTGTCTTCACGCCGCTGCCCAGTATCCCGGCTTTTTTGGACGCTTGCTTCTCCAGTCCGGGTCTTTTGCTTTTACGGATATCGGAGCAAATCGTCATGGAGCTCCCTTCGAGCCCGTGGTTCGGTTCATGAACCGGTTTCGGAAGGATCCCGGCCGCCCGTCCGAGCGAGTCTTCATGAGTTGTGGCCAGTATGAGTCCCTGATCTATGAAAACCGGTCGCTGGTTCCCTTGCTGCAGGATACGGGGATGTCCCTTCGCTATGTCGAATCGCGAGACGGTCACAACTGGGAGAATTGGCGGGATCGTCTTCGAGAGGGACTCTCCTGGTTGCTTCCGGGGCCGTTATGGATGATCTATGAGTAGACGTTTTCCGGAAAATCGTTTATGAGTAGTCACCTCATCTCCCCTTTTGGCGCTCTTGCTAAGAATGGATATCCAGCCGGGGAGGACCCTTGCCGAACGAATTCAGGAGCATAAGAACCATGGCCCAGACCCTTCGCAAGATCGGCCTTTCTTTGGGCGCGGATGTGTGCTGGCCCATCTGTTTCGAGGAACTCTTCAAGAAGCTTGATTTCAAGGCTCAAATCGGACAGGACGAGGTGCGTTGCTCGGTCGATCGAGTTACCATCGAGCCCTTCGACCTTCGCCAGGAATGTCGATACGATCTGGTCATCGATCGACTGACCCATTGGTATCAGCCGAGCCGGGAGTGGATCAAGAAAGCGATCCTCGTCAACGACCTCTACGTATTTAATAACCCATGGTCTCTTCAGTCCATGGAGAAGCAGACTTCCTACTGTGCGATGATGCGCCTTGGTTTTCCCGTCCCGGACACGTGGTTGATCCCACCCAAGGAATATGCTCCATCTCCGGATCTTCAACCGACCTTGGAGCGGTACGCCCAGCTTTTTGATCTCTCGTCGGTAGGAGAGAAGCTTGGCTACCCCCTCTTCATGAAGCCCTATGATGGAGGCGGCTGGGTCGGGGTGACAAAAATCGATTCTGCCGAAGATCTCGAAGCAGCCTATGAGGAGAGCGGGCGCAGCGTGATGCATCTTCAGAAGGGAGTCGTTCCTTACGATTGCTTCGTGCGGTGTATTGGCCTTGGCCCCCAGGTGAAGATTGTTCGCTATGACCCGGGAGCTCCTCTTCATGAGCGCTACGAGATAGCCTCTCAATTCGTAACCGACGAAGAGACCCGGCTCCTCCAGGAGACGACCCTCACCATCAACACCTTCTTTGGATGGGACTTCAACAGTTGTGAGGCGATTCGCAAGGACGGAGTCTTCCATCCCTTTGATTTTGCGAATGCGTGTCCCGACTCCCAGGTCACTTCTCTTCACTATCATTTTCCTTGGCTCATCAAGGCCAACCTTCGCTGGGCGCTTTTCTGCGCCACTTCAAGAAGGAGGATGCGCAAGAATCTGGACTGGGGGCCTTTCTTTGACATTGCCGACGAGGATCGACCGTTTCGAGAGAAGCTCTCGGCCTACGCTTGCCTTGCCAGGGAACGGCTCGAGATGGATCGTTTCCAGGAATTTTGCGACGAGCATCTCTCCAATCTGGACGAGACGGCCTGGGAATTTTTCGGCAGTGAGATGGTCAAGGACGCCATTCGCCAGAAGGTAACAGCGCTTTTTCCCACCCATGAAGTTGACGAGTTCACTGAAATGTTCTGGCAGAAGATCCAGCGCTGGAGGGATGCCGAAGGGGCAACCGCTGAGACTCTGGAAATGAACCGCTTCGGGGAGAGTTGAAATGAAAGAATGTACCCGGTGGTATTCAGAGCGACTTCAACAGGATGTACTGGTCGCGCGATGGGGGACGTTTGGCATTCCGGTGCTTCTTTTTCCCACGGCCGGAGGCGATGCGGAGGAGGCAGAGAGGTTTCATCTCATCGGCGCTTTGGGGCCGTTGGTCGCGGATGGAAAGATCAAGGTCTATTCGGTTGACAGTGTCGCCGGCAGGGCCTGGGCCCGAAAAGAAACTTCGCCTCAGCATTGTTCCTGGGTGCAGAATCAGTTTGATAGTTTTATCTACCACGAAGTGGTGCCCGCGATTCGAGCCGACTGCAGAAGCCACGACATCGAAGTGATCACCGCGGGAGCATCGATCGGTGCTTTTAATGCCCTCGCGACCCTGTGTCGTCATCCGGATGTCGTCAAGACGGCGATTTGCATGAGCGGGAGCTATGACCTCGAAAATTTCGTTCACGGTGACGTGAATTCTGATTTCTATCACAGTTCGCCGATTCACTTCTTGCCGAACCTCGGGGAGGGTCCTCAGCTGGATATTCTCCGTCAGAGGTTTGCCCTTCTTGCCACCGGAGAAGGACGCTGGGAGGATCCGAGCCAATCGTTCCGGATGGCGGAGGTTCTCGGGTCCAAGGGGATTCCCAATCGGGTTGAACCCTGGGGGCCGGAGTATGATCATGACTGGCCGACCTGGAGGGAGATGCTCCCTCACTATCTGAATCAGCTCGTTTAGGAACCAGCAGACGGGTCGAATCTCTGCGATCGATTTACAGTGCTGTATAGTTCGAGTTCGGGTCAAGTCGAATTCCCCATGATGAAATGAGGAGAGTGGAACGTGTTTGAGAAGGAACGTGAGACGGCGATCGAAGCGGTGATGAAGGCAAGCCGTCTATGCCGTCTGGTTCAAGAGGATATGCTCACGGACCAGACGCTGGAAAAGAAGGACCGATCGCCGGTGACGGTTGCTGATTACGGCGTCCAAGCTGTGGTGAGCTTGAGCCTGCAGTCGGTTTTTCCACAGGATCCACTGGTCGGGGAGGAAGATGCCTCCGAGCTCAAGGATCCCGCGAACGCAGCAATCAAAGAGAAGGTAATTTCCCGGGTGCAAGACGTGATTCCGGATGTCACCGAGGAAGAGATCATTGCTGCAATCGATCGAGGGAACCATGAGGGAGGTGGCAGGGGCCGTCACTGGACGTTGGATCCGATTGACGGCACCAAGGGCTTCTTGCGCGGTGATCAATATGCGATTGCACTTGCCCTCATTGAAGATGGGAAAGTGATGGCTGGCGTCATGGGTTGTCCCCATCTTCCCGTCTCCATGAAGGATCCGGACGCCGAACGAGGTTGCCTTTTCGCCGCGGTGCGGGGAGGAGGCGCGATTCAAAAATCTCTTGGTGGTGGAGATGAGCAGCCAGTGCGCGCTCATGAAATCGAGGATGCATCCCAGGCAATTTTTTGCGAGTCGGTCGAGGCGGCCCATTCTTCCCACAGCGACTCGGAAAAAGTTGCGAGCCTCTTGAACGTAACTGCCGAGCCGCTGCGACTCGACAGCCAGTGTAAGTACGCGGCTTTGGCACGGGGTGATGTGAGCATCTATCTTCGTCTTCCAACCAGAAAGGACTACGAAGAGAAAATCTGGGATCACGCAGCGGGAAGCATTGTCTGTGAGGAAGCGGGAGCTACGGTCGGGGACGTGGACGGAAAGCCGCTTGACTTCTCTCTTGGCCGTACTCTTCGAGAAAATCGAGGAGTGGTCGCAACGACCTCCGGCATCCATTCCAAGGTCGTTTCGGCGGTCAAGAAAGTTCTCCAGTAGCAAGACCCTCGAAGAAAAAAGCGCCCCGCTCTTGCAGTGAGCCGGGGCGCTTCTGATTTTACTCTTCGTCTACTTCTCGGTCTTCCACATCCCTAATCCATCAGATTAACGACCTGATCTCCCTCAAAATCCACCACGAATGTTTTGCCCCATCGGTTGACCCAGTAGGTCCATCGATCCCCATCCGTTGAAGGTGTCATGTGGGGCGGGGGGTATCCAATCGCCAGGATCACGCCGCGTTTGCTCATGCCGGCGGTGGCTCGTCCGGCCTTGATCCCTTTCTGGTCTGTATCGCTGAGGGTCAAGGCCTCGCTGGATGGATTCTGGGGACCAAAGTACTGGTTCAGATGTTCGACAAAGGATGGAGTGAGACGGTGGTGGTCGTAGCGATATTCAGCTCCGGTGTCTACCGCGGTGAACTTCATCTTCTTCTTGGTGATCGAATCGATTCTGACCTTGGTGCCAAGAGGAAGTAATCCTGGTTGTTGATAGTTAATGGTGAAGAGTCTGTTTTTTCTCGGATCGGGGTGAAGATTGGTCTGGGTGTATGTTTCTTGACCGCTGTATTGCCAGTCGAGCGGAGTTGCGCAACTAGTCGTGAGCAAGAGGGCCAATAGCCCCAGGAGAAAATACGGAGCCTTACTCAGCATCATTGGTTTTCCTTTCCTTCCACAGTTGGTTGTTTTCTTCGAGGATCCTTGCGGTCTTACGATTCTTCGAGTTTGGGGGCAAGGGGATTGACGAGGATTCCTCGCCGGCCGCCGCCAATACTTTTGATCTTGGCGAGGCCGTATCCGACGATCAATCGTGCAAGCCGAAGCAGGTGGTTTGGATAGCGAATGGTCATCCAGAAATAGTGAAGCATTACGTGAGGCCTTCGATAGAACGCAAGAATGACCTCTTGGTATCGGCGATCCAGCTCTTCTGTCGTCATGCCAGGAGGCGACCAAAGAAAATTCATCCCGTTCATCTTTTCCCAGTGATCCGGTCGGATCTTCGTTCCGTACAAGTCAATGTAAACCGGAGATCCGGGGTACGGAGTGAATTTGGTGAGGTTCATCATGTGCATGGGAATGCGTCGCACGAAATCTTTCGTGAGTTCAATGGTTTCTTTGGTCTCTCCGGGATAGCCGAGCATGAAGAGGCCTTTGGTGCGAATTCCGGCGGCTTCCGTCCACACGACAGCCTGCTCGGATTTCTCGACCCGCGCCGCTTTGTCCATTTTTTGGAGGAGCTCATCCGACCCGGTCTCGAGCCCGAAGCTGATTTCCCAGCAACCGGCTTTTTGCATCAGGGCGAGAATGTCTGGCTTGACCGTGTCGACCCGGGCGGCGCAGGTCCAGGTCATGTTCAAGTCTTCACGAAGGAGGATTTCGCATAATTCCGTGACTCGAACCCGGCTTGCCAGAAAGAGATCATCCACGAACATGATGTGTCGCACGCCATAGACCGTCTTCAAATGTTTCATCATGTCGAAGACAGCCCGGGGTGAGTAGGCTCGAACTTTTGCTCCGAAAGTGGATGTATCACAAAATTTGCAGTGGAAAGGACAGCCTCGCGAGGCGGCGATGGTGGCAACCGGTCCCCGGGGATAGTCATAAATCGCTTGTTTATAGGCGCCTGGAAAATCAGGCAGAAGATCCCAGGCCGGAAACGGTAGGAGGTCAAGATCCATCTCCACGCGACGGGGCCCGGTCTCGACGATTTCGTCTCCGCGCCGGCAGAGGATTCCCGTGACGGAGGTCAAGTCCCGGTTCTCTTCGAGCGCACCCAGGAGTTCGATCAAGGTCTCCTCACCTTCACCCACCACCGCCATGTCAAACTGGGAGAACCTGGAAAGGGTCTCCTTTCCCATGGACGAGATGTGCGGACCGCCAACGACGATGGTTGTCTCGGGAGAAGCCTTCTTGATTCCAAGAGCGATGCGAGATGCCTGATGGACCCCCACGGTGAAAAGGGTCAGTCCCACGTACTCGGGTCTTGTTTCTTGCACATGGGACACCACATCCTCTGCCGAGAAGCCAAGGATGTCGGATTCTATGATGGACGGTTCGTACCCATGTTCGCGGACGTGAGCCGCGAGATGAAGCAGCCCAAGAGATGGGGATCGATTCGTGACATGTCGCACAAAATCGTAGCCAGGAGCGATCCGTTCGTAGGGCGGATTCACAAACATGATGCGTTTTGGCATCAAAAAATATCCCCACTCGAGTTCCGGGAGATCACCGATGAAACCAACTTGGGAAAGACTCCTGGTAGAATAGGACCCAGCTTTCAGGACACCAAGGATGGAGACGAAAAAACTGTTGATTCTACATGGCGCGACCGTTCAGGCCGCAGGGTACGCCGCAATCGTCGTTGCGCTCGGAATCCTTGTTCTCTCGGGTTGTTCGCTCTTTGAGTCCAATAGTGCGTCTCCGACCCCTGCACGGCCCATGACCAGTCATCCAGCTGAAATTGTCCCGGATTCCGCGCCTGAGAACCAGGCCGTCCCCTCGCCCAAAGAGGAGTTTGATCCGCTGGCCGGGATCGATGTCGATGGACGCATCCCCAAGGTACAGCTCGGGATAGACCTGAAGAATCCGGAGCGCTGGCGGTACTTGCCGGAGGGAAGGATTCATCCGGGCAGCATGGTGGACCGTTTTCTCATCAGTACCTTCTTCGCTCCCATCTTCTTTTTTGAGAGCGATGTGGGGGCGGGAGGTGGGTTTTCGCTCACCGATATCGATTTCAGAAATCAGAGACGGCGCGAGTTTGCCAGCTTCAACGTTTCGTACACCACAAAGGGGCAGCAAAACTACTCGCTTCGCTGGCGAAGATGGCTCCATCACCGGGATCTTCCGGAAAAGGGTGCGGTGCAGGAAGATCGGAGTTTCCTCGATGGTTCCGTCGGGTACAGCAAGACCCTCACCCGCCGTTTTTATGGATTCGGCGCGGATACCAAGGAGCAAGACGAGACTTTCTATACGGACGAGGTGGTTGGCATTTCTCTGGGGCTGAATCAGTCCATTCCCGAGGCAGGCGACGATTTTGTTTACCACCTGGGAGTGCGGGGCGAATACCGGGATCTCGAGCCCGGGGACATCAGGTCCGAGATCGGCACGGAGACCGCTTTTCCTCGAGAATTTGACGATGGAGATGACTACGCGAGCCTCTGGCTCTCCACCGGGCTTCGCTACGACACCCGTGACAATCAGCATATTCCCTATGGTGGGGGTTCTGTTGGGGTCTTTGGGCGGGTTTCCCCTGTCCAGGAAAACGGGGAGGTGGGGGCCATTCTCTCGGGAAATGCCAGCTGGGTTTTCGAGATGCCGCCCCTTTTTCACGACGGGGGTGACAAAGACGAGGAGCACCCGCCGATCGACACCCTGGCGTTTGGCGGATTCGCCTCCTGGACCGAAGGGAAGCTTCCTTTCTGGGCGCTGCCTAGCTTAGGGGGGAGCAATACGCTTCGGGGTTATATCGCCAATCGATTCACCGATCGAGCCGCATACCATCTTTCCGCGGAGTATCGATTCTGGACCATCCCTCGGGGTATTTCGTTGACCCGGACCATTCGAGTCGAAAGGCTGGGAGCTGCTCTTTTTTATGAGCTGGGATCCGTGGCTTCTCTTCTGTCTTCCCTTGACACCTCAAGAGTTCTGGACAGCTACGGGGTGAGCTTTCGGGCGACGTTTGATGAGCAGGCCCTGTTTCGGGTTGATATCGGTTTTTCCGAGGAAGACTCCAACCTGACCATCGCCTACGGCTTGAGTTTTTGATTCCGAGGCGGGCTCTCCTCGCATCCTGTGTTCCTCCCTTTCCCCCCTCAAAAAACCGGGTGCAACCTGTATAATGCGAGCGGGTCGCCGGGGTGTGGCGACGAGGATTTTACAGAATTGATTCTTCCCGGAGATTTCTCATGGCGGACGGGCTTCCAGCGACTTCTTTGACCGTCGCTGACATCGCGAAATCCTTGACCGAGTTTGTCAACACGGAGATCATGGCCAAGGATCATGCCCTGGGTCCAACCGACGAGCTCGAGGCGGGGGGAGTCGACTCGATGGCCCTCTTGAAAGTCCTCTTGTTCGTGGAACAAACCCACGGTTTCTGGATTCCCGATGAGGATCTTACCGACGAAGTGATACGAACCCCGACGACCCTCGCCGGATACATTCATGGTCGATTGGTCGAGGAATCAGGATCGTGAACCGTCTGCCGCTGAGCGGGATCGATGTGATGTTGCTCGGTCTGGATCGCATCATGATCAAGAAGGCGGGTCGAAACAACCTGGCTCAGCTCGTAGTGCAGTGCGATGGCATCGTCCAGGCGGAGCAGATTCGAGAGTCCGTAAAGCGGTTTTCCGCCGTCGTTCCATGGGGTGGCGCTCGGCTTTCCCGATCCTTTGGAGTTTCGGCTCCATACTGGCAGACGGTGCCAGATTCTCTTCCGCAAGTACGAGACCGCACCGGCGAAGATCTCGGCCAGGTTCTTCATCAGAACTTGAACGCCCGTCTCGATCCTCGGGTCGATGTCCCGCTCCGTTTCGATATTGTTCCGACCCGTGATCCCCAGGGCGGAGGAGTCGAGACTTTCGTGGTCATGAGTTGGTTTCATTCCCTGATGGATCCTCGGGGTGCTGAGTGTCTTCTGATTCATCTGAACGAGCTATTCGAGAAGCAGGTTTCCGAAGTCTGGCCAGACGGCGTTCCTTCGTTTTCTCCGGAAAAGAGCCGGCGGCCCTATCGAGAAAAGTTTCGTCTATCGGGAGTGGGACGCCGCTATATCGATGGATTCAAGTCGGATCCGCCCGTTCCTCTGGCTCGTCTGTCGCCCGGTAACAACGAACGGTCGGTGACATTTCGATGCCGGACCTATCCTGAGGCAGAGGGAGATCTCAACCCGGGTCGGATGACGAAAGAGGCCATGTTTCGTCTGGCGCTGGCGGGGAAGTCTCTCGCCCCCCTCTGGCATCGGCGGGGTGTTGCGAAACCTCGGTTCTTGCTTCCGATGTCTGTTGATCAGCGGCGCAAAGGAGATTTGAACGTTGTGTTCAATAATTTTCTCGCTCTGCACTTTCCTCATTTTGACGCTGCCGGTGACGTGGGGGAAATTGCGGGCAAGCTAAGAATTCAAATGATGGAAGCATTGCGCTCCGGTGTTCTGGAAGCAACGATGGAGGCGATGGATATCATCCGCTTCATGCCGGTTTCGTTTCTTGCCTGGCGAGCTGGTTTTTCAAGGGAGGGTGACCTTGCTTCCTTCAACTTTGCTGACACGGGAGATGCGGCGCTTTCCGGCCTGGACTTCTTTGGCTGTCGGGTGAAGAATACATACCATGTGCCTACTGTCCCTCCCAATCCGGGGTTGGGTGTTTTCTTGAATACTTGCTCTGGCCAGCGCAACGTGGTGGCCGCCTGGGTCGAAGGACTTCTCGAAGAGGAGGAAATCCTTCCGGTCATGGACGGCATCGCAAGAGGGCTCGGGTGGCTTCAACAAGATGCGGGAACTCCGACCCATGGCGTCCGATAGCTGGCCTCTTTTTGATGTTGTTGTTGTCGGAGGCGGATCGGCTGGCTTTGCGTCGGCCATCGGAGCGGCCAGGGCAGGAGCTCGGGTTCTTCTTCTTGAGCGCTACGGCTTTCTCGGGGGAATGGCCACCGCCGGCATGGTGGGAACGATTTGCGGCCTCTACCCTACGGGCGCATCCGGGCCTCCTCTCTTCCTGAACGACGGCTTTGCCGCGGAGTTTTCTCTGGCACTTTCCAAGGGGTGGAAAGGCGAGGAACCGGAAAGATTCGGGAAGACTCACGTTTTGCCTTATGCTCCATTTGCATTTTCATGTCTTGCCGATGAACTCACGGGGAGAGAAAAAAACCTGACCGTTCGGCTGCATTCTCGTTTGATTGAGGTTCAGGCGGAGGATCGGCTGGTCAAGAGGATCCGCTTCGCCGGGTGGGATCGGACGGAAGAGGTGAATTGTTCGTCCCTCATTGATTGCACCGGTGACGCAAACGCCGCTTTTCTTTGCGGGCATGAAACCGAATCACCGCCACTCGAAGAGCGGCAGCTTCCATCTCTTGTCTTTCATCTTCAGGGGGTCGATACCGGGGCTTTGTCACGTGCGAACAGAACCGCACTTCTTCGATCGGTCCATCGAGCCGAGGAGGAAGGAAGAGTTGAGCCAGGAATCAGCAACTTCTCGCTTCGGGCAAGCGCACGTCCGGGTGAGGTTGTGGTCAAGCTCGCCCTTTCGGGTGTTTCTGCCCTGATGCGTTCAAGGCCAGAGTCCGATTTGATGGAGGTGGATTTCATGACGGCGGTCGAATCTGAGGCGAGGGATCGGGCTCAGAGGTTGGCGCGCTTTCTTGTTTCGGAGTCTTCGTTGTTTCGATCTTCCTTTATTTCGCACGTGGCTCCTCAGGTTGGAATTCGTGAGGGACGCCGGGCGATGGGGCGATATCGACTGACGAGAAACGATGTTCTTCAAGCGCGAAAATTTGACGATGGGATTGCTCGGGCCGCGTGGCCCATCGAACTCTGGGAAGATGACTCCCTCGGGGCGAAGTTGATTTATCTTCCGGACCAGGAAAGCTACCACATTCCTTTCCGAAGTCTTCGGCTGCGAGATCTCGATAATATGTTTGTTGCCGGGCGATGTCTTGATGCGAGCCATGAAGCTCACGGCTCGGCTCGGGTCATCGGAACCTGTCTTGCTACCGGGGAGACGTTGGGGAAGATTGTCGCCGGGATGGCTGAGAGCAAACGATGGAGCGATTCAATTTCGGGAGTTATTCATGAACATCGCTGAGTTCCTGACGGATTCGGCTCGTCGGTTTCCAACGCGGCCTGCCGTCTCTGACCTTGAAACCGGAGATACCCTCACATTCAAAGAGCTTCACGAGAAGAGCATGGAAATGGCGTCTTTTCTCGAAAAGGAGGGGGTGACTCGAGCGACTCGGGTCGGGCTTCACTGCCCGAATTCTCTTGCTCATCTGATCGCTGCTTTCGGAGTTCTTTACGCAAAGGCCTGTTTGGTGCCGGTTGCGGACAACCTGACCGACCACGAAGTGCAGACGATCCTGGGAGAAATCGAGGTCGAGTACTGTCTGGCGTGGGCCTCCGGAAGGCCCGTCCTCGAGAATGGAGCGACGTCATCGACCCAAAAGACTCTGGGTTCCAACCTCGAGTTCCGGTTTTATCGCTACGGTGAAGTTCCGGGGCCACCTGGTTTTGAGGCCTTGAATCCGGCATTCATTCGGTTCACTTCGGGAACCACCGGGAAAAGCAAGGGGGTCGTGTTGGCTCATGAAGACACCGCCGCTCGAGTCGAGTTCTCCGATCAGGTTCTGGGGCTAACCGAAGAAGATCGTATCCTCTGGATTCTTCCCCTCGCTTATCACTTCGCTGTCACCATCGTCGCGTATGTCCGGGCTGGGGCCCATATTCTCCTCTGCGGCGACACACTTCCTCGTGCGGTGGGAGAAGCGATCGAATCCCATCGTCCGACGATTTTGTACGCATCCCCCATTCACGTGGCAAGGCTGTCCCGACGAAAGGGTAAAGACCCTCTCTCGAGTTTGCGTCTGGCCGTTTCCACGGCGGCCCCGATTACCGAGAAGCTGGTGCGAGACTTCGAGGCAGGCTGCGGAGTTCCCCTCGCCCAGGCGTACGGGATCATTGAAGCGGGTCTGCCTTGCATCAACACCCGAGGCCCCGAGGATCCGGTGTTTTCCGTGGGAAAGCCGGTTCCCGGCTATGAAATAGCCCTCTTCTCGCAAGACGGAGACCGAGTGATCGGGGAGGGAGACGGGGAGATCGGGATTCAAAGCCGCGGGCTTTTTTCCGCCTACTATTCTCCGTGGACCTTGCGGGATCAGGTTCTGGTCGACGGCTGGTTTCGAACCGGCGACATCGGCCGCTTCGACGCTCAGGGAGCCCTTCAGCTTCTGGGTCGAAAGAAGACCATGATCTTCGTGGCGGGAATGAAGTTCTTTCCCGAAGAGGTGGAGGATTGTCTCAATTCCCACCCCCGGGTGCGGGAGTCACGAGTGACAGCGAAGACTCATCCCCATCTCGGTGAGATTCCGATCGCGCAAGTTGTTCTTTCTCTGGATGCTGTTGAGGCCGAGGTCATTCCCGAGTTGAAACGGCTGTGCGCGGAGAGGCTTTCGTCGTTCAAGATGCCGGCGGAGATGAAGGTGGTCGAGATGTTACCGAAGACCGGGAGCGGGAAGATCCTTCGACGGGGGTGAATACATCCGCAAAGCAAAACCACTGGTTGGGTTTTTCCCGGATACACCACTCGATATCGGTGGCTATCTTGGTGAGAGCTTCTTGAAGATCTTTCTTGCGATCTCGACTTTGCCCGGCAGTGATGGGGGGGCGAAGGTAGAGCCGATATCGCCTTCTCCCTTCACGGAGAAGAAAGACCGACATCATCGGAACACCGGCGGTGCGGGCCAACGTGGGTGGCCCGTCCGGTAGGGGGAAGGGCTGGCCAAAGAGGGATACCTCGACCTTTCTTCCGAACATCCTGGGCCGATCCACGGGGAGCCCGACGAGATCGCCTTTGCGAATGGCCGACAGAAGAACCAGTCCGATGCTCATGTCGTCATCCACGAAATGGGTCACGATCTCGGAGCCAAAATACTTCCCCAGGAGGTCCTCCAGGAATTGCTGGGCCTTGGAATCGGACTCTGGCTCCCGAACGACATGAAGCTTTCGGTTCACGAGTTCTCCGGGAATGAGATTCCCCGATTCGTAGTTTCCTACGTGGGCCGTGAGGAGCACGAAACCTTCTCCCGTCGAAAACAGGGAATCCCAGTGTTCTTTTCCGATCACCTCGAGCTCGATCGGGGGTTTCTTCTCGTGGAACTGTTCCCACCGCTCGGTGCGCACCCATCCCCATTCTCGAAAGGTGCGGTAGGCCCGACCCTGACGCTTCCAGAGACTGCAGGGGCCAAGGACTACGTCCAGATTTCGCACGATCGCTCGCCGGGTGTGTCGAAAGAAAATCGAACAATAGGCGGCACAAACCTTGATCGTCAGGGCCATGATGGGGGAGGGCGCATGATTTGCCATCCAGTGATGGGCCCGATACCAGAAGTTGCCGGTGAGATAGAATCCTCCCAGCATTCTCTGGATTCGATGATTGCGGTCCGGGCTGTGGGGGCCAAGCCTCGGGCCAATGTTTTGGCTCATTTTTCCCGGTCCTCGGGGATTCTCCTTTGGTGGAGGTTGTGGCGGGTTTGATCGGGAAACGGTCATCGGAAGTGGTTCTCCGGCGGGGGCCAAAGAGCCCTGCCTTCTTTTCTAGTAGGCTACCTGGGCAAGATGTGGAATTCGAGAAAGAAAATCGGTTTCGATTTCACTTGGCAGAGCAGGAGTCGAGTCCCTATCTTGGCGACGGTTTGATCAAGCACAAGGCGGCGCGGGCTTTCGGGGCCCGATCTGAAAGAAGAAACTTAGATGACCTCAACATCGTGTGACGTTGCCATCATCGGGGGCGGACCGGCCGGGGCCACCGCGGCCTATGTCCTGGCGAAAAAGGGCCACGAGGTTGTCGTTTTGGAGCGGGAGAAATTTCCCCGTTTTCATATTGGCGAATCCCTCCTACCTTTTCAACAGGATTTGATCGATCGGCTTGGTCTTCGGGAGAAGATCGACGCCATCTCCTTTCAGCGAAAAAACGGTGCCCACTTCGTCAGCAACGATGGCTCGTTTTCGAACACCCTTCGATTTGAAGATTTTCTTTCTTCCCCGCGGAATGTCGCCTGGGAAGTGGAGCGAGCCGAATTTGACGACATGCTCTTGCGACATGCTGAGGAGGGGGGGGCGGAGGTAAGAGAAGAGCAGAAGGTGATGGGGTGCGATTTTTCAGACGATGGGAACGTTCTTACGATTCGCGGCCGGGATGGTGAGGAGAGTCAAGTTCGGTCCCGTTGGGTCATCGACGCTAGCGGGCAGAATTCGTTCCTTGGAAAGACTCTTGGCCTCCGCCGTCCAGTTCCGGATCTGAAGAAGGTTGCCCTCTTCTCCCACTATCAAGGAGCGACCCGCCGATCCGGCAAGGAAGATGGAGACATCACCTTGGTGATGGGAAACCGATGCTGGTTCTGGATGATCCCCCTGCGGAACAACGTAACCAGCGTCGGGTGTGTGACGGATCGGAGTCGATGGGCCTCGGATGTTTCCGCCGAAGATTTTCTTGCCGAGCAAATCAGACTGTCCCCGTTCGTGAGCGAAATCCTTGCCTCCTCGGAGCAAACGGAAAAGGTCCGAACCGCGTCTTCTTTCAGCTACGGGTCGAGTCGATACGTCGGGAAGGGCTGGATGATGGCGGGGGACGCGGCGGCCTTCCTGGATCCGGTGTTTTCCACAGGAGTGTTGATTGCCATGAGAAGTGGGGAGCTCGCCGCGAGTCAGCTTTCGAAGAGGCTCATGACCGGGCGACCGTTGAAGCCCTCTCACTTTCGAAGCTATGAGCGCTCACTTCGGGGCTGGACCGAGGGTTATTTTCGCTTGATCCGTGCGTTCTATAATCCGGGGTTTGCCGGAATATTCTTCAATCCAAAGCCGGGTTATCAGGCAATTGTTGCTCCGTTCTTTCTGGGGAAATTCGAGCTCAAGATGAAGGAAAAACTCTTCTTGCGACTATTTTATCTGTTGATTCGGATGAATCGTAAGTGGAACTTCTCCCCCGACCCAAGACCTCCGGAATATGCGATCTACCATGGGTGAGCAGGGAAATAGGCTCGGGAACAAAAGACAGCATCGTCAACTCATTCTGGTTGCCATCCTCTATTTATTGTTGCCGGCCTGCGCTACGTATCGATCTGCGGGAGAAGAGCTGGATCAGCTTGTCTCACGTTCCGCCGACTCGATCGAATCCCGGCGCGCGGGAGAAGTGACTCTTGAGTCGGATCACCTGAGCGGTGTCTTTCAAGTCGCACTTGCTGTTCGGTCCGGGCCGGAACCACGACTTCGCATGCAGCTCTTTCCCGACCTCGGGGGAAAGCTTCTTGACCTTGCTGCGTCGACCGAACGAATCGTCGGCTACTTTCCCCAGGTTCGAAATGGAGTGTCCGTCGGTGCCTTGGATGAGGAGAAAGCCCCTCGTCACATCCTTGTCTTCATGGGATTGACTTTGCTTGAGGCCTCTTGCCCCGTAACGACCGATCGAGTCCTATCGCTTCGAGACTCGGATGAAGGTCTTGAGCTTGTACTCCAGTCGAGCTGGCCCGGACTTTCGGTTCGTGCCTTCTTGGACGGATCTGGAAAGGTGATCGAGCGTCGTTATTCCTTTCGCGGTGCCCGGTGGAAGGACCGAACTCTTGACCATGAGACTCTCCTCGTGGAAGGGAGCGGTTTTTCTCTTACGGCTCGTCTGGATCCTGTGGAAGTGGAGGAAGAACCCCTTCCGGATTCGCTCTTTGTCCTGAAACTCCCGGAAGGAATCATCAGCGGAGGTACTCCTTGATCGGTTCCGCACTGGAACGATTGGGGCGCTGGGTGGTGGGCTCTCCTCGCGGTGTTCTTCTTTTTCTTTCACTGATGACTCTGGGAGCCCTGCTCTTCTTGCCTCGGTTTCGGATCGAGTCGGACATCGCCACGGTTCTTCCCGGGGACTTCGAAGCGGTCGAGCTCCGGCGGATTGCGGCGACCGAGCTGACCTCGGATCGAAATCTCCTGATGATCCTTCGCGGTGAGTCCGTTGCGGCCTCGATCCCCGAGGTCGTGGATACACTGCTCGCTTCGCCTCTGGTTGAATCCGTGGCGGCAACAACCGAGGATTTTCTCGGGGACCGGGTTTCGCGCTTTCGAGAGAATCCGCTCATTCACCTTTCCGAGGAGGGACTTTCTCGACTCTCTTCTCGAATGTTCGGCGAGGGAAGAAAGAGGGTACTCTCGGGCATTCCTCGGAGGATCGCCGAGGACCCTTTTCTGTCTCTCCAGATGGTGCGACGAGATCCGCTCGATCTTGCGCCTATTTTTGAAGACACGGCCCGCGAAAAAGCACCGGCCACTCTTGATTCATCCTCTCGCTTTGTCGTCCTCGCCGACGGATCAGCGGCGTTTCTTCGGATCCGGGGGAAGAAGAAGCCATTCGATATCGAATACTCCAAGGCTCTTCTTGGGGATCTGAACGATCGCCTCTCGAATTACTCCCATACTTTTATCGGGGGGTATGCGATCGCTTGCCAGGATGAGCAGCGGATTCGACTCGATCTCTATCGTTCGTCTTTTCTGTCCGCATTCCTGGTTTCCATCTTTCTTCTGGTTTCGGGACGAAGCTTCTGGGATCCCCTCCTTCTGGTGGGACCGATTGGAATCGTGATCGTGTGGACCCTTGGTTATGGAGGAGTCATGCTGGGGCCACTGACACCTCTTGCTACCGGAGCGGCCGCAGTCTTGGTGGGGCTCGGAGTGGACTTCGGGATCCACTATCTCCAGAGATATCGGGAAGAGCGATTGCGGGGGTCATATGACGAAGCGGTGGTATCCACTCACGTGGGTGCGGGTCGACCTCTCCTTCTCAGCATGATGACCACCGTCCTTGCGTTTCTCTCTCTCGCCCTCAGTCGTTTTCACGGGCTCTTTGGTTTCGGGATTCTACTGGGTATCGGGCTTGTGTTTGCTCTCTTGTCTGCTTTGGTGGTCTTACCGTGGATGCTTCGGGTTCTCACCCGATCAACCCCGAAAGAGGCGACCAGTCGGGTGATCGAGTGCATCCTGGCTCTGGTGAAAACCAGGATCGGAAAGGGCGTCACGGCAGGAATCATCGGGTTTGCCCTTCTTGGCTGGGGTTGGGTTGGATTTCGTGGAGTGAGTTTTGACGCTGACCCGTCCAGGCTTCGCCCCTCGGATGATCCCATGCTGGCCTCCGCAGCGTGGCTGGAGGAATCCCTTGGCTTCTCTCCGATTCCGGTCACGGTGCTGGTGAATGGGAAGAAACCCCTTCTTGAGTGCAAGCCAGCAGTAGAAGAGCTGGAGGCCAAGGGGCTTGTTCGCCTGAGTCTCGGACCTCATCAGGAAGTGGCGAGTGCTGGAATCGATAAGCGAGTTGCCGATTTCCGTGGACGTCTTCCAGGATGGGTAGATGCCACGTGCAAGGAGATGGAAGAGGTCGGGCTCGAGCCGGACGGATTTCGAGACGAGCTGGTCAAGCTTTCCCGAAGTTTGGAACAGAGTCCTGACCCACCGACGCCTCAGATTCGATATCGCGGGGAAGTCTACTGGATGATCCAGCTGTTTCCTCCCCATCTTCTTCGGGATCGAGAAAGTCGTGTTGCCATGGAAGAGGCGATCGTTCAGTCGTTCGAAGAAGACGTGCACATCGTGGCGGCGATGGGGCTCAGCGATGATCTTTCTGACCTCCTCTCCGAGGATTTGGTCCGATGTACGGCGTTGTCCGGTCTTGCGGTCCTGGTTGTGGTTTTCCTGTTTTCGGGAGGGATTCTTGCCGCGGTTCTCTCGCTTGTTCCGACGTTGGCTGGAATCGGGATCACCCTCGGGTGGATGGCCTTCTTTGAGGCTCCTCTGCATCTGGGGAACTTCGTTGCCGTTCCCTTTTTGCTGGGAATCGGACTTGATGACGGGATTCATATGGTCGGGCGATATCGGGAGGCCCAACGCTTGGGGAGTGAACAGCCGACGGACGAGGTTCTTCGCACCACCGGTTATTCGGTCTGGAGAACGAGCGTTACGACGTTTCTTGGTTTTGGATCCCTGGCATTTTCGGCAACCCCGGGTCTGTCATCCCTCGGTCTTCTCCTTGCGGTCGGCATCGGGGTCTGTTTTCTTACCAGCGTCTTTGCCTTACCCGTTCTCTGCCGTTGCTTCCTCCCCGTTCGTGGGCCGGAATGAGGATGAAACCCTCAAGCCGTGCGTTCCCTTTCCGGGTGGTGGAGAGATTTGCTATTGTCTTTGATGAGAACGTGTTCCGCTTCGACCTTTGTCAAGGATAACCAGACTCTTCATGACTCTCCTCTCCTGCCTTCTGACATCGCTCCTCTCGCTCCTTCCAGGTTCTTCCGCCCTGGCAGATGACGACCCGACGGCTCTGGCAACCGAGCGGGGTCGCCGGGCTCTTGATGCTCTTGCCAAGAAGCATCTCGAGGTCGTTTCTCTCAAGGCCGATTTCGTCCAGGAGATCCGCACGCCGCTGGTGCGAAAACCGATCGTTTCCGGGGGAGAGATGGTCTTTCGACGGAAGAACCCCTGTGCGGTCTTCTTCCTGAAGGAGCCCCGGGTTTCCCAGGTGCGATTCGATGAACGCTCCTACCAGGTTTACCGACCGGCGGAAAAACGCGCCGAGCGCTTCCTTTTTCGAGAGGGAGATTTGACGTCAGGATTGGTAAAGATTTTTACCCCTGAAGCGTCCGAGATGGAGAAGGTCTTTGATTTGAAAAAGGTCACCGAGAAAGATGGATTTCTTTCCGTGACTCTCTCTCCCAGAGACAAAGGTCTCACCTCGTTTCTTACCCTGCTCACGCTTGTTGTCTCCGAGGACGACGCCGTATTGCGAGAAATCGCGTACACGAACGTGGAGGGGGATGAGGTCCGGATCAAGATTTCGAACATGGTTGTGAACCCATCCCTTGCGGACGGTCTTTTTCAGAAGGATCCCCCGGTGGGAGTTCGCCTCACGGTTCGGCGGCTTGAACCTCAATGATGAAGGGGGATGGATGTCATTGCCTCGGCCCTCGCTAGAGATGCTCTTGACGGTGGGTTTGTTTTTCCTCCTGGCAATTCTCTACCCGCCGTACGTCAAGGCAGCCATGGACCATGGTCCGGTCTGGGCTTTTGCCGCGGGCCATTGTTCCGTGATGGTCCTGGTTCTTCTGGCGGGAAGGAGATGGACGACGCCTTTCTGGGGTGGACGCACCTCGACCTTCTTTTCCATGGTGGTGCTTTTCTTCGGAGTTCTTGCCGGTGTGTCGAACAACGGTTGGTTCCTTCTTCTCGTACCCCCGTCTCTTCACCTGGCTTTGTCCCTGATGTTTCTCTTCAGTCTTCGAGGCCCTTTGTCATTGATTGAGCGGGGCGCGTTGTTCATCCAGCCAAGGGCCCCGGACTTCATTCGTCCCTACTGTCGAAAGGTGACGGCTTGCTGGTCGGTCGTGCTGTTCATCCATGGGGCGATGGGGATGGGGTTGGCGATGTTTGCGTCGTCGGAGACCTGGTCACGGTACGCATCCTGGGGAGGATACATCTTCATTGGATGTTTCATGATTGCGGAGGGAGTGGTTCGAAAGATCTGGTTTCGACACTACGAGGGCAGCTTGATTGATCGGATGCTTTCGCCGTTTTTTCCGGCAGAAAACACCGAGCGCGGGAGGCGATCCCTGGAATACCTCCGTCAAATGAAGGAAGAGGACGAGCGGGTTGCTCTGTGAGGGGCGATTTTCTTGGATAGCAGCGATTATCTTGGCTCAGGCTGGATCAACCCTCGCCAGAGAAGATCGATCGACCTTGCCCCGAGGAGTGCGGGGGATCTCGTCCACGAACACAAAACTTCTCGGAATCTTGTGAGCGCAAAGGCGAGGGCGACACCATTCAATCAAGGTACGATAGGAGACTGTATTTTTCGGGCAAGCGATGATTGCCCGTAATGCCTGGCTTTTGTCTTTCGAGCCGAGGGCAACGACGATGGCTTCTCTGACCTGCGGATGGAGGGCCAGAACCGCCTCAACTTCGTCCGGAAGAACCTTTTTCCCTTTGATGTTCACGAAGTTTCCCGCCCGCCCTTGAAGAACAAGTTCGCCGTCTTGTAAAGATCCCTGATCACTGGTGAGAAAGCGATTTTCATCGAGTCGGGAGTCTTCTTCGGGGAAGTATCGGTCACCGACAGAAGAAGATGTGACGGAGATCATGTCGAACGTAGAGGTGCCATTCGGAGTCTTTTTACCCTCCTTCACGAAATGGACGTCAACGCCCTCGATGAGGGGGCCGACGGTTCCCCGGAGTCCGGATGTTCCGATCGGATCGTATGAAATGCCGCCGCATTCGCTGGCGCCGTAGAACACGTGAACATGTCGGCCAAACCGATCGAGAAAATCTTGCGCCACGGATCTGGGGAGAGGAGCCCCGGCGGAGATGACTCGCCGCAATCCCTTCGGCATGGGAGGCGGGGTAGACAGGGCCAACAGTCCTTGCAGGTAGGCCGGAACCGTGGGAAAGACGGATGCCCCCAGATTTCGGGCGAGAGTTAGAGGATCCCAACCACTGGGAATGAGAAGAGGGAATCCGTACACAAGAGAGGGAAGAGCCAGGACAGAAAGCCCGTAGGAGTGGGAAAGAGGAATGGCCGCCAGGAGCCGATCTTCCTGGTGGAACCCCATGGCCTTCACAAGAGCCCGCGCGTCGTTAAGAAGAGCATCCTCCGATACCACGATCCCCCGAGGATCTCCGCTCGATCCGGAGGTGAGCTTGATGACGCAGGGTCGCCCGTTGGGCCTGGGAACCGTGATTGGATCGGGAAGAGGCAGGAGCTTCCACCGGGAAACTTCCGTAGACCATCGGAGGTCCGCCTTGAGGGCGGCACCGGCGCCGAGCTTCCGGACGATGCGGTAGAGTTCCTCGTCGGGTGTCCCCGCATCGACCAGAATCGTCGTGAGAGAGAGGTGCTGGATGGCGAGAAGGCCTGCGAGAAAGGCCGGGCCGTTTTCGGCGACCAGCGCAACCGACGTCGATGGGGGGAGCCTCAAATCTCCAAGCCGCTTCGCTACCCGCCGGGTGAGCTGAAAAAGGTCGAGCCGTGTGAACTGATTTCCTTCTCCGAGCAGGAGTGGTGCATCCGGTGACTCGGCCACCCTCTCGCCAAATCGCGCAAGGATTGTCGAGCTTGTCGTGCGCAAATCATCCTGGGTGGGTTCCGACGTCTCCATTGCCTCCCGGAATACCACAAAGGCGATCTCAACAAAAGGTTAGGGTTCGGCGAAATTTGCCAGGACGGCGACCACCTCCGAGCCATGAAACCCTTCTTGGGACTGGGATTTCTCTTTGTTAAAATGCGTTTGCCTCGGGAAATTTTGCGACTGGATTTTCCGAAATGACAGCGTTTTGGAATCGAATTCCCAGGAAACGGCGAATCGAGGGTGCAGCCATGCTAGACAATCAATCCATCCGGGAACGGACCAAACGTCTGATTGTGGAGCGACTTCAACTGGAAGGTCTCTCTCCGGAAGAGATCGAGGACGATGCTCCACTTTTTGGTGAGGGCCTTGGTCTTGATTCCGTGGATGCGCTGGAACTGGTTCTGGGGATGGAACAAGAATTTGACATCAAGGTGGAGAGTCAAAATGTCGGGAGAGAGGCCTTCGCATCCGTCGCTTCCCTGGCTTCCTTCATCGAGGAGAGCTTGAAGTCGCCTGAGGGAACTACATGACCGAGGATGCGGGCTCCTCCCTGCCGGTCGCCATTACGGGGCTGGGAGCCGTTAGCGGGTTCGGTTGGGGCGCCTCTTCTTTGTGGCAGGGATTGTCGTCTGGAAAGACCGCGATTACCGAGTTTGATGTCTTTGATGCCAGCCCTCACCGAACAAATCTCGCCTCTCAAGTTCCGGCCGGAGCTCCTTCTTTCGACCTCAAACCCGCCGAGAACTCCAGGCTTTCTCGGGCGGATCAGTTCGGGTTGGCTGCGTCTCTGGAGGCCCTTCGACACGCGGACCTTGATCTCTCTTCGGGTCGAGCAAGGACCGGGGTCTTTTTTGGTTCCAGCACGAGTG
>JAJDCM010000205.1 GCA_029260825.1 Planctomycetota bacterium | reverse complement strand
TTCGATAGGGGGTGGTCTCTCTACGAGTGTCGTCGCGAAAGTGACAAGCATCGGAAAACGGAGGAGGAGTTCCAAGGCTCTTCTGAGTGGACGGGGCAAGGCCTCTGGGGCAGGTCAATCCTCGTCTATGCTGAACAGGGATTTGGCGACTCACTCCAGTTTGTTCGATATCTTCGTTTGCTCAAGGACCAGGGAGCGAGTGTCTTTTTTCGACCGCCGCCGGCTCTCGAGTCCCTATTTCGTGGAAATGATCTGGGAGCAGAGATGTTGCCCTTTGATGATCGAGCTGAACGGAGATTCTTCGACTTCTTTGCCCCGCTTGCGAGCATGCCCCATCGCATGGGAACCGATCTCTCGACCATTCCATGTCCCGCGCCGTATCTCTTTCCCGACCCTACAAAGTTGGCTTCCTATCGGAAGAAGTTCTTTGGCTCTCCTGGTCTCAAGGTTGGAATCGTCTGGCAAGGCAACCCGCTCCACTCCCTCGACGCGATCCGTTCGGTCCCACTATCCAAGTTCCAGTCGCTCCTGCAAATGAAGGGAATCCGTGTTTTTTCACTTCAAAAAGGACCTGGAACCGAACAACTCGAGGCCTTCGGCGATTCGACGGTCGTTGACCTTGGCGGGACATTTGGGGACTTTTCCGACACTGCCGCCGCCGTTGCCAATCTGGATCTTGTGATAGCTGTTGATTCGGCCGTCGCTCACCTCGGAGGCGCCATGGGCGTACCTACGTGGATCCTCCTTCCCGTGGTGAGCGACTGGCGATGGTTCCGGCAACGCGGCGACAGCCCGTGGTACCAAAGTGTCCGTCTTTTCCGACAAAGTGTCCCGGGTGATTGGGACGCGGTTTTTCAACGTGTTTTTGCTGACCTTCGGGATCTCGCTCGTGAAAATCCGAGGGTTTCTGGTTAGTGCCCGCTCGGAAGTAGAGCGGGGAAAGTTCTGTGAAAATAAGGAGATTGTAATGATCATTGGTCAAGTTCTTCATAACAGCGCGTCCGCCGCCTACACAGCACCCGTGAGTCGCGGAGGGTCCAAAGCGGTCTTCATCGTGGACGTCACACAAGCCGAGGGTACGACACCAACACTTGCCATCGAGATTCAGCACAAGAACCAATCCGAAAACCTGAAGACGGAGTGGGTGTCTATCGGCGCCTTCTCAAACACGACCACAACTGGAGTCATCACGGCAAAGGCCGAAGAGCTCAAAGAGCAGGTGCGGCTGAAGTGCACAGTAACCGGTGGCGCGTCTGTGTGGGTCCGTGTGGAGGAGCTTCCGATCTCTTGGATGCCGTAGGCAGAGAAAGGTAACTTTTGGGATGGATCTTAGTGAGGTCCCCCAAGACACAGATAAGGATAGTGTCTATGTTTACAACTGAACTTATCGAAAAAAGCAGTGTCGCCGCGCCGTCCTATTATGAGCGGCGCGGCGGAACCAAGGCCGTGTTTTCGGTCGACGTCGCTATCTTGGAGGGCTCTTTTCCGAGCCTCTCGGTGACGGTCGAACACAAGAATATGGATGAGGAAACGTTTTCTGCCGCAGGAACCTTCTCCTCCATCACCCTTCCAGGGACACACGAAAAGGAAGTCGATGATCTTAAGGAGCAAGTCCGACTCACCTTCAACCTTGCGGCTGGAGATTGGGCGCGAATTACGGTGCTTGAGCCTCAGTGGAGTGATTAGCCGAAGTGGGGAACGGCACGAGTTGGTCGTGGTGAGTTGAAGCTCCGTAAAGAGTGATTCACGGATTCATGCCGGTCGAAGCCAACGGGGGAAAACTAGTTTCTCCTGCAGTTTTGTCAAAAGGAGTTTAGAAAATGTGTGCAGGAATAGCTTCCCCGTCCATAGTGCCTACACAATTTTCATCACTACAACTTGTCCGCCTTCAGAAGAAGGGTATCGCAACACCACAAGGGGAAGGACAGTTGCGTGGTGGTGGTAGGTCCGGGCAGCTCATCTCTAATAGCATTTGGGTGGGAAGCCCGCAGACAGACCCAGTTGGTATGTCAGGTCCGTTCTTCTTCGAGCGGTATGACCCAATGACTGGACTCCGCCTGTCGCAGGTAGACGTAGGATTTGACGTCAGGAGTTACTCAATAGACAGATTGCAACGGGTGTATGTGTTTGGAGGACCTACTAATAATACTACTGATAGTAAAGATCAGGGCGCAATCATCGATGCTCTTACTGGTAATATGATAGGGGGGAGATTTAGGCACCCATGGGGGTTTGCAAAAGCATGTGCGGCGAGCATGATGTCAGGGCATATTTTTCTAAGTGCTCAAGACAAACACAAAATATTCCTAGTCGATATGAGTACCTTCGAGGCGGACAATTTTCCTTTTAACCCCCCTGACGATCTGCTAGATGCGTCCTACCTTCGATGGGTCGGTGATATTACTCTTTCCGGCTGCCCAGCCATGTTTCCGAGAGGTATCGTCCAGTCTGGGCAAAACCCAGACAAAATCTGGGTCGCGTGTAAAGGCGCGAACAAACGGGGTATCCGTCCGTCGTACCTCTTGAGCTTCCACGTTCCCATCCCTCTTCCACAGAATCCTGGCAATCCTGGCAATTTTGGCAAGCCTAGCACGTGTAGAAGAATGCCTTTTGGGACGCGTGGTGTATGTATAAACCCGGATCCTAGTCTTGATCATGATGAGATCTGGGTTGCTGTTCTGGGAGAGCAGCTTGGTGAAGGCGACATTGATACTGCAGGAGGTGGTGACGGTAAAGTAGTTGTTCGTGTTAGAGACTTTGGCCCTGGGCAACCAGATGAATACACGGCCATCACATTGCTGGGTAATGATAGGAAACCGAGAGGGCCGTTTAGCATCGTCGCCTCCGTATTTGGCGACAAGTACGTGGCATGCACTATGGCGAACGAAGTGTGGAAGCTGCCTAAGAATCTTGAGATGTTCTTGAGTGAAGTACCACCATCAACTCCCGGTGGTTTGAGGCCTCCACGGCGTTCTTTGCGAGAAAATGCCGTTCCCGGTTGGCCCGTGACACTATCTAACCGTCCAATACCGGGGGGAATGCCGGGAGAAACTATCGGAATTAATCCGGGCGTTATCTCGATATCAATAGATGGAAATGGAGCCATTTGGGTTCTACTGAAGCTAGTTGCGTTCATCGTGAGGATAACTGAGTGCGTAAGCGGGTCGCCAGTTGTTAGCGTTTTCCCGACAAGCGGCAGAGGAGCTCCTGATACGCTCGGAGATTTCACGGGTTACTATACTGCAGCCGGCCTCTTTCCTCGCGACGATAGCGATGGAGATGCGACAGAAAACATTGACGAGCTTACGAATGATCCTCCGACAAACCCGTTCGACTTTGACAACCCAACGATATGCCCGTGATGGTGTGGTGTCCTGGGAGGCGAACTACTAAATACGACATGTCTTGTCTATTCAGCGACAATCGTCGCAGCATTCGTCACACTATAGCCCGTTGCATTACCGGCACCTTGATCCTGGATGACGCCTTGGAATGTAAATACAGCGGGTTGCTGAAAGCCAAGGTTTAGCGACAGAGCCCAAGGAACCGTTGCCGGACCATCTTTCTCAACTATTCCACGACAGACAATGCTAGGAATGGCACTACTTCGAAGGCAACGGAAGGGCTGAGGGGTTTGAGTTTGTAAGAAAGGTGTGGGATTGACCATGCATCCAATCATCTCTCCCATAGTCATAAGATCCCCGCACTGGACTGGAAACCCGGTCCAGATATAGAGAAGATAGTTCCCGGAATTGGGGCCCGCAGGTGCTGCGTCAAGAGAAAAAGTTACGGCCTCACCGAGAGTGACGTTGACAACGGCCCGACTATCTCCGGATGATCCGTTAATGAAAAAAACATCTGTGGCCAGCCCTATTCCTGTGTTCACAGTTCCTTTTGAGCAGTCGAAGTTTTGACGGAAGAAGTACGCAGATCCAGAATCGCAAACATTGCTCATCGGACAGACTTCATCTGATAAGGGTGCACCTGCGAGAAGAATATCACCGCTCATGTCCACAGAACGACCTAAACCATCACCTGCTGCGCTACCTGTCCCATTGCTTACAGACAATGCCTGAGTAGAAATCCATGTAGTTCTGTCGAATCGGAAAATGTGGACTACACCATCACGTCCTCCCGGGGTGGTGACAGTACCGCTGACGGCCAAAAGCCCTCTTTCCCCCAACACTACCCCAGTGGTGAGATTAGTATTATGGATGGTCAGCTGCTGCTCCTCCGTCCAGGAGTTTCCGTCAAAGCGGAACACATACGCAAAAGGACTTACCACAGCCAGATTGCCAAGAATGCTCACATCGCGGCCGAAAACCCGGCCCCTGTCGGCATTGCCAGCAGTGATTTTTTGTTCTTCGACCCATGATGAACCATCGAAACGAAAGATATAGCTCGACCCGGAGTTGCAGTTAAGACTGGCTGGACATGCATCGTCATTATTTGGCGCCCCGACGATAGCCAGGCGGTTTTTTCCGTCGATGCCAACTGATGCGCCGAACTGGTCATCAAATGAACCGTCACTCGCTGAGATGGTGTCTTCGAGAACCCACTGAGTCCCATCATGACTGAAGATACTAGCGATGCCGGTGGTGCCAACTCCCCCGTTCCGTGACCCAATGATCAGCAAACCAGTATCGAGAGATACCGAGCTAGCACCTGCTGGAACTGGGAGAATAGTCTCTTCGTCCCATGAAGTGCCGTTGAAGCGAAACACGGAGTTACCTATGGCCGCAATATCGTCTTCGATTGTCACGGGTCCACCCAAGAGAATTTTCTGTTCTTCGATCCATGATGCGCCATCGAACCGGTAGATGAATGCTGAGCCAGAATTTGGGCCAGCATCATCGTCAAGTCGTGATTGAACGATGGCGACCTCGCCAGTTATTGAGACGGAGTTGCCAAACTCGTCTTGAAGAGCTCCGTTTGGGTCGAGAACGGTTTGCAATTCCTCGAAATCGCATTGGGCGACTCCATAAGTAGGTATGCAAAAGAGGAAGAGAACTGGAATAAGGAATCGCAAAATCTTCATGACGTAGGACTCCAATAAGGTTGGTTCGTCGAGCTTCCGTGTGGACTTTCGTTAGCTCTGGGTAGTGCAGAAGGAGAGAAACTACTTGCGACCACAAGATATAATGAGGGCGGGTGAACTGCATGGGTACAAACCAGTCCATTACAGTGTCTCCTATCAACTTCGAGATACGTACGTCAGTGTGCCACAAATCATCGCGTAATTGGTGTTGATTCCCTTTTCCGGATTGACTCACATTTAGGGTGTCCGGAGTCCTGTTAGCATCACTGAAGGGGAATGAGCGAACAAGATAAGTCAAACGTGGTTCGGCCCCAGAGGATTCCGGTTTCGGGGACAAATATAGCCCCTTCACTCGCAAGCCGGGATCCGGAGACTGCAGCGTTGCTCGCCGGAGTACCGTGGGATCGTCCCGTCTGACTTGCAATGTCTCCCGCTCTCGAACGGTTGTGCTCGCTGATGAGAAGAAGCCTACTCCCCCGGCTCCGCCTGTTCGATCTCTTTCTCAGGTTGAACATCCTGGGCTGGCTCTGGAGCCGCATACTGGTCAGCAAGCTCAGCAGCCCATTTGTCGTAGTCACGGGTTTCCTGAGTCGGAAGTGTCACCTCATCCGTTGGGGCCTTTTCGACTCCGTGCCCTTCGAGTATCTGACCAATCTCTTGAAGCGCTTCCTGATCAAGTCCCTGAATGTCCTGCATCTGTTGCTCAACCTTGTTTTGTTTTGGATCTTCTGGATCACTCATTTTCTTGTCCTCCTATCAAAACCTTATTGCTCGCTCTTCTTCGCATCAGCACGCCAAGTTTGGATGATTTCCGACTTCCATAGTTTGGAGCTGCCGCCTCTCAATCGACGTCGATCTAAGATTGCTTTTGCTACCGCTTGTAGTTCGTCGGCACCATCAGGACGCCAACGATTGCGCAGCGCCCATGCTCTTATTGATTTTGGGTCGTAATGCTCATTGTTACTGAACAAGATCTGAAACACCTGAATTGCACTTTCTCTGTCCGAAGGGCTCGCAAGTCCTGAGGAGAGATTAACCATCATCGTCAATGACTTCAGAGCTTCCTCCACAACCGGATTGTCGATGAGCGGTTCCTCTTCCTTGGGAGCATCGTCATCGACCTTTTCACCGAGAATGATCGGGTTCCAGGTTCGTCTCCATTCCTCGACTTCCTTTTCCATCCAAGGAACTGCAATGAGGGCCGGTGCCCCGCAATCGTCCATTTTGTTCAGCATCTTCCCGTTGACGTAGACGCCAAGGACGATGGTGTCCGTCTGGATCTCCCGGAAGGTTATTTGGGTCTTGAGAATCAAGTTTCCTCCGTGGGAAAACCGAACCGGCTTGTTTGCAAGAAGAGTCTTGGTGACCTGAGATCCTAGGACTTTCCCAATGGTCTTGTGGGAATCGAGACTCTGTTTAGACGGGAGGAAAAGCGTCGTATCGACAACGCGACTAATTCTCTCCATCACCTCGGGAAGAATCCCTAAGGCCGTCTTTACCGGATCGAGAGGGGAACCATGAGGAGGAATAAGAATCCGAATTGTTCTGTCATTGGTCGTCTCAGTCATTTTCTACACTTTTCTCAAAAATTCGTCTGGATGATCGACTCGTTAGTTTACTCAAAAGACGGAGACCGCTGGATTGTCCAACGGCCAGTAATCGGCTTCCTGTAGGGGATAATTATCTCATGTACTTAAGAAAAAAATGCCTTTGTAGTATCTGTCTTCTTTCTCTATCTCTCCCGGCCCAGCTCTTCGAGGATCACTCCTTTCATCAGCGTCAGCTTGAACAAGGGATTTGGCCCCTCTTGGATCCACACTTAACCCATGAGCACATTCACTCCCAAAGCCATCCTCCTGGGAGCGAGATTCGCGAGATGAATCAAGCTTCAGTGAGTGGACAGCGTTCAGTGAGCAGAATGGCCCCATCTGGCCAGATGATTTGAGCTTCGTCTTCGGTTTCTTCTAATACTCGCGGAGTGAAAGAAGTTCGCTATCTGCCGTTCGCAGTCGTCATCGTCGGGCCTCACCATGCCGAAGGCCGAGCGAAGCGAGCGAGGGCCCGACGTGATGACGAAGATAAGGCAGATGTGTAGATAGGCAGGAATACCCCTCCCACACGGGTTCCCCTTCTTCCTCATCTGCCGGTGCAGCTCTGATTCAGAAGGGCCCTCTTTTCTAAAGGCCTTTGTCATTCTTGGCGGTGAGGAAGGTCCTTAGCTCAAGTTCAGTCTTGTGTGACTCGCTTGGTAAGGTGCTAAGTCCCACATTAATTGGCTCGGGTTCTCCCACATTATTTGGTTTGGTCGGGGCGAAAGAAAGGGGCCTTTCGGCCCCTCGTTGGTTCGCGAGAATCATCAGCTTTCGGTTAGACGTCGGAGCATCCCCACAGCCTCGACAAAACTACACTTCCTCACCGTCATCACCATGTCGATCGGGTTGAAGTTTCGCTTGCAGCGGAAACACCGGCCGAGGTTCGTGGACGGGTTCGTCGCTGTGTGAAAGTCAGAGCAGATCGGACAGAGAAACCGAAACACTCCCTCACTCATCTTTGTCTCCATGGCAAGCTCATTCGAAATCAGCTCCGTGATCGGGATCTCATTTCGGAGCCGGTGGAGCATCACGTTGCAAAATCGGCGGGCCATCATTACTCCTCTTTGGCTGCACTCTACGGCAAGTGAAACTCCTCCATCGTTTCGTTCACGAGATCGGAGGTGATCTTCTGCAGGTTTCTTGTCGCCGCGTTGATCAAGCAACCGGTCGATATGTTGTTGATCTGACGCGGAATGCCGCTGGCGTAGTCGTGGACGAGTCCTTTGGACTCAGGCTCGAAGATCTTTTCCGAGGCCCCGGCACTCTTGAGTTGAAAATCGATATAGGAGGACGTCTGTTCTCTGGAAAGCGATGGAATGTGGTATCGCACACTGATCCGGTGGACCAAATCCGCGTGGGTCGTCTTTCTGAGCTGATCCCGAAGGGCTTCTTGCCCGCTCAAGAGGATCTTGAGCGATGCCGCTTCGTCATCGAGAGTCGAGCTTACGAGAAGCCTCAAGTCGGTGAGCGTGTCGGGTTCGAGCAAGTGCGCGTCGTCAATCACCAGGAGCGTCATCAGATCTGCTTCACGTGTTTTGTCTAGAATTTGAAGAAAGAGCCGTTCCTTGCCTCGACGGGGCTCTTCTCCAAGACTCGAGACGATCAGTTTCAGCAGGCTCGTCGCATTCACATGGGTCAGAAACACATAAACTGGCGAATAGCGATTTCGACTCAGCGACCGAAGGAAGAGCTTGATCAGCGAGGACTTTCCGACTCCGGTCTGACCGGTGAGCAACGCGATCGAGCCGGCTTCGGCGAGATACTCGAGCCTTGCTAGTCCTTGAGTGACCCGCTCGTCCTTGAGCATCCGCTCGATCGGGGTCCGTTCGGTAAACGGCTGTGTCGTCATCTTGAAGTGGTCTGTAAACATGGGATCAGATCTCCTTTCGATCAGCGATTCGATGAAGTTCGTAGAGGACGGTTGGCAGAGTTTTTGAATGAGCCTTGATGACGGCTTTTTCGAGAAGAGGGTGTGTTAGAGCCGGGACTCGATCATAGGATCGTTTGAGTGCTTCAAGCTCCTCGGTTGCGTATTCCGGTGAAATCGATCACCCATTCCGGAGTTTGTCGATCACTCATTCCGGTCGTTCTCGAACACCATTCCGGAGTCTATCGAACACCCCTCATGACCGTAGTAGGTCCTCGCTTCCTCCTTGTCAACAGGATGA
>JAJDCM010000204.1 GCA_029260825.1 Planctomycetota bacterium | reverse complement strand
ACAAGCAAGATAACCCCGAAAAATTCTCTAAGATACTTAATTGATGATGTGCGCCCCTGTCCGGTGGGGCGTAGGAGGAAAGGAAGCAAGGAATGGCGAACGATTTGGACTTCAGCTTGCCCGACGAGGCAGAGAAAGCTCTGCGCAAAAAAAACTCCAAGGCTGGTGGCTCGGGCAATCTGTTTTCTTTCTTGACCCTCGCGGGAGTGCTCCTTCTGATCGTTCGAGGCTTCTTCTCGGGAGGGATCAGCTCGACGGGTTCTGGCCCCTCGTCCGTCGATGCCGAAACCGGTGGAGTCAACACCGACCTTGCCCTCAAACTCGAACGCCGCGGCCTTCAGATTGCCGCCGCCCACGTCTGGGAAGAAGAGCTTTCTGACGCCAGTAAGCCTCCCCAGGAGCGGGCCAACCTTCTCTTCAAAGTCGGTCGGCTCTATCAAGAAGGCGGCGACTCGGAAAAGGCGGTGGAATATTACTACCGGGCCGAGATGGAAGGAAAAGACGAGCTCTCGGACGATGTCAAATTTGAGATCGATCGGCGCGTTCAAGAATGCTTCGAAACCCTCGGCATGTTCGCCGCCCTGGAAGAAGAGCTCACCGCCAGAACTCACATCGGCGGAGACGAAGAGGCCGCCACCGCAAAGGAAAACGAAGTCCTGGCTGAAATCGGAAGGCGGAAGATCACCCGGCGAGACCTCAAACGATCCATGGAGCAAATGGTCGACCTCCAGCTCCAGTCCATGGGGGGATCCATCGATCCTGCCCAGCGCATGGCCTATAAAGAACAGCTCATGGGCCAGGTCGATGAGCCTCAGATGAAGGCCCAGATTCTCAACGAAGTGATCAACAAGGAACTGCTCTACCGCCTCGCCAAGGAACTCCGGATCGATGAAAAACCCGAGATGACGGATCTCATGCAAGAGACCATGCGTCAGATCCTGAGCGGGAAGGCTCTTGAAGCCGAGCTCGATCGAAGAATCCAGCTCACCGATGCCGACTTCGAGACGTACTACAAGGCGAATCAAGAACGTTATCGACAGCCGGCCATGGTCGAGCTTTCGGTCCTGCTGAACCAGACCCAGGATGATGTCAACCGGGTTCGCGAAGTGCTCGCCGGCGGAGAGAAGTTTGAAGATGCGGCAAGTCGGTTCTCGGTGGACGAGACGACCCGCGACAACGGAGGACGTCTTCCGGCTCCTCTCTCCCGGGATCAGATCAAGTCCACGTTTGGCCTGGAAGACGATGCCATAGACTCTCTCTTTACGGCCGAGGCAGGCGAGGTTCTTCCTGGCGACTTTCAAACCGCAAAGGGCATCTATCTGTTTCGGGTGGAGTCAAACCAGCCAGAGCGGATGCAATCCTACGGAGAGATGAAAGGACAGGTTGAACAGGAGCTTCTTTCCCGGAAGCAACAGGAGACCGTGCAAAAGATTCTGGAAGAGCTACGAGAGAGGGAGCGGGTCGTCGTCCATATGGCTCGTCTCGCTCCGCAAGAACAAGCAAGTGAAGACACGATGCCGCCGGATCCGGATCCTCACTCGGGAAGTGCTCCCGATGGTGACCCAGGAAAAGCATCGAAGGATCCAGACTCAAAGCCAAAGGACAATGAAGGTTCATGAGAGGTGCCCCTCTTTCTTTTGATTGCCCAAGAACACGCTTGCGTTTGGTTGCGCAATCGTTTCGGGTCGCTCTCTACCTTCTCCTCCTGGCGGCGGTTTTCTCCTGCACCCGGAAGCAAGTAGTGCCCATTGTTTTTGAGCTGGAAGAAACCGCCACTCGTGGCCCTCTTGAAGTTACCGTGCGGGTCGAAAAGAAAGAGATCTCTCTTGCCGCCGTCAATCGGGTCGAGGTGGAGGCAAAGATCGACCCGGGTTATGAGGTTCTGTTTCCCGATCTTCTCTCCGGGTTCTCCAGCTTGATCGTTCGAGATTTCATCGAAGAACAGCCCAGAATTGCGGCAGATGGTAAGAAGGTTTATCGGCGACAGTACGAGGTCGAGCCGTCATTTTCCGGTGAGATGGTCATCGACCCGTTCGAAGTGCGCTTCGTAAAAGCCGTCGATGAGGCAATGGCTCCTTCGAATCCCGAAGATGGCCCTGGAATCACCGAGCCAGCAGAAGACGAAGTCGATCCGGGCACGGTACCTGACGACGGGGATGAGGAAGGAAAGGAATACGTCTGCGAGACGAAGCCGATGTCCTTCCAGGTGGTCTCCCTTGCCGACGCCGGGGAGGGAATCCCCGACATCAAAGGGCTGAAAGCTCCTCTTGAGTTCCCCAAAAAGAGCATTCTTCCCTGGGTTCTTCGGGGGGGAGGGGGGCTTTTGGGAGTCATTCTCCTTGGCCTGATCATCTGGCTTTATTCCCGGCGAAAGCGTCCGGAAGTCAAGAAGGTTCGGACGCCGCCTCATCTCATTGCCTATGCCGAGTTGAACCAACTTCGCGAAGACGATCTCATCGGCCAGGGGCTCTTCGAAGAGTTCTATGTTCGCCTCTCCGGAATTCTCCGCCGATACATCGAGGGACGGTTTGGTCTTCGCGCCCCGGAGCGGACCACCGAGGAATTCCTTGCCGAGCTTTCGAGCTTTGGATCCCGGACCGTTTTCACCGACAGCCATCGCAAGGCCCTGGAAGATTTTCTCGTCCATACCGACCTTGTGAAGTTTGCCGCCCTGACCCCGGAAAAAGAAGATATCCAGCAAAGCTTTGATCTCGCCAAGAACTTCATCGAAGAGACCAAAGAGACCCGGAAAGTGGAGGCGGCCTGATGACCTTCAACACGCCGTACATGTTTGCCCTGTTTCTTCTCCTCCCTCTCCTTTTCTACTGGGGAAGACGACGTCGAGTGGCAACCGTTCGATTCCCATCGCTCCTGGTTTTTCGGGGAGTCTCTCCGACTTTCAGGAGCCGGTTTTCATTTCTTCCCACGCTTCTTCGCGCTCTTGCTCTCGCTCTTCTCATCATCGGACTCGCTCGCCCTCAGAAGGGTAAAGAGCTGGTCCGGGATTCCACCCGAGGGGTCGCGATCGAGATGGTGGTGGATAAATCAAGCTCGATGCTCGCCGAGATGGGGCTCGATGGCCGGGTTCGAAGTCGGATCGATGTGGTCAAGGAAGTGTTTGCCGAGTTTGTCGAAGGGCAAGAAGGGCTTCCCGGACGAGGCGATGATCTGATCGGGATGGTGACATTTGCCAGATATCCCACCACAGTTTGTCCGCTTACATTGGATCATGGAACCCTCCTTCGCTACGTGGAGCAGACAGAATGCGTTCGACCCAATTCTTCCGACGATGGAACCGCGATCGGCGAGGGGATTGCGCTGGCTGCCGCGCGCCTGAAGAACGCGGAAAAGGAAATGCAGCGCGCGGCACAGGTCGAAGAAGACTATGAGATCAAGAGTCGAGTCATCATCCTTCTCACCGATGGCGAGGATACGGTTGCTCGCCAGGTAGCAGGAACTCGCTTCCCGCTGGAGGCCGCTGACCTCTGTGCCGAGTGGGGCATCAAGGTACACACCATCGGGATCGGGGATGATCACGGTGCTCGCCGAACTCGTGATCCCTTTGGCAACTCTTTCTTCACGAGCATGAGGAGGTCGAGAGGGTTCGATCCAAAGACTCTGAAACAGATCGCGGAAAAAACGGGTGGAGTCTTCCGTGTGGCCACGGACGCCGACTCTCTCCGGGCTGTCTATGCCGAAATTGACGCCATGGAAAAGACCGACATCCAGACCGAGCGTTACCTTGAATATACGGAGCTATTTCCTTCGTTTGTCATCGCCGCTCTCCTGGTTCTTGCTCTGGAGGTTTTTCTCTGTTGCACATTTTTCCGAAAGGTTCCCTGAGAACACGACGGATCGAGATCAAGAAGCGGTAAGAATGAACCATGAACAAGATTCGAAGATGGGTTTAGGCTGATGCAAGATTACCTGGAGTTTGGAAATCTGAACGCGTTGCACCTCTTGTGGGGTGTTCCAGTGGTGGGCTTGCTGTACGGCTACGCCTTCGCGCGCCAGAGAAGAGCTCGGCGAGTCTGTGCGTCGGCGGACTGCCGGGACAAGTTCACCCCGTCGGTTCGGGGGTCCCGCCAGGGG
>JAJDCM010000203.1 GCA_029260825.1 Planctomycetota bacterium | reverse complement strand
GTCTTTGTCATCAGCCGGTGCGGTGAGCAAACTGACCTCCAGCTCAAGACCGCCCTTCTTTCCTTTGCTCCGCTGAATTGCTCCTTGAAGATGATAGTCGGGCTGGAGCTCGGCCGTGAGGCGGGCCATGGTTGCTTCGGCGACGGGTTGATCGATCATCAGAGGGCGTCCGTCCCCTTCGCCATCCTGGAAGAGAACGGATTTCTGACTGAGATCCCGGCGATTCAGCGAAGCAAGCCGGGCTTCGAGGACCTGAGGGATGCCCCGTCCATAGGGCGCGAGTTCCGGTTCACCGGCGGTGCTCCACTGGGTGAGCACCAAAAGGCTGTGCTTGGGCATGACGATCTCACGATTGGGCTTCACGGTTCTGACTGTTGACGACGTTTTCGGCATCAGAGCGGTGGGGGGCCAGGGGGTCGATTGCAATGGCCGAGTCTAACGCTCGGCGCGCTTCTTCGAGGCGGTGGCACCGGGTCAGTGCCATGGACAGATAGTACAAATCATGGGCCCGATAGCGGGGGCTTACGTGAAGGTTTACCGCCTCGTCGAGATGTTCGGCTGCCAGTTCGAAGTCGTCGAGCTTGTATTCGATCACCCCCAGAGTGCCCAGGGTGGCCGGGTCGCTTCTGAGCGTGCGAAGAGCGTTCTGAGCGAGGGATCGGCCGTCCTGCAGCTGACGGTCACAGGATGCATAGAGCCATGCCAGGTTGTTCTTGAGCTGAGCTCGCGCCAGTGCGGCGAGCTGACTCGTCTCCGATCCCAGTGCTTTGATCTGGGCGATGAGCTGTTCCTCTGCGGTCGTGAAGGCTTCTTGCGCTCCTTCTCTTTCATGTTTGTGGAGGAACTCGGCGAGCCTGACCGTTACGCTTCCGTTGAGCGAGAACTTTTCCGCCTGCCGCAACTGGAATTCAGCATCGTCCAGTTCTCCCGCCGCCTCCTGACTTTCTGCCAGGATCAAGGCGCTTCCGGGCCGGTTTTTCTCGAGCCGCAGAGCCTGAAGGGCAAGTTTTGTCGCGGTTTGATAGTTCGCCTCATCGAGCGCCTTGTAAGCCAGTGTCTCGTTGAACGTTGGGCTTGCAACCGGGTAGGCGCCGTAGAGGGCCGTTTCCAGGAGAGCGATGGAGATCACGGTCTTCAGCAAGATCCCCATGGACTTCATCTTGGGCTGGACCGGAACCATCAGTGCAGCAAGAGCCACTCCTCCGATCAGGCCGCCAAAATGGGCTGCGTGGTTGATCCTGGACTGGAGAGGCGGAACGGCCAGTGCCAGGGCCTCGATCACAAGAAGGCCGATGAGTGCCATGGACGTGACCCGGTTTCCACGGTGTGAAAAAAGAGATCGGGGTTTGGGGTGGACGAGAATCTGAGCGGTGACGTGGGCACCCAAAAGCCCCATCATTCCGCCGGAAGCACCCAGGGAAGGGATGGTCGGATCCGGGCTGAGAAGAAGGCTCAGAGTGTTGCCGTAGGCGGCGGACACCACAAAAATGAGGGCGGTACGGGTCGAGCCCAGACTTTTTTCCGCAAGGCCCCCAAAGAACAGCAGCCCGACCGCATTGAGGACAAAGTGGTACCACTCGGCGTGGACAAAGGCGGACAGCAGGAGGCTTGACGGGTTTCCGCTCCAGACCTCTTGTGCCTGAAGGAGAAGATCGGGGGTCGATAGATCGAGGACGCCAAGCACCACGAGGGCCCAGATGACCCCGAAGATGATCAAAAGGCTGAAGGTCACGGGGCCGGGGCGAACGGGCTGATAAAGGTCGATGGTTCCGGATGCTTTCACGGTGACGGTTGATCCGCCTTGGTGAGCAGAACCTCCCGGGCGAGCTGGGCCAGATGCCGGTCCTTTTCCTTGCGATGGGAGGGAGCGGTAGCCGCCGCTTCCAGGACTCGACGCAGTTCGACTCGGGCTTCTTTGTTCCGGTCGAGCTGCTCAAGGGCTTGTCCCCGAAGGAAATGGAATTCCGCAAGCCCGATGCAATCCTGGTTTTGGTCCAGGGTGAAGAGAGCTTCCTTGGACTTCTTGCCTCGAAGAAGCGCTTCCGCGAGCCGGATCTCGATGAGCCCGTAGTCGTGATGGGGATCGGCTTCTCGAACCCTCGTCAGGACGGAAATGGACTCGTCGGTGCTTCCGCTCCGGAACAGGGCGATCCCGAGCCCATACTGGGCTGTTGTGCGATCGGGCTCGAGAAAGAGGAGATCCCGAAAGGTTTTCACCGCCGCTTGATAACGGCTGGTTTTCAGGCAGAAAGATGCCAGTTCGTAGAGATTGTAGGCGCTTGGGTTAAACTTGGCGCGAGACTGAAGGTCGGCAACGGCTCGGGTCTCTTCGGTCAGGTTTTCCTGTTCTTGGTCAGGAGATTTTCGCGCCAGGGAGAGAAGCGTGATAAACAGGATGATACAGCCGCTCAAGATCAGGAGTGGAATCACGGTGACCATGCCGTGAATCATTTGTCCCAGAACGAGCAGTTTCGTCGGGGAGAGAGAGTATGCCGCTATCAGCCCTGCCAGGGCGACCTCGAGAACAAAGCAGGTGAGCAGCAGGCGGCGCGACACTTGGGTGTCTCCTGGCGGATGCCCCGGAACACGGACATAATTTCGCTTAATTTTTGACTTTGAGGCAAATTAATTCTATCTGTTTCCCTCTTGTAGTGCCACTATTCGCATGGGTGTCAATAGAAACTTTTCACGGACTTCATCAAAGGAGCAGGCCAACCCGCAGGTCCCACGATTCGATTGAATTCGGGCGTGGCACCGTTTGTCTCATGGTTCTTTGTCGTGGCTGAGTCCATGACTGATTCCCATGGTTGACTTCATCGGTCTTCTGACCTAACATCGCGCACGAGGGTCGGGCGGTTGCGAGGATCCCTGCGGTCCATTCAGATGCACTCAATTGATGTCATAATATCGACATATAATTGGCCACAAGCACTCGAGCTCAGTCTTCTCAGTTATACGCGCCAAACGTACACCAACTTCAGGGTGATCATCGCTGACGATGGTTCCACGTACGAGACGCGGGAGATGATCGAGCGTTTTCGAGAGCGAGCCAACTTTCCTATCACCCATGTGTGGCAGGAAGATCGTGGCTTCAGAAAGAGTCGAATTCTTAACGAGGCCTTGCGGCACTCCTCGGCCGATCAACTCATCTTCACGGACGGAGACTGTCTGTCCGAGCCAAACCTGGTCGAAACCCACGCGGGCTGCTATCGGCGTGGCGGGTTCTGCATGGGGGGCTACATCCGGCTCACTCCCGAATACACCCACAAGATCTCGGAAGAAAAGGTCATTTCGGGTGGTTTCCAGGACCAAATGACCGTTGACCGCAAGCGCGAGCTCCGGAAGATCCACTGGAAGAATCACTTCCATGTCCTGCTCGGCACGCGTCGACGTCCGAAGATGATGGGGCTCAATTTCTCCGTTGATCGGAAAGCGGCCCTGGAGCTGAACGGCTTTGATGAGCACTACGTGGGTTGGGGGCAGGAAGATAGCGACTTCCGAAACCGCTGCGTGCTCGCAGGATTTACCCCCACTTGCCTCTGGCATCGAGCATGGGTCTTTCATCTCTACCATGCTCCGAATCCGGAAAAGAAGTACAAACGCAACCTCGCCTACTATCGACGCCGCAATGTCATGCCGCGCTGCCGACACGGTCTCGTCAACGAGACCGAAGAGGCAATTCCCGCCGAAGTCGATGACGCTTTGGTTGATGTTTTCCGCGTCTCCGGTCCCTGACCGGATCTCCTCTCTGGAGAGAAGCGATGCCGTCGGAAAAATGGGCCCGTGTGGTTTGCAACATCATCCGGGTTCTCCTTGTGATGATTTTGCTTCTCCTTCCCTGGCAAGTTGCGGCGAAGACCTGGTTTGGCCTGACCATCCTGATGGGCCTCTTTTTACTTTTTCATACCTTCCTGGCCCGAGATTGGCACATCGTTCGTGGTGGGCTGGCAAAACCTCTCCTTTCCATTCTCGTCGTGGCTTGTGTGGCCGGCCTCTTTTCGTTGAGTCCGGCCTATAGCGCACGCCATGGATTAGAGACGTTTGGTGGACCGCTTCTTGTGTACGCGGCCATCTTGCGGGTCGTCATTGGAAGGGACGATGAGACGACCCAACGACGGAGGTGGATCTCACTGATCGCCTACCCGACGGCGGTCTCACTCCTTGGCAACCTGGTGTACGGGTTTGTCGCCATGGCGAGAGGGCAGGGAGGAGCTGCGTCCGATACTCGTTTCCATGGGGGCTTCTTCTGGTATGCGGAGGAGGCGCGTTACCTCGAGGTGGCGGTGTTTCTGACCTTTGGCTTCTTTCTCTACGTCTACCGGAAAAAGCCCAGAGTTCTATCGATCTCGCTTCTTCTTGTCGTTGCAGGAGGGATGGCCGGGTTGCTCCTGACGAAGACAAAAGGCGCCTTCGTGGGGTTTGCCGCCGGGGCGTTTGTTTTTGCTCTTCTTTGCAAGCAGTGGATCTTGCTCGGAGCCTTCTTCCTCGGGGGATGCATCCTGACCGCTGTCTTCCCGAGCTTTCGAGCCGAAGCGGCGAAGATGATCTCCGTCGAGCGGTTTACCACCGCGTCCTCTACCGCCCCCTTTCGCTATCGCCCCCATGGGTGGAAGTACACCTGGGAGAAGCTCTCTGACCGACCGTTGCTAGGTCACGGACCCGGGGGGAAGCTGTTTCGTCAAAGAATGATCGAGGATGGATACACGGTCGAGGGAAAAGGAGACGAAGCGCTGATCCAGCATCGGGGGCCGGAGCAGGCATCGAGTCTGGCGATCGTGGATAACCCCCACAACTTCCTGCTTCAGTTGCTGTATGAGATGGGTCTCCTCGGGGGAGTTGCCTTTGGCTGGCTTCTCGCGAGTTTTTGCACGAAGGTGCGAGAGAGTCTTCGGCCTGGCAACCCGAGTCGAGGTCTTGCCCTTGGCGTGACCGCCGCCCTGACGGCAGCTGTGGTTCACGGCATGGTTTCGACCCTTTACACGGATTCCGTGTTCGTGCTGCTGGTGGCGGCGCTATCGGTGATCGACCTGACCCACGATGATCGCGATCATGCCCAGGCTTCTTGATCTGGCCTGGGCGTAGATGTCGCGCGGTTTCTAGTTCGAGTGAGGTCCTTCGCCGAATTGAAAGTCGGAAAAAGGGCTGCGTCCCGGGCTGATACGGTTGTGAGGATTGTCCATTCTTCCTTCGAGAGTCACGCTGTGCATCGGGTGATGTCGGTGGGTGTTCTGCTGGGAAGGATATCCCTCAAAAGAGCCTTGAGCCTTCTTGGTCTGCTCGATTTCAGCTTCCCGGCGAAATGCATCTTCAACGAGTCGGAAGAGATACTTCTTTTCGTGCTCTGAAAAGTCGCCTTCGCTGATCTCATCGATCATCGGAACAATTTCCGCAAGGAACTTTCCACCCACGTTGTATTCATTCGCGAGCTGGGTGATCATCGTTTGTGAGTTGAAGTTATTCATGAGCGTTTACCCCGTTCTTCTTTGATTTTCTACTGACAGCATTCTTGGCGTTGCCCACGGATAATGCATACGTCGTGCCATGAGCTGGATTCTTCCCGGGGCTGGGGCACAAATCGGCTCTGGGGTCGATCTTCGAGGGAAAGAGGCTGAGCGACCGATTTTGTCAGAAAGCCTCGGTGGCTCAGATAGATCGATTCCAATTCAATTTGAGAGAGAAACCTCTCTCGTTCTCTCATCTCACGAAAAAGGTCACGGGGGCATACCCTGCACCGATCGGGGGATTCAGGGAGAAAGTCCCCAGGATGATCGGGGCGTTTTCTTCCACCGAGCTGATCGAGAGGTAAGTGACGGACCCCGCCGCATCGGGACCAACGAGGCGCCCGCCAATTGGATCCTCCTGGAGGATCCGCTGGGTGAAGGCGGGGAAAGTTGTTGGCGAAGAAAGCTCGGGAAGCCTCGGATTTCGAAGATCGATGAGATGAACGCTTCCGCCCACCACGACAAACGTGCTCCTGACAAACTGGAAGCGAGCCGCGCTCTCGGTCTCATACCCAACTTCCAGGACCGGGCTTGCGAAATCGAACCGTCTGAGGAGTAGGCCGGACGTGGGGTCCGTGATGTCGTAGATCTCAAAGCCCGCCTGTGCGGTGGCGAAAAGAAAGGTTCCGTCCGGAGAAACAGAGACGATCAGATCGTCGCCCGCAGCTCCGGTCGTGAGTGCCAGAGAGTCATTGACGAACACTCGAAACGGGTTTTCGAAGTCAACGAGAACAAGTTTTCCGTCACTTGACCCCAGGTAAGCCTCGTTCTTCCCGGGAACAATCGTCACGCTCTCGATATCTGGATTCATGAGGAGGATGGAGTCGGCAACGACCTCTCCCGCCGGGATCGCGTTGGTGAGGCTGAAGGTCAGGAACTGTCCGGTATCCTGCTCGACACCGATGGCAACTTCTGGATTCAGTTCGGTGAACTCGAAGAACTGAAGAGGAGAAGTCGTGGGAAGGTCAAACTCCTGCACCGGATTCTGGAAATCGGTGAGGTCGACGATGAGGAGTTGATCCGACCTCCCCGCCGGAAAAATAAGAGAAAAGAGATTCTCGGGGGAGTGGATCACCTCGGCGACTGGATCGTCCAGGAGGATGACGTCCGAATACACGAGGTTCGTGAGATCGGATAGATCGAGCAGTTGAATCTCCATTCCATCCTGGCTGACGAAGATTGCGTAGGTACCGTCGGAAGTCATGGAGACGCTCCCGATGTCGAACCCGACCCGGCCGATGTCCGTCGTCGCCGAGATGAGATCATTCGGGTTTGCGTAGGAAACAAACACCAGGAATCCGGTAGCGTCGTCGAACACGATCGCGATCGTGCCGAACTCGGAGGCAGCGTATCCGTCAAGGCTCGGCCCGAGGTTTCGGCTGTCGGTGAGAATGGCGGTGTCGCGGGGAAAGACGTCAACCGCGTAGAATGTGCCGCTGGATGGATTGAACGTGATGAATCTTTGCCTTGGTCCTCCTGTCGAGGAGCTTCCGCCGCCACAGGACGAAAGGAATACGAGGACTGAGGCCATGAGGGAGACGGCGATCAAAGCACGAGACATCATCCTTAGCTCCTTTAGAGGTCCGGTGGTGAAGGTTCAACTAGTTTACGCCCGGATGGCCTTCCCGCAAGGTATTGTGAAGCTATGAGACAGAACGTGAGAGCGCTGGTTGAGCTCGTTGCTCGGGAGTACCCGTGCAAGGGACCCGTGGCCGAGATAGGGGCTTTCCGGGTGGAGGGCCAGGAAAAGATGTCCGATTTGTCCGGCCTTATTCCGGGAGCCCATCGGGTGGGGTTGGACCTTCGAGCCGGTCCGGGGGTCGATGTTGTAGCCGATGGGGCTTCACTTCCTCTGGCCGACGAGAGCTTCCCCACCGTTCTTGTCCTGGAGACGGTTGAGCACGCAGGAGACCCGATGGCGATCGCCAGAGAGGCTTTTCGGGTCTGTGCTCCCGGTGGTTGTGTGCTTCTCACAACGGTGCTGGATTTTCGAATTCACAATCACCCCCATGACTATTTCCGCTTTACTCCGGGTGCGATCGGTCTCTTGCTCGGCCAGTTCCCGGTGCGGGTTCTCGGCTTTCAGGGGCATCCCAAGTTTCCCCACTCGGTGTTCGGGCTTGGCGTGAAATGTAGTCAGGACACCTTGGGGGAGTGGACCGAAGCCAGGGTCAAGGACTGGGAGCAAAAACTCACGGCCACCGCCAGGTTCCAAAGATCGCCAGGAGAGCGTCTGCGCATCCGATTGGCGTCACTCATTCACGGACGCGCCTTGCGCTCCTATCTTCTCTACAACCACGTGGAGATGATGCTCGAGACCTCGTCGATCGAGGAATGATCAGGACTGATCAATGAAGAACCGACAGTCCTACTGGTTGCGATAGGGGGAGCGCTGATATTCGTCCTGGGCCTTGGGCAGGAGTTCCTTGAGTTGCTCGATGCGGGTTTGATTCTTCGGGTGAGTGGAAAGCCATTCCATCGAATCTGAGCTGGGCATTCGCTCCCAGAGACCGATGGCGGCCCGGGGATCATATCCGGCCCTTGCCATGTACAACATCCCGATGTGGTCTGCTTCACTCTCTTGCTGTCGTCCATAGGGCATGAGGACGCCGAATTGTGAAATGACTCCAAAGCCCTGGCCCGCTATTTGTTGGACGGCGTCGGATTGACCGCCAAGGGCAGCAGAGATGACGGATTGGCCCCCGGAAACAAGCGTGTACTGGGTGAGCCGTTGACCTCCGTGACGGGCAATGGCGTGAGCGATCTCGTGGCCGATGACCGCGGCAAGCCCACCTTCATCCCTCGTGTAGGGGAGAATTCCGGTGTAAACCGCGACTTTGCCTCCCGGCAGCGCGAAGGCGTTTACCTGGTCGCTGTCGATCAAGGTGAACTCCCATTCCCAGTCAGGGTGCTCGGAAATCGCCGCGATTCGACTGCCCACTCGCTGGAGCATGTCCGAAGTCTTCCGGTCTCCGGAGACCGGAGCATCCTTCAAGACTTCAGCGTAGGACTC
>JAJDCM010000202.1 GCA_029260825.1 Planctomycetota bacterium | reverse complement strand
GAGTGGATGTGGCTTTTCGCGGGTTGGAGCCGAGCTGAATCTCCAAGCCGTCCGTGAATCCGTCGTCGTCGGTATCCGGGTCGAAGGGTTTTAGCTTTGCGACGGTCTCCTGATGGTCGAGAAGACCGTCTTCGTCCTGATCGACTCCGAGACGTCGGCCAAGTCCGGAGGGAACGCAGTGAAAGACTCCTACGATGTTTTCCATTCGAATTCGATCCAGGAGATCCTGTCGTGTCATGAACATGCTGTTGTCGATCAGGTAATTCCAGTTACCCGGAGTCGCCTCGACGTACGCCGCACCGTGGGGATTCCCGGAGGAAATCTTGAGTCCCTTGGCGATCACATCAAGGTCACCGGTCTCGGCCTGCGCTTCTGCAAGATCAAGCCAGAGTCCAACGTCGACGAGGTTCGACGGATTGGCGGCAATCTGTCCTCCGACCATGGGGGCAATGCCCGTGTCCCAGGACTTCACGAATGTGTTGACTTGATCTCGATCTGTTGCCGTATGAAACGGAAACGCTTCGGAGGTGAAGTTCGTGGTGGCAAGGGTCTCATCGAGAAACCCCCGAACCCCGTCGATTTCTCCTGCGTGGTTTGCACCAAATCCGGTGAGGTGTCGAAAGTCCTTCTCGTAGATCCCTCGGAGCTGAGGGGTGTTGAAGAACTGGAATTCCCCATCAAAGTTGATGGAAGTCTGTCCTCCCGTGAAATCTGTCTTGCCCGCAAAGTCGCCTTCGTGGCACCCGATGCAGGTGAGTCCCGGGCGATAGTCTTTCGGGGTCGCGTTCATGCCGTAGACGATGCGACCTGCCTCTGCGTCTCCTCGGTAGACACGGTCTTTTGGTTGAAACGGATTCGGGGCATAGACCATCTTGCGCAGAAAGCTCGCATACTCCTGGGTCATTTCAGACGTGATGCCGGTTCCGCCGAGGAGACCTTTGAAGGCTCCCTGGAAGTGATGAAAAAACCGGCGGTCTCCACGCCAATGGAGAGGTTCATCGTTCTTGATGTCCTGAAGACCACGTAGAGACTGGGTCGTCATCGGGCCTTTCATGGGATGGAAGACCGGGGTCGAAAAGTCCGCCATGGGAATTCCTGGGGGAAGTCCGAGGACGTTGAGCGACGCCAGGTCAGGATAGATGTAGTTGATTCCGCCTCGAGAATTTCCAAGGTCCCAGGCGAGGGAATCGTGATGACCGTCGATGTGGCAGGAGGCGCATGAGAAGTTTCCGGTGCCATGGCCGGTTTCCGTCCGAGCGCTGTACAGATGACGGCGGCCCCGGGTCACGATGGCTGGTTCCGGGTCATAGTTCAGGGGCTGGGTGAGGATCAGTTGGTGGTTGCGAGCGGTATCGTAGACCCGAATGGTCTTGTCGCCTCGACAGAGAACGAATAGAAGGCCCTTTTCGTCATCGACCACGAGTCCTCGGGGGAGATTTCCGGTGGGGAGTTCTCGGCGGAAGGTCCCGTCGGTGGCGTTCAGCATCACGATCGTATCGGTTCCGAGAGCGGCTACGTAGGCCGTGCCGCTCTGGCGGGAAAATGCAATGGAGGAGGGTTGGGCATGGTGGTGGGGAGTGAACGGCGGGGCCAACTCGATGATCTGCTCCACGCTTCCCGTAGCCTGGGGATTCACGATGGTGATCTGGTTCCGGAACGCATCACCGGTGAGATTGTACTCCTGACGGATTCTGTTTCTTGCATCTGTGTTCACGACCCAGATTTTCCCGGTGACCGGGTTGGGCGCCAGATTGAAGAGGGTGGTTCCTACACCGGTGATCGTCCCCACGACGGATGGAGGATTTGTCGAGGGATCGATGGCGAACAGATCCTCGTCCGGTAGGTCGAGGGTCATGCCGACGAATTCATCATCGCAAACAATGCGTCCGGTTCGGGGGATTTCCCAGGTGATGTCGGTTGGAATAAAAGCATAGCCAAGAAGAATCGGGTTCACGTCAAGGGAAATGGATTCGCAGGAAAGAGGGCTATCCGGGGTGAGTTGATCGATGGGGAGCCCCTGGGTGACGATCGTCTCCTCCGAAAGCATCGTGGTGTTGTTCCCTGAGTTCTGGACGGCAAGGAAGATCAGGCCGTTGACCTCGGTCATGGCTCTTGGTTTGACTCCATCGATGGAGATCATGTCATCGAGGGTGAGGGTGCCGATGTCGATCGTTCTGACCACATTGTGTTCGAATCCGGTATCAGGGTCGCCCGGCTCCAGGAGCGTGGGATTCAGCGGTGATCGAGCGCAAGCAACGTACAGTTTTGACCTGGAAACGAGGAGGTCCTGGGGCTCATCCCCGACGGAAATGCTGGCAAGCAGGCGCATCGCATCGATGTCCGCAAGGACGACCGAGTCGGACACCTTGTTTGCGACGAAAACCTGGTTTCCGTTGTCTGGGTGCAGAGCCATGGCGACCGGTTCGAGTCCTGTGAAAATTGAACCCAGGAAACGAAGCCGGACTTCAGGTTGTGGTTCTTGCGAGTTGGTGGACGATCCCTCTGAAGAGCTGGTCGGTGTGATGATCGGGGATCCGGATGGTGCCGGACGGGGAGCCGACGAAGGTGGTGTTTCGGGTAGTTCCTGGAACTGGCGCCGCCTCGCACGGTCGACCCCGTAGATTTCGAGTCGATGGTCGGCGCTGTTCAAGACGAGAAGCTTCTCACCGCTGCGGGTGAGGAGCAAGGGACGAACCTCGCCTCCTTCGAAATTGACGAACGGTGAGGTCGCGGCGGATTCAACCTGAGCCTTGCCCGGTTGTATGAGGATCAGGATGATCGAGAAAAGCAGGGCGTTTCGCATGGGTCGGGTCTCTTTCGATTGTTGTGCTGCGGGCGGGTTGAGTGAACCACCAGGGTGAGAAGGCCCCTTGACCCCTCATTCAGGGCGAAGGTTTCGCTGCTCGCGGGCTGGGACTGGAGCGCAAGATACCTTTCCTCATCCTAACCCATGTTTCCGTCGTTTTCCAGAGGGGCAAATGTGCCAATTGACTCCCCGATCCTCTCGCGGGAAGAATCGGTTGATTCTCAGTTGATATAATTACTTTTGAAATGGAGAACTCGGCCTTTAGAATGCCGGGTAGATCGAGTTTCAATGCTTGATCAAGGAGTCATGGGGATGCGGCAATCGAAAGCACAAGGAGATAGACCTTATGCGTTCCTCAGCGATCACGCCCAAGTTCATCAGGGCTACTTCGACATCTCGCCTGATTTGCAGTCTTCTTGCCCCAGTTCTTGTTTTGCTGATCTTTCCGACGCTTGGGTCGGCAACTCACTTTCGCTACGGGCTGATGAACTGGCGTCCACGACCTGATCTTGCCCCGAGGACGATCGAGTTCACGGTTACGGTGGCGCTTCGGCGAGATGGATATCCGGGAAGTCATCCGGATGGTTTTCCGGACATTGGCGATTCGGTTCTGGAGACGATTGGAGCCACGTCACTTGCCTTTGGTGATGGGGCATCGACCAACATACTTCGGGTTCGAGTGACCGCCATCGATCCCCGTCAGAACTTTATTTATGGGGTTTTGCACTCGGATCCAGCGTTGTCGACCATTCGACATTCCTACGCTGACCAGCGAAACTATACAGCCAGGATTTCTACCTGTTGTCGGATCAGTGCCTGCGTTTCAGCCGGAGGCACTGGAGGCCTTGGAAATCGTCACATCAATAATCCCGGCGGTAGCTATCGACTCGAAACGATCGTCAACGTGGGAACCCGGAACACACCTCCGACATCAACTCTGTTTCCCATTGTTGCGTGCCGCAGGGATGAGGTCTGTAGCATCCAGATCCCGTCCGAAGATGCGGACGGCGATCAGATTCGTTTCCGCCTATCGACTCCGATGGAGGCATCCTCAGGATCTTTCCGACACCCGGGGGATCCGGGTTCCGGTGCACCGAATCGAGTGTCCGTGACTGCCGGCGGCCTATTTACCTGGGACACCACAGGTGCTCAGCGGTCGAACAACCCCTCGTGTCCTCGTACTCTTTACTCGACCCAGATCATGATGGAGGATCTCGATGAAAACGGAGCGGTGAAGAGCAAGGTGCCTCTCGACTTTTTCCTGTTCCCGGGAGGAAGCGGAAATCCTCCCGTATTTCTTCCTCCGTCCCCTCCGTGCGACGGGACGATTTTTGGCACAACATCCGATGAGATAACTTTTGTTGTCACCACGGAGGATCCGGATTCGGATGATAGCGTCACCCTGAATGTTGTGGGTCTTCCGCCGGGTGCAACCATGACTCCACGGCTCCCGATCAACAGTGCGCCGGGTGAGCCGGTCTCCAGCGTTTTTCGTTGGATGCCCATCAACGCGCAAATTGGTCGTTTTGTGCTCAACTTCGCTGCGACGGATCGCACCAATCAATCTCTTTGCACCGTCAGTCTGGAAATTTCTTCCTGCAATGATGCGCAGAACGGAGATCCCCAGTTCGTTACTTTCGACACGGATGCGGAAGAGGATGAGATCCCTCAGTTGACTGACATTTCCGGATCAGCTCTTCAGGATCAAGGCATTCGCCTCGAGGGAACCTCCGGAATAAACGGTGCGGCCGGCGTCTACACCAATCGCACCGGACCTTCGGGTAGCGGTTCGGATGATCTCATCCCGATTTCCTTTCCGAATTTCATCACGACACTCGCCGATCCGGGAAATCCTGAAAACTCCGACTATGGATCCATCACGATTGACTTCGTGGACCAGCTCACCCATTTGCCACGGCCGGTGGTTCTTGCTGAACTCTTCTATCTGGATGTGGAGGATTCCATCGGTTCTTTGACTGCCTTTGCTGCCCCGGGAGCAACCGGGAATATTCTCGACGTGGCAACAACCGCGAACAACCCATCCGGGAGCCAGTTTCGGATCGCCGCGGGTGGACGGCTGACCCGTCTTCGAATTCTTTCCGTTCGAGCCGACTTCGGGAACGGAGACGATTCGGCAGCTATTGATCAGCTCTGCTACGAATATTCTCCTCCCCAGATCTCGATCACGGATGATTTTGATCCGGAGCAAGTACTCGAGGTGAGTCCAGGTCGTGAGTTTCCTCTGACGATTGAGGTGGCCAATACGACCCAGGAGAGGTTTCTGGGGACTTTTCTCCTTTACCTGGTCCTGTCTCCGTTTGAACCCTCTGAGCGGCAAGTGCGCCTTGTAAGTTCCCGCGACTTTAACTTACCCCCGGATGCTCAAGTAAGCCGGACCAGGAATTACGTCATTCCCGAGGCTTTCGGAGAGACCCACATGGGAGAACAGATCCAGCTTGCTCACTACATCTGTTCAAGAGACATGGTCGTTCAGTCGGAAACGAAGGAGACGTTGGTTCTGGTTGATGTCTTGACGGCGCCTCCCCGTTAGACAGCAGCTCGTTGACAAAGTCAGATTTCGCCGAGGACAGCCCTTTCAGTCCAGCTCTGCGTCGCCGAAAAGCACAAGAATCAACAAATTCGAGTCCGTTCCGGCTCCTTGATCTGAACTAAAATGCCTTGCCCTCGGCAAAAAGCACTT
>JAJDCM010000201.1 GCA_029260825.1 Planctomycetota bacterium | reverse complement strand
ACAGGCAGCAGTGTTGCAATTCGTGGAAGATTCCCGCTGATTCGTCGGTGCCTCCGTATTCTTCGACTACAGCAAGAGCCATGGACGAAGAACTTCTCGAGAGAAATCCGAAGGACCGTTTCGGCAGAAACCCGCCGGTTTCAGTCTGGAGAAGAACCGTAACAAGATGGTCGGACTTGAGAGCGATATCGAGAAGGCCATCCAGGTTGAAGTCCTCACCATGGATCTCTTCCGCCGTGGAACCGGTGGGGTACTCGTCTGGGCTGGGGGTGAAGGTACCGGTGCCATTGCCCAGGAAAATTCTGACGCCTCCTTCGGTTTCAGTTCCGAGATCGGAGTTGCCATCGTTGTCCCAGTCGGCGATTCTGAAGGCATGGAGCGGGTCCGGGAGGGGAGTGAGTGCGATGAGGAAATGACCGCTGCCGTCACCGAGCAAGGTCGAAATCGCCTGCTTTCCCCCGATCTCCGTTACGGCCACGATGTCGGCGTGATCATCGTTGTTGATGTCTCCCGTCTGGAGCTGCGCATGAGCGTTGCCGAAGAGAGCAATAGGAATGTCTTGGGTAAAACCGCCCGACCCATTTCCTCGAAGGATCATGAGATCGTCGTCGTCCCGAAGGACAGCGAGGTCCGCATTCGTGTCTTCGTCAACATCCAGGACAACGAGGGCTCTTCCGGCTACGGAAAGGTTCATGGCCGGCAGAGCTTCGAATCGCCACGGAAGTGTTTTTGTCGGTTCTTTGCCCTGAAAAATTGTGAGCGAATCACGTTGGAGCAGGGCCGCATCCGGGAAGAGGTCTCCGGTGAATTCCCCGAGAACGAAATCGCCTGGAGTTGTGAGAACAGGAGCGTCGAAACTCTGTGCGTCCTGGAAGGTGAGGTCACCCCGTCCGAGCTGGACGTCGATGAAGTTGGCGCTCGCTGTAACGATATCCTGGTGGCCGTCCAGATCCAGGTCGTCGGCGACCACGATCCCTGGATGATCAAATCTTCTCGGTGTCAGGAATCCTCCAAGGCCGTTTCCGCGAAGGAGGTTTACTGCTGCAGAACCTGCAATGAGGGCATCTGAGTGACCATCTTCGTCAAGATCTCTGGTGAGGATGAGATGACTCGACTCGCCGATCGTAAGAAGTGAAGGCATGCGAGTTAGATTGCCCTCACCATCTCCCAGGAACAGGATAAGGTTGCCGGATGCTCCAACGGTGAGAACGTCAAGGTGCCCGTCGGTATTGATGTCAGCGGCACCGAGGCCATTGCTTTGCACCGGAGCATCGATAAACGCATTGACGAGAGTCCCATCTCCTTGATTGAGCAGCATCACGATCTTGTTGGAGATGGAAATGGCCAGATCAATGTTGTCATCTTCGTTGAAGTCTCCGACGATGGCGCTCCTTGGGTCGAGGCCATCGAGGAAGGTAGAAGTTAACGTGTTTAATCCGCCGGGACCGATCAAGAGTACCGTAGCGGAAGTCGCGCTGAGGACGACGAGGTCGGGGAAGGCATTTCCATCGAGGTTCGCGGTCAGGACGGAATGGGGATCTTCGCCCACATCGAACTGTCGAATGGATGGAAAGGCACCATGGCCGTTTCCAAAGATGATGGAAACTTGATCGAGCTGGTTGGTAAATGTGCGGGCGAAGACGATGTCGGTGTTTCCGTCCTGATCGAAATCACCGGTCGTGACGGAGCCTGGATGCGGGGTGTTGAAGCCGGAATCAAAAAGTTCGCCAAATCCTCCTTCTGAACTGGCGAGTAGAAAGCGGATTCGATGACTGTCAGGCCCGACTCCATCGATGGTCACGACGAGATCTGAGCGTCCGTCTCCGTTGAGGTCCCCACAACCAAGATCCTGGGGAGATTGGCGACTGTCCAGACCCGCGTTCAAGGTGATCTGGCCGCCGAAGCCTCCGTCTCCATCTCCGTACAGGACCTGGATGTTGTCACGGGCAGCCACCGCCGGATCGAGATAGGCGATGTCGTCGTGCCCGTCTCCGTCGAAATCGCCAACGGTGTAGTGGGCTGCACTTCTTGTTCTGATGCTCAGGGAGGCTTCAAAATCGACTTGTGCCGATCCAGTGTTGGAAGAAAAGGAGAGAAGAAGCGGAAACAAAGCGCCGCAGGTCAGTCCTACTCGGGCGGAGGGTCTGCTGGTTCTCATTCGTCGTTACTCCTTGCGACACCCAGCTCATTCCCGCAGACATTACATCAGGGTGGGGATGGAAATTCCACTAGTCTTCGAGTCCGTAGCCTCGGGAGTTGCCTTCGGCAAAGCTAAGTTCGAGCTCGGTCTTTTCGGGGACGGTACAGGACAGGTGTTCGTAACGAAACTCGGTGAAGTCGGAGACCGGGATTTTCCGGTACAACCGGAACGTGAGTGGGGCCTCTTGATCCCTTTTCTCCCAGAGCTCGAGAGCGCGAGCTGCGCTGAAGATCTCTTCATCGCCGATGTGCGTGATCAAATCGTGGTCGGCGAGGTCGACCATTGGCCCTTCTCCTGCTACTCGAAAGATGACCGCGAAGTGTGGCACGTCCGGACATTGCAGGGCGAGGGTCGCTTCCTTCCACCCGGCTTCGTCGCTGGTGAGCTTGCGTCGGGTCGTTTCCCGGTAAACTTCAGCAACGGGTTTTACGCCAGCTCCGTTGATTGCCGAGAGGAAGCGGATGAATTGCTTCTTGTACTTCCCGTTTTCGCGGTGAATCAGGTAGTACACAAAACTCCACGAAAGAGCATAGTGCTCCGCATCAAACATTTCATACGGTACGTTGAGAAAGAGCGATTCTGCCAGGCCTCTACCGGTTTGAAGCTTGGCTTCCTTCAGGAGTTCTTGGGCGGCTTGAAGGATTTCGGGGCAGATGAACCCCTGGGTGATCTTTCCGGTTGCTCGAGAATAGGTGCACCCCTCGAAATATGTTGCGAGAGCCTCGTCAAGCCAGGTCGGAAGAGATGCTCCGGGAAGAATGGCGGCGAGGAATTGATGGGCGCCTTCGTGGAAAACGGTTGAATAGAAGAGTCCCGGATCCTCGTCTTCATAGTAGACGGACAAGGAGTCTCCGACGATAAAACCAGGAGTGGTTCGAGGGGTGGGCTGCCCGTCTTCCTTTTCGTTTTCACCGTAAGAGCGGTAGCCGTAGTAGATCTTCAGGAAATGGTTGTTGGCACCTTTTCCCGAGAGACCAAAGTCTCTCTTGAAGATCTTGACATAGGTTCGATAGAGTTCGTCGAGAAAGGGTCTTACTTCCAGCTCGAAGATGAAGCGGGGGAGGTTCGTCGTGATTCGATAGTTCTTGGTCTTGAGTTTTCGGGCCGAGTTCCAGTCCTTGTGTCTTGAGTCTTCTTTTTCCCAGGCGTTGAGTTTCTTCTTCATGGAAGCCTTGAACCAGCGCCCGTGATGATTGATGTGACCCTTTTCCTGCGCATCCGATGGGGTCATCCATCCGGTTTTGTAGACGTGGACGAGGCCGGGATGGGTTCGGTTTTGCCCCGCCGACGGAGCTGCCAGGAGAAGAAGAAGCGTCAGGGAGAAGATTCCAGCAAGGGAGCATTTCACGGGGTTTCCTTTCAAAGAAATCAGGAATTCCCATTATGCGGGGAGAAAGGGTCCAAGGCCAGTAGTAGGCATCAGGAAGATAAAAGCCAAAGACCGCGGCGACAATGAAGATGATTGCGCCAACGGTCTTCATGGCTTGTTGGAACGGGTCAGGGGGTCATGGTCCACTCGGGCTAGTCAGTGGCCATATGTTCCGGTTTGAGCGGAATGTAGTCATCAAGGTGCGCGTACTGTTCTGCTTCCTTGAGGAGATTTCGCGCAACCACCAGTCTTTGCACCTGATTCGTTCCCTCGTAGATCTGAAGAATCTTGGAGTCCCGCATGTATTTTTCGATCGGATAGTCCCGCATGTAGCCATAGCCACCAAAGATCTGAACTGCATCGGTGCAAACTTCCATGGCCGTGTCGGTGGCAAAGCACTTCGCCGTGGCGGCGATTTTTGTCACGTTGGTTTCCCCGGCGTCGAGGGCGCGGGCTGCCGTATACACGAGCTGGCGTGCTGCCTCGACTTTGATGGACATGTCAGCGAGCATCTTCTGAATCATCTGGAAGGAAGAGATGGAGACTCCGAACTGCTTCCTCTGCATCGCGTACCGGGTCGCAAGCTCCAGAGCTCCTTGCGCAAGTCCAAGTGCTTGAGCCGCGACTCCCGGTCTTGCATGATCAAGAGTTTGCATTGCATTCTTGAATCCGAGCCCTGGCTTTCCGCCGAGGAGGTTCTCGGCCGGAATGCGGCAGTTTTCGAACTCGAGTTCGACGACGGGCACGCAGCGGATTCCCATCTTGTCTTCAATCTTCCCGATCCTGAAGCCGGGGGTGTCTTTTTCCACCATGAAAGTGCTGATGCGTCGGGATTTGCTCGTTGGGTCGGTCACCGCAAAAATCGAATAGAGGTTGGAGACTCCGCCATTGGTGTTCCACTTCTTCTCGCCGTTCAGAATGTAATGGTCTCCATCCTTCTGGGCGCTGCAGGTGAGTCCACTCGCGTCGCTACCCGCTCCCTTTTCCGAGAGCCCGAAGGCGCAGAGATCTTTTCCGGCGGCAACCCCCGGGAGATATTTCTTCTTCTGGTCTTCTGTACCGGCGACGATCACCGGGAACGTGGCAAGAGCGTTGACCACGAAGAGAACCCCGACCCCGCCGCAGCATCGGGAGAGTTGCTCCACCACGATACACATGTTGAGGATTCCCGCCCCCTTGCCTCCGTACTCCTCCGGGATCCAGACCCCGAAGAGTCCGGCGTCAACCAGTGCTTCTTTGATGTCCCAGGGGTACTCCTGGAGCCGGTCGTATTTGTAAGCGCGGGGACGAACGACTCGTTCTCCCACGTCTCTGGCTCGTTCTTTCCACTCCAGGTTTTCCTTGGTCAGGAGAGCATCCATGAAAGGCCTCGCAGTTGGGTTGTCATACGCGTGAAAATCCCGATCGGTGACTGGGTGAGGGACGCCCCTCTCATTTGAGTCCAGCGGGAGTGGCGCCCAGAATAAATGATCCCTCCCTAAATTTCAGCGGTTTTGCGGCTTCACCGAGGATTGGGCATACCTGCATGTTCCCCGGGATGGCAAACTGAACCGCATGGAGGTAAGCCAGGCCCAGATCCAACCGATGATCCGATTCGCCGATCTCGAGTTTCGGTATGACCGGGGAGATTTCTCGCTCCGGGTCGCCGATCTTGCGGTCGATCGGGGGGCGGCGGTCGCGCTGATCGGACCGAGTGGGTCCGGAAAAACCACCTTGCTTCACCTTGTATGCGGCATCCAGGCTCCCTCAAGGGGGAGGATTGACGTGGATGGGACCGAGGTTTCCGGCCTCTCCGAGGCAGCGAGACGGGAATTTCGCATTACTCGCATCGGCCTTGTGTTTCAGGAGTTCGAGCTCTTGACCTACCTCTCGGTGATCGAGAACATCCTCCTTCCGTACCGGATGAGTTCAGCGCTGACCATGACTTCGGAGGTTCGGGACAGGGCGGCGTCGATGGCGGAGGAGCTCGGGCTCCAGGAGAAACTCTCCATCCGGCCGACCCAGCTTTCCCATGGGGAGAGGCAGAGAGTGGCGGTCTGTCGATCCCTTCTTCCTGAACCCCCTTTGATTCTTGCCGACGAGCCCACCGGGAATCTGGACCCTGGAAATAAGGCCAAGGTTCTGGAGGCCCTCCTTCAGGCCTGCCAGAAAAGAGGGACGACCCTGGTCACGGTGACCCATGACCTGGGCGTTCTCCGCTTGTTTGATCGTGTCGTTGATATTCATGATATCGGGGGGGATCGTGAGGGATAGCATCTACCTCTTGGTTTGCTACCTGGGCCTTCACAAGATCAAGACAGCGATCCTCGTGGTTTCCATCACCTTGATCGTCTACCTTCCCGTCGGGCTCTCCGTGCTGGTGAATCAAAGTGCTACCCGGCTCACACAACGTGCACTGGAAAGCCCACTTCTCGTTGGAAAACGAGGTAGCCCCCTTTCTCTTGTCTTGAGCAGCCTCTATTTTGAAACCGAGAGTCCGGATCCTCTCCTCTACTCGGAAGTTACCCGAATCAGCGAATCCGGACTGGCTCTTCCCATTCCCCTTGATATCCGGTTTCGGGCTAGGCGCCATCCGGTGGTGGGAACGACCCTCGATTACTTTGATTTTCGAGGCCTCCATCTGGCTCGGGGAAGATCGCTCGCGATTCTTGGCGAATGTGTTCTTGGGGCCCAGGTCGCCGAGACTCTTTCTCTTTCGCCCGGGGATGAGCTGATTTCCACACCGGATAATGTTTTCAACCTGGGGGGATCCTATCCTCTCAAGATGAAAGTCGTGGGAGTACTCGCCTCTTCTCATACTCCGGATGATCGAGTGATTTTCGTGGATCTCAAGACCTCCTGGGTGATCGATGGCCTGGGTCACGGTCATCAGGATCTCACGAAGGAGGAGGGAGAGGAGTTTGTTCTCAAGAGGAATGGTGATTCGGTTACGGCGAACGCGGCGGTCCTGCAGTACACGGAGATTGACCCGGAAAACCTCGAGTCGTTTCACTTCCACGGGGATCAAGAAACCTATCCGGTGACCGGAATTCTCGCGATTCCAAAGGACGAGAAGTCCGGGGTTCTGCTTCGGGGCCGGTATCAGGGAAGTGAGGAAGTTTGTCAGATTGTACGACCCTACGAAGTGATGGAAGATCTTCTCGCTACGGTGTTCACGGTTCGGGGATTTGTCACCTTGGCTTTGGTTTTGGTCGGAGCCTCGACCCTGTTGACCGCACTCATGGTCTTCTTGCTCTCGTTGCGCCTGAGGAAGGGCGAGATCGCAACCCTTGAGAAGATCGGTGGAGAACGCCGGCGGGTCTGGTTCCTGATCCTGGGTGAAATGGGTGCAGTTTTGGTCATGAGTGTGATCCTGGCCACATTGCTTACGCTTGTCACCGAGCGATTCGGGGAGACGGCGATCCGAGCGTTTCTGCTTCAGTAGTCAGGGAGAAGGCAATGAGCCGTGTGGAACCAGTGCGGATGACCGCGAGAATCAGGTCGGTCGGAGGCGCATCTTTCCTGGGGGCTTTCATGGCGGGGCTCTTGCTGATGCCAGGCTGCTCGAAGACGGATGAACATTCCTCCGAGCGGCCGAGCGGAAAGAATGACAGGGGGAAAAAATGTGTCGTCACCGTGGTGAACGCCCCTCTCTTGGCGTTTGCCAGAAGAATTGGGGGCCCATCGATCGATGTCCATTTTCCCGTTCCTCCTGGAGTGGATCCCGCCTTTTTCGTTCCTGACCCTGAGGTGATCCAGATCTTCCAAGAATCGGACTTGATCCTGCTGAACGGTGCGGGCTATGCCTCCTGGGTGGATCGGGTTTCGCTCCCACAGAGTCGGATCGTTGATACCTCCCGATCGTTTGGCGATCGATTGATCGAGCAGGCCGGGGGAGCAAATCACGCTCACGGTCCGGAAGGGGAGCATGCTCACGACGGATTGGCATTTACGACCTGGCTCGACCCTTCTTTGGCCGTGGAGCAGGCACGGGCGATCCGTGATGCTCTCGCCACGCTCCAGCCTGAAGCCACATCCGAACTGGAGACTCGATTCAAGGACGTTTCCCGCGTGCTGACTTCTTTGGACCTCAGAATGAAGAGGGCTCTCGAAGGGCTCAAAGGCCGAAACTTGATCGCCTCTCATCCTGTGTATCAGTACTTCGGGCGCCGCTACGAGCTGGACCTTCGGTCATTGCACTGGGAGCCGGATCGTGCTCCTACAGATGCCGAGTGGGCTCTTCTGGAGGACTGGCTCGCCCGCGAACCCTCCCGGTGGATGATCTGGGAAGCCGAACCGCTTGCCGAAGTACGGAGCCGATTGGCAGAGCTGGGCCTGTCGATTCTCGTGATCGAAACGGGTGGGGGGAGCGTAAACGAAAGGGAAGGGGATTACCTTGATCACCTGGAGCGCACGACAGCTCGGGTAGAAAAAGCCCTTTCGAGCGACTGAGGATGGGATTTGCGGGAAGTGAAAATGGTCGGGGCGAGAGGATTCGAACCTCCGACCTTTGCGTCCCGAACGCAACGCTCTAGCCAAGCTGAGCTACGCCCCGATCTGGCCTGCAAATACGCAAGCTCTTGACCCTGGTTCGGGTCAAGTCGCGGGATCTTACCACGCGGGAAGGGTGAATCAAGAGGGAACACCCTGGTTCTCGCGGGATTTGCAGAACGAGATCTGGCGGGTTTCGAACCGGGCCTGCCTTTGTTGGGTTCAAAAGAGGCAGGCCCGGGTTGAGCTGGAGCTGAGAAAGGCAAAAAGCCTTGGTCAGACGACGACGGTTACGTTCGTAGCCTTGGCTCCCTTGTCGCCCTCGAGGAGCTCATATTGAACTTCCTGACCTTCGGACAAGGTCTTGAATCCATCTCCCTCGATCACGGAGTAATGGACGAAAACGTCCCCAACTTCGCTCTCGATGAAGCCGTAGCCCTTTGCGTTACTGAACCACTTGACTTTGCCTGTCTTTGCCATCGCTGATTACTTCCTTTCACTTCTCCAAACGGACGCCAGAGAGCCACCAATCAATATGAAGCGGTTTCGCGGCTCCCAGGAACTGATATCAAAGCGGGTTCATCGACTCGCTATCCATACCGATCTATATCGGTTGGGAATTGCGCAGACTTGAACGAGATAGGGGGCTTTGAAAGGAAAAAACCATGGCCAGGCGATCAGCTTAACGTCTTTTGATGCGGCATGTTGGTATCAAACCGCTTCGATCAGATGGCCCCGATCGAAGGGATTTCCTTTTTTTCGTCCCCCTTACTCGTAGATACGTCCGGGCTCGTTCCCACCCTGGCCCAGGGAAATACGAGGGCGGCGATGCTAACAACTTCGTCGACCAAGAATCTACCCTTGAGCCGATCCTCCCGTTTGTTTGCTAGCCTTTATTCGGGGGCCTGGAAGTTCGCCTCAACGATGCTCGACGACCGGAAGCGAAGGTCAAGGCGCGTCACGATAGCGTGTTAGGAAAAATCACGTGAAGGGCGGTTCGTCTTTTCTTGCTGAGGTCGGGAGGGGTTGATCGTGGATGGGCGTATTTCCCCAGAACCCGGAAGGATCATCGGCTTACCTACAAGAACTTCCCACAACAGCCGATGGGAGAAGAAAGACCCTTGGGAGACTCTCCGTGAAAATTGAAATGAGCTGGATTCCACCGACGCTTCTTGTTCGAACGAAAGTGGCCTGCTTCCTCCTCCTGTTCCTGATTCCAACGCTTTATCCGAAAAGGGTTTCGGGGCAGGGATTTGGCCGGGAGCCGTCCCTTCAGGCGAGCCTGGATCGACTGTCCAAGGAGGAGAACCAGGTCTATGAGCTTGAATCCCGTGGGCGTGAGAGGCAGGCACTCTCAGCCGCCATCGAGCTTCTCGATCACACCATCAGCCAGATCGAGACGGCAAATGACCCGGGCGGAAAGAAGGTTCTGACTGCCAGGGCTGTGGCCGGGGTGTTCTTGATCGAGGGGCTCGCGACCTCGACGGGTCAGCCTGATGTGGCTGCAGCGGCGCTTCTCATGCTTCGCGATCGGGTTCCGGACGGGATTTTGAAAGGGCGCATTGACGCCGAGCTACGGGCTCTGGCCAGGCGCTCCAGGACCACTCCGGTGACTCCGGCGGAACTTGAGGATCTCGAGCGACGGGGTGGCTTCATCACGTCCTGGCTGATCATCGGGCCATTTGATAACGAGAGAGGCTCGGGTTTTTCTCGTAACTACCCTCCAGAAAAGGGATTTGATCCGGCAGCTGAGTATCCGGGGAAGGCCCATCCAGTCTCCTGGCGAGACCTTCCTCAGTCCCCGAAGGAGGTGGTGGACTTTGCCGCTCTCTTCAGCCCCCGGGAACAATGTTTGAGCTACGCTCTCACGTCGATCTGGGTGGAGGAAGATCGAGATCTGGCCCTTCGAATCGGAAGCGATGAGGGGGTCAAGGTCTGGGTCAACGATGTGCTGGTTCACGAGAACGATGTGCGACGTCCTCTTCGACTTGATCAGGATTCTTTCGGGGTTCGGTTGTCCGGAGGCTGGAACAAGGTACTGGTCAAAGTGGGGCAGCGAGCCAACCAATGGGGATTTTCGTTCAGACTGACCCAACCTTCCGGAGCTCCATTCGAGGAGTTCAAGGTGGAAGCGAGCCGGGACCATCTGGATCGATTGAGCCGGGGAGAGGAGATCTCCTACCCTTCTGGATCTGCCAGAAGGGCCAAGGTCGAGAAGGGGGCCATCGATTGGCTCACCCAGGATCTTCGGGAACGGGACACGGATCCCCGCACTCATCACACCCTGGCTCTCTTGCACCTCGTTCTGCATCCAACCGACGTGGGGGATCTTGTTCCCTACCGCCATGCCATTCAAGCAGCTCAACTGGAGCCGGATAATCCGCATGTGGTGTATCTGGCGGCCTTGACGTCGGGGCGTCGGGCCGGACTTCAGCCCGAGATGGAAGAGAACAAGAAGCGCAACCTTCTCCAGCGGGTGGTTGCCATGGACCCCGGTCATATTCAAGCCCTCTTGCAACTGGCGAACTATTATATGACGTCTCTTGATGCCCCACGAAAGACTCGAGAACTCATCCAGCGAGCGAGGCGTGGAGGGAAAGAGATCATTGAACAGGGGAAAATCCTGCCGGATCGAGTGGCCAACGCGGAGGTTCTTCACGTTCGTTGGCTCCGCCGCAGGGGTTTTGACGTCCAGGCAGACTCGCTCGTCAAGGAGCTTGCGGAGTCGGGAGACGCTATCGCCCTTTCCCCCAAGGTGATTCAGGCTCGGGCGGAAGCATTGGTCGCTGGCAACCGGGTGAACGAGGCGATCGAGCTCTTCAAATTTCAACTCGGGCGAAATCTCACCGATCCAACACTCCGGACCCGATTGGTGAATCTTCTTCGTGTCTCGGGGCGCACGTCTGAGTCCGTCTCGGTCCTGCGAGATGCCATTGCCCGGAATCCATTCGATCTTGCCGCGAGAGTTCTTCTTTCAACGGTTCTCCAGAACCTTGAGGACTATGAGGGGGCTCTTTCGACTCTGCTCGAGAGCCGAAAGTACAGTCCCCAGAGTGCACCGCTTCTGGCGGAGATTGGCGAGCTGCTTCATCGACTGGGTCGAACGGAGGAGGCAAGAGAGCATTTGCAGGCCAGCCTGACTCTTGATCCGAATCACTCGCAGGTTCGACGCTACCTTGATTACCTCCAGCAGGTGGATCGGGAATTTCAAAATGACTTCCCCCTCGATGTCGAACCGCTTGTCCGGGAGGCGGCGTCGATTCAGGCCAGGCGGAATGAGCCCTACAGCTATGTCCTTCGGCGGGAAATCGTGAAGGTGAATCCGGATGGTCGGGCTCTTCGATATCAGCAGTTGCTGGTCAAGATCCTGACGGATCGAGGGATCCGTGACTTCGATATCTATCCCGTCTCCTTTGCCGTCGGAGAGCAGGAAGTGCGAGTGCTCGTCAATCGGGTGCATCACGCCGATGGGACGATGACTTCCGGTGCGACTCGTTCTCATTCTGTCCGCGGGACCGGATCCAGGGACGATCGCCGATTGACCCGGCGGTACGTTGATTTCCCCCCTCTTCGGGTGGGAGACGTGGTGGAGGTAGCCTATCGCCTCGACGATCGGCGTCAGAGTTTCTTTGGCGACTATTTTGGAATGGAGTTTCAGTTCCAGGAGACGGATCTCGTTCCGGTGCGGCAGTCGAGTCTCATTCTGGTGGCTCCAAAGGGGCGGGATCTGTATTTTCATCAGATGAACGGAGCGCCGGAAGGCGAGGTTCTTGTCGGAGCGGATGAAGAAAAGATCCATTACTTTTCGATGCGGGATCTGGACGGGATTGAGGGGGAGTCATTCATGCCTCCTGCCCGGGAGCTGGTCCCGACTCTTCAGATTTCGACCTATGGTTCGTGGGATGATTTTGCCGCCTGGTGGTGGAGTCTGATCAAGAAGGAAGGTCAGGTGGACCCGGACCTTGAGGGAGTCATCACGGACCTGACTCGCGCGGCAAGGAATCGGGATCTTCTCGAGACTTTTTACGCATTCGTGGCGTCCGACATCCGCTATGTTGCCTGGGAATTCGGGGTTCACGGCTACAAGCCGTACAACGCATCCACGATTTTTGCCCGTCGGTTCGGCGACTGCAAGGATAAGTCGATCCTTCTGAATACCATGCTGGGGCGTCAGGGAGTCCCGGCTTATCCCACCCTGCTCTTTTCCGGAGACGTTCCCATGCGGCAGGATCTAACCCTTCCTCTCGTCTCCCACTTCAACCATTGCATCAGCTATGTCCCGAACCCAAGCCCAGGGAGTGCGGGGCAGTTTCTTGATGGCACAGCTGAGTTCAGCGGAGTCAAAGATCTTCCGAGTGGTGATCGAGGACGTGGATCTCTCGTGGTCAAGGAGGGAGTTGCGGAGATCATCCGGATTCCGGAGGCAAAGCCGGAAGAGAATCAGTTTGTGCGTGAATTGAAAATTGATCTGTCGCTTTCTGGCCCATCGCGGATTCAGGGGCGTTTTGCTGCGACCGGAGACTTTGCTGCTCTGACCCGCCAGCGCTACCGGAACACGGACAAGTCTCCAAGCGTTCTGGAGTCGGTGTTTACCAATCGGATCGGGCAGACCAAAGTAAGGTCGAGCTTCTTTTCAGATATGTCCGATCTTTCGATTCCGGTCGAGTTCGGCTTTGAACTCGCGGTCGAAGGAGTCGCTGTTGCGGGAGCCCAGGAACTCTTCATCCCTGCGGTCCGTTTCCCCTCTGATTTTTCCGCCTACTCGGCTGCGAACTCCCGCAGGTTTGATCTGGTCTTGCCGGCGCCGTTTCGACGCCTGGAAGAGACGGTTCTTAGCTTGCCGGAAAATGTCGAGCTTCTTGAACTACCGGAAAACATCATGATGGAAGAACCGTTTGCAAGATACGAGCTGCTCTTCGAGATGCGAGGAGAGAATGAAATCGTCATTCGCAGGGATCTTGCGCTGTCGCACCGGCGGGTGAGTAGTAGTGATTATCCTGCTTTTCGCGAGTTCTCCCTGCAAATGGCCCGAGGGGAAGAACGTCGAATTCGTCTACGACGAAAGAAGGAACAATGAGAATCTCCACCAGGATCATGGTGATCGTGTTTTTGGGAGCAGGGTTCGGTCCGGGTGTTCCGGCCTGGTCTCAAATTGCCAACAGGGCGGAAAAAGCACCGACGATTCAGGATCTGCTTGGTCAGATCGTGGCTCCGCCGGAGCTGGCTTCGGGCGATATTGACGGTGCCCTCAAGCGGTGGGCTGATGGGCTGACTCATCTCGAAGCGAGTCCGCTTCTTCCGCTGTGCGTCATCCGGATGCGCAACATCCTTCCGCTCAGCACCGATCCTGGCTGGTTGCTGGATCATTACCGAAGCCTGCTCCAGTCGGATGGTCTCACCCCCCAGAATCGAGATGTCCTGACGGAAGAGTATGGACGGATGCTCCTTCGCGCGGGAAAGCGGGAAGAGTTCGAGAACCTGGCATTGTACTCCTCTCGTCTGACTCACTGGTGGTTGATCGGCCCCTTCGGATTTCGGGGCGGGTCGCTGCATGTGATCCCGTTTCCCCCGGAAGAGAAAATTGACCTTGAGGGCTCGTATCCCGGTTTTCTGGGAGATGTCTCCTGGGTACCCGGTCGACGTCTCAAGGATCGAGCCGGGGTGAACCCGTTTCGGTTTCTCTATCCCAGCGAAGGCAGTGCATACGCGCTCTCTCAGTTTCAATGGGGAGAGGGAGGAGCGGTCATTGACTTCGAAACGGCTGCATCGGCAAAGATCTGGTTGAATGGAGAAGTCGTTCTCGATGTGGAGCGTCTCAAGGAGGATCATCCCTCCCGGTGGCGCCTGTCAGTCACTCCCCGTACCGGTTGGAATCAGCTTCTCGTCAAAGTTTCGGGGGCTTCTCAGGCAAGCTTCTCAGCCCGAGTTCTTGGGGCGGATGGTGAGCCGCTTCGTCTTCAAGAGGAAACAGGAAGAATCCTCCATCCCCTGGGAGCGGTTCAACCGTCTTCTTTTGATCGCCCGGTTGCGTGGGATCTTCGAGTCGCTCTTTCCAAAAGCCTTGCCGAGGATCCTTCGAATCCGGACCTACTCGTAGCTCTGGCGATCGTCTTCGAACGGCTGTCTCTTCATTCCCGGGCCATTCCCCTTCTTTCGAAAGCCTGTCAAATCGACAAGGAACCACTCTTTCACGCCATGAGAGCCGAGATGGCGCTTGCGGCCGAGCACCTTCCCGCTGGATATAGAAAGCGCACTTCGGCTCAGCTTTGTGACCAGGCTTTGTCCATGCAAAAGGACCTGGTTCCCGCGTTGCAACTCAAGGCTTCCCGTCTTCATTCGGACGATCGGGGAGAAGAGGCGATTGCGATGATTCTCGACGACGTGATCGGGAACGGGTGCGATCATTTTTACCCGAGAATTCTGCTCTCCCGGATCTTTTCAGATCTTGGCTGGGAACTGGAAAGGGAAGAGGCTCTGGAGGAAGCATGGGATCTCGCTCCCGGGCATCCGATCGTCTCGTCAGAGCTCGCCGATTTATGGGCCCAAAAAGGCCGGCCCAAGAAGTCCCTTGAATATATCAATGCATCCCTGGCGTTCGACCAGAGCCAGACTTCGGTGCGAAAGAAGAAGATCGCGATCCTCCAGAATCTCTCGCGTTTTGACGAGGCAGAGCAAGAGCTTTCGAGGCTCTGGAAAGAGGATCCAGATCGAATCGAAGTCACCGAAGAGCTGGCCGACTTCTACACGGGCCGGGGGAAATTCGACGAGGCGATTGCTCTTCGCCGGGACACGGTGAAGAAGTTTCCTCGTTATCCGGCATTCAAGAAGAGGCTTGCCGATTTACTCTGGAAGCAGGGAGACATGATCCCCGATGGAGCGTTGGAGGCGAGAAAAGAAGCCCGGCTCGTCTACGAGGAAGCCGTGCGTCAGACTCCCGGTTATCACCGGGCTCGTGATCTTCTTGCCTACCTGGACGAGAGCCCGGAGACCGCGAACGAGGATGGCTCGGTGTTTGAGGACGAGGAGCTCGTCTTTTCACTTTTTCGGGTGGATACGGATGAGATTCTTCAGAAAGCACCGGGGAGAAAGGAATGGCCAACGGCAAGTTCGCTTGCGGTCTTTGATGATGTGATTCTTCGGGTCTTTCCGGATGGATCAACGCGCTCGGAGACCCAGCAGGTCTTTCGCATTTTTGACAGCCGTGGTATCGAGCGCCACGGAACGGTCCGAGTCGATGGAGAGCTGATCGATATCCGGAGCGTTCGTTCGGACGGGGTGGTGCTGGAGCCGATTACTCTCTCGACGAGTTCTGAATACACAATGCCCGGCCTCGATGAAGGGGCCTTCGTCGTCGTTCGATATTTTACTCGGACACCCTCGGTGATCGGGGAGCCGATCCGATTGCCTTCATTCTTCTTTCGGGATGTTGACCTTGCCGAACCATTTGTGCGTTCCCGGTATGTAGTGATTACGCCTCAGGATTTGCCTCTGCAGGTCAAAGAGTTTGATTTTGGAGTCCCCATCGAGAAGTTTCCCATGGGTTCGGACTTCGTGTACATCTTCGAGCGGACCGACATGTCGGCGGCAAAGCCCGAACGTTTCATGCCCGAGCCTCGTACTTTCTTCCCGAGGGTCACGCTCCAGGAGAGTCGACCGTACCTGGAAGTGAATTCCATCTATCGTCGTGAGCTTTTGCAGCGGATCCGTCCCACCGAGGAGCTCCGTGCCGCAGCGGAGAATGCTCTTGCCGAGGCGTCGGCGACTACCGATCGAGCGAAAGCAAAGGTTCTCTATCATTTCGTTCGAGATCACGTGCAAAACGAAGCCGGGTCGGGGGAAGCAACCGGGGCTCTTGTGACTCGAGAAGGAAGTCGCTTCTTTTTGTTTCTTGGTCTTCTTGGAGTGGCGGACATTCCGTTCGAGTACGGTCGTGCCCGGCCGGCACCCGAGCTGGATGAGGATCCGGACTGGAGCGTGATCTCCGAGAACCTCTACATCGAGCGAGTAGCGAGGGTCCTTGCCCGCGATGATAACGGGGAGCCGATTCTGATTTCCGAAGACTTTGATCTGCCGTTTGGCAAGATTCCCACTGCACTTCGTGGAGGCCCTGCTCTCTTTGTCAATGACGAGGGAGGGACCCGAACCAATATCCCGAACCTGTCTGAAGAGGGAAGAATTGCTCAATCGACAACGATCACAATTCTTGCCCTGCCCGACGCCAGTGGATTTGATGTGTCGGTGACAACGGCGGTGCCGAGCGTGGACGGACACGCATTGAAGTCGGCAGTCCGAACGATGGAGGAAACCCGTCGGCAGATGGTCGGCATGAGTGCGGTGAATGCCCGTCTGCCGGGTGGGGCACTTCGGGCCGTTGAATTTCCCGGACTCGATGATGAGGACTACCCGTTTGAGTTTCGAGTTGAGGCGTTCTTGCCGATTGAGGCCTTGGAGCAAGTGGATGGAGCCCGAACTCTCCGGCTTCCGTTCGAGACGGTGAATCTAACCGATGTCTTCGCTTCCGGCCGGGACAGGGTTCATCCCATCGAGTTCAAGCGCTATGACATTCGAGAGAGTCGGGTCACGGTGACGGTGGGTGGGGCATTCTCGGTCCGACGGATTCCAGGGAATCTCGAGCTTACCTGCGGTCTTGGGAGCTACTCTCTCAGATTCGAGGTCGTTGGAGACGAGATCTTGATCCATCGTCTGGTACGCCTGATCCCCGGTCAGCTTGCCGCTACCGACTACCAGGAGTTCATGAAGTTCTGCCGGGCGGTAGATGAGAAGGAGCGGGAGAAGATTCTTCTTGAGCCTTTGGCAGGCCGTTGATGAAGTGCTTTTGCCAGGGAAAGGGCTGTCCTCGACGGAATCTGACCTTGTCAACGGACCACTAGTGCTAGAATGCGCCGCGCTTCGCAGGACCTTCATGAACAATAGCAAGGAATCGGGCCGGTGATCTCCCTTTCAACCACGTGGGCACGCTCTGCAGAGAACCTGAATCAAGGAATCTCTGCCGGGGTCGACGCAGGATTTACGACCTTCACTGCCGATGGGATCGATCCCCAGAAAGTGATCCCTTCGATACCCTTGATTACTTCACGCCGGGCCAAGGTTCTTGCTGTTTCTTCGATCATGGATCGATCGGTGGAATCGGTGGCGGCTCCGGCCCCATCTCCATCGCTTTCGTCCCCCGACCCGGAGGTGCGGAAGCAGGCTATTTTGAATGCCGCAGGGCTTGCATCGATTGCGTCCAGTCTTGGATCTTCATCGGTGGTGCTTTCGGGGGGGGCGATGAACGTCGAGGGGACTCACGATCTTTCCCGGCAGCTTCGGCGAGAGAAGCTTCTGTCTTCCAGCGCCGATGAGTCAACGGTCGGGGATGAAGATGATGGGGTGAAAAAAGCTCTGGAGCTGATTGCCAACGAGGAAGAGCCTTATCTGGACGCTCTTTGCCGAAGCCTGCACGTTCTGACTCGAAATTATCCTCACCATCATTTCTATCTGACTCCGGCGGCTCGGTTCTATGAGCTTCCTACGCTTGCTCAACTCGAGCTCGTGCTGTCAGAGGTGGCGAGCAAGAACCTGGGCTACTGGCATGATCCGGTTTGTTGCCACGCCCTTGAAAAGATGGGGCTCGGAGCGCACCAGAGTTGGTTGGAACAGTACGCCACGCGTCTTGGTGGAGCTTATCTCCATGATTTTGCCGACCTCGAGTCAAGAGGGGTTCCGGGACGGGGAGAGGTCGATTACAAGATGGTTGGCTTCTATTTTCCCAGGGATGCCGTAGCATCGTTGTGGGTCTCCGATACTTTCTCCGCCGAGGAACTTCAAGAGGGCGTGACTTCGCTTGAGAGCGTCGGGATCGCCTAGACAATATGGAACACTCCGTATCATTTACTTTTTTTGGGAAGCCAATACCGAACCATGGGACATCAACGCCGAGAACAGGATCACTATGGCCATCGCGCCAAGAAGGAAAAATACGCGGCAAGGTCCGTCTACAAGCTCTCGGAGATCAATGACCGTTTCAAGATTCTCCAGCCAGGGCAACGAGTTCTCGACCTGGGTTGCTATCCGGGATCCTGGCTCCAGTTTGCCTCGGAGGTTGTAGGAAAGCGGGGAGTTCTCACCGGGGTTGATCTGCAGACTCCCAAGATCGAACTTCCGCACCAGGTTCGGGTGATCGTCGGTGATGTGCTCGAGCTCTCCCCGAAGGAGATTCTTCTGGAGATCGGGCCGGTTGATGTCGTCCTGAGCGACATGGCTCCCAGTACTTCAGGCGTCCGGATTGTCGACCAGCTAAGAGCCCACCTTCTCTCTCAGGCGGCCTGGTTCTGGAGCAAGGCACTTCTCGCCGAGGACGGTTGCTTGGTGGTGAAAATTTTTCAGGGTCCGGATACTCCTGAGCTCATCAAAGAGATCCGTACCGGGTTCAAAAAGGTCCGAACTTTCAAACCGAAGGGCTCACGCAAAGAGAGCATGGAGACCTACGTGATCGCCCAGGGGCGGACCCCTGAAGCCGACGAAGACGAGGAGGAGATGGGGGGCTGAGGCTGCCATCCTCCGTTCATCCCCCTGTTTCCACGGTCCTGCTAAAGTCACAGTCCCTCTCTTTCCGAACAACACTCCAGTGTTTGTAAAGATCGAGAGGAATCTTCGTTTTTGGCGCAATGCCAAGGCGTGACTGAGGTTTAGCAATGGCCGACGACTCCCAACACGACGCCCCGAACTCCGAGAAACTGCCGGTTAATCCCTCCAAGATAAGGAGCTGGCTCGAGTTGTTGTTCCTGGTCTCCGCCGGGAGGAAGAACGGGCGGCTCGTCTTTGGCATCCCCGGACAGGAAAAGGAACTTCTTGTTCTTGATGGGTTCATCGAATCGATTGAGCTTTCTCAGAAACCCGGCGTCGTCTCGCACTTGCTGACGGGCATACGCCGTCCGCTGGACAAGAAGATCCACGCAATGGCCGAGGAAGTCCGGCTGGATAGCATTCGTCTGGTGGCAGAGCTGGAGAGCACGGGCGCGATGGGGCGGGAGGAAGTGACGAGTGTTTTCACTCACCATGCCCTGAACTTCCTGCTCGATTTCCGCGGGACCGATGAGGAAACTTTCGTTTTTCATCCGTTGGAAGTTCCCCAGTCTCAGGATGAAACGTCTTCCTGTCATGGGTTGCACGTCCAGCTTGAGCCCGTGTTTTTTGAAGTCTTCATGCGTACAAAGGCCTACGATCAAGCGGAAGGCATTCTTCCCAACAAGGAAACGGTAGTCATTCGTACGGGTTCTAAAATCAGTCTTCATTCCGCAGAGGTTCAGCAATCACTTCACCGCATGTCGAATGGGGAGCGATCTCTGGGGGAAATGAATGCCGAGCTTCAACTGGATCCCCTTCTCTTTACGTTTCACGTGCTGACCCTTCGGGCGCGGGGGCTCGTCATTGAAGCTGGGCCGGATCGTCTGGCAGCTCTCGCCGGTAAGGCCATGGCGGAAGGACGCCTGGATCTGGCCATTCGATTCTATGAGAAGGCGAAGAACTGCGGTGCGACCTCCCCCGACATCTTTCGGGAGCTGGGTCGAATCTACGAGATCATGGGAAGGAAAGACAAGGCGGCCGAAAACCACCTCATGTTTGCCAGGCATTGCTTGGAGCAAAGTGAGCAGGATCAGGCGGCGGAGCTGTTTCAAAAGGTTCTCTCTGTTGAGCCCGCTTGTCTCGAAGCGCTGACTTTCTCCATCGAGTATTGCTTGAAACGGGGGGACAAGGAACGGGCGGCCCAGCATTGCGACAACTTGATTCCTGCTGCGGTTGACGCGGGAGATTGGAACCTGGCGAACCGGGGCCGGAAGCTCCTCATCGAGGGAGGGGCCGCATCGGAACAGCTCTTTGATGAGTTCTTCGATGGAGTGCGTCGGGTCAACGACCGGGACAAAGCGGTTTCCGAATTGAGGTTCCTCTACACCCACCTTCTGAAGGCGGGATATCAGGAGCGGGCCCGGGAAGTACTTGGAAGGCTTCTTGCGATTGATGGAGGCCTGCTCGAGGAGCGGTTTGATCTGGCCCAGCTCCTTCTGGAGTCGGGGCGGTTTGACGATGCACGTCGGGAGTTGACGTCTCTGCAAGAGAACCTCATTCAGGCGGAGCCCCCGGAGGAAACTCCTCGGTGGGAGTTGCTCAAGAAGGTGTGTGAGGTCCTGGTTCGGGTGGAACCGGACAATCGTAGTTCTCGCTGTTGGTTGGCCCAGGGAGCCAGGCTGTGCCTGGAGGCAGATTCGGCCAAGGAACATCTGGATTGGGTCGTCAACGACTTCAACTCGCGAGGAGAGCACAGCGAGCTTGCCGATATCCTTCAGAGAATTGCTACTCGTGAGCCGGATTCGGTCGAGGTCTTGAGTCTTCTTTCTCATGCCCTGGAAAAGGCAAGTCGGGGGGAAGAAGCGGTCAGGTTCCATCTGGAGTTTGGTGAGAGAGCCCAGCATCGTGGTTCGGTGGAATCTGCGGCGAAGAGCTACGAGGAAGTACTGAGACTTGACCCCATGCACGTCGGAGCACGAGCCCGGCTCGTACGCTTGCGTCAGGAGCAAAACGATGTGCCAGGAACGATTCGCCATCTACACCGACTTGCCAGTGCTCAGGCGGGACGCGGGGCTTTTGAGGAAGCTCTTGAATCTTATTCCGAGCTCTGTCGGTTGTGTCCAGGAGAAGTCTTCTTCTTCCAGTGTTGCACCGACCTGAACGAATGGGCTGGAAATGAGGATGCGTTTCGCTCTTCGCTTGCTGAAGTAGGCCGTGTGGCGATTCGAGGCGAGAACGTTGGTATTGCCCGGGCAACCGTCCAACGACTGCGGGCTCACTGTACAACTCACCCGGCGATTGAAGAAATCGAAGCGGGGATCTCTTCCGTTCTTCAAGAACGCGGTGCAAAGCGAGTTGAGACCAATCATGTCGCCGAGAAGGCGGTGGAGTCTTCGGATGATGGATTCCCGAGCGTCGCCGGGACGGAAGGATCCAAGGAAGGAACGACGACTCCCTCCAAGACCGAAGAGAGAGAGCCTGAGCTTGCCACGGTTGCTGCTCCACAAGTTGAAGTAAACGTTGATGGGGCTCCCAAGGCAGCAGGAGATTTTTCTTCCATCGTCGAGGCTCTCAAGGCCGCTCAGACGGGTGAAAAATCGGATTCGGAACCGGAGGAACCCACTCCACCTTCGACACCGGCCCCTGGAGCCAAGTCGCGGGGCCCGGTTGGGTTCCGGCCAGAATCGAATGAAGATTCAATTGCGGGCATTCTGTCGAACTTGAAATCGATGAACGACAAGTAAGACTCCCCCCGGGGGCAATTCGAGAGAAGGTGGGGCCCACTTGACTTGATCGCCTCATTTCGCGAACTTAACGGATCCCTGCTGACGTTCTGCCCGAAACCCCAGAGGATCCCTGGCCTTGTTCGCCGTCCTTCTTGTTCTGTATCTCCTCGTTCTTCTCTTCATCGGAGTGTTCTCGGGACGGGCGACGCGAGGTGCAGCCGGCTTTTACGTCGCGGATCGAAGCCTTGGACTTTTTCGATGCTCCTCCTCTCTCTCCGCTACCGTGATCTCTGCGTCCGCAACGATCGTCGGGGCTCACCTGGTGGCTCGTTACGGACTTGCCGGGGTTTGGTTCAACATCGCCGGGAGTGTCGGTCTTCTGATTCTCGGATTGTTCTTTGCCAGGAGAGTGAGGGCGACGGGGCGGTTTACTCTCCCGGAGCTTGCCGGAGAGCTGTATCAGGATCAGTGGATTCGAAAGCTTGCCTCCTACACTTCACTTGCTGCAGCACTTGCGTGGCTTGCTCTTCTCATTCGAGCGTCTTCGGATGTACTGGCGATTGGACTCCCGGATCTTTCCAGTGAGACCGCCGTGGCGTTCATTGTGGTCGTTCTTGGCGCCTACACCATGCTCGGTGGGCAACGGGCGGTGGCTGACTCCGACGTGATTCAGCTCTTGATTCTTGTTCTTGGCTTCACTCTTGTCGGAATCTTCTTCGTGGTCAGGGGGCATGGAGATCTCTCTTCTCTCCCCAGGGAAGAGCTTTCCTTTCCCACGTCCGAGTCGTTCGGATGGGATCTTGTCTTGGTCTGGTGTCTCTTGACCGGGCTTCCTCACCTCGTTGGATCGGATATCTACGGGAAGCTTCTTTCGGCAAGGGACGAAACGACGGCAAGACGATCCTGTTTCATTGCAGCGGCGACCAAGTTGCTCTTCGGTTTTCTGCTCGCTCTTGTCGTCTTGAAAGCGAAAGCGACCGGGCTTCTCCTCGACGGTTCCGGACCGGCCTCCAACACCCTCGGGTCGATTCTTGGGAGTGCGATCGAGAGTCCGTTCGATTCCATTTTCCTCCTCGCGTTGCTGGCGATTCTGATGTCATCCATGGATAGCGTTCTGCTCACCGCTTCTTCGATCGTGGCTCACGATGTCGTGGGGGAGAAAGTCGAGGAGCTGGATTCACAGTGCGACCGAACGAATCTCCGAATGGGGCGGATCGCGTCTCTCGTCATGACCGGACTGGCGGTCTTGCTTGCCCTAGACTCGGAAGGAACGGTGGTGAACTTGTTCCGGCTCGGCTATACGATCTTTGCCGGAGGGCTTGGTCCTCTCATCCTCTTTGGTTTTTTTCGTGAGCGGCTCGGGCTGAAGCGAGGAGCCGCCCGGTGGGCTGTGGTGATGGGGGGAGGGACTGCGTTGACATGGACCTATCTTGAGAGGTGGGAGGTGATCGGTTCAGGCCTTGATCCCGTGCTGCCTGGAGTCTTTCTCTCGACGGCAGTTCTTCTCATTTTTCGTGAGCGTCGACGGTAGCTTCTCGATTTCGGACTGGATCCGGGCCTAGTACGAAATCGATCCATCCTTTTCATCGCATCGACTCTCTTCGCAGCTCTCTTCGACCTTGGATTCTCTGAAGGCCGGGGAGACGGTTTCGAAGAAGCGAGTGTTGTTCTTCAGCTTTTCGAGCCTCGTATCTTCCACGGCTCTCCTTGCGATGGAGAGATCTCTCTCGATGGCTTCTTCGAGCCAGGAGATGGCATCATCCAGTTTCTTGGCGGAGGCTGCCGCACAGGACATCTGGAAGAGCTGGTCGGGATGGATGAGGCGCAAGGGGACTTGATCGGTCAGCTTGACGAAGCTGCGGTAGGCCGTTGAGTAGTTCTTTTTCTTGAGGGCCGAGTTTCCCGTGCCGCCAATGGTGATGGTGAGAAACGCCGGGTCATCTTCGATGCGCTCGAAATCGTCGTCGGTGAGAGCATAGCTCGCGTAATGGACGTCGAGGTTGACGGATGTTTCCAGGGCTTCGAGAGCTTCGTCGATTTCTCCGTTGAGGCAGAGGTAGCAGGCCAGGTTGTACTGGGCGCGGCTGTCGTCGGGAGAAGCCTTGACGGCCCTCCTCTGGTTGGCGACCGCCTCCGAATAATCCCCTTTGGAGTAATAATGAGTTCCGGCCTGCTCGTGCTTACGAAACGTTGCGGCCTGGTGAACCTTGGGCCGGTTTACGGTAATGGTTCGGCGTCCATTCGACGATGGGCGCTGGTTGCATCCGTCTTGGGCGGCGAACACGATGCCGATGAGAACAGCCCAAAAAACGATGCCGAAGATGATCTGAAAACGGTCGCTAACGCGTGTCATGGTCCCCCGATTCCAGGCGATGACTTGAAGGCTCTCCGGGACACGATTCGGGCGGGATGTCCGCCGATCGGGGAGGCCACACCATTATACGAAGAGTGCCAGGAGAGATTCTCAAAAACGAAATGGAAAGTTTCTAAGGGCCCATATCTGGTGTTTGAGGGTAAAACCCCCCAGAAATAGGGCTCTATCGGGCCCGATCGGGGTAGATCCCTGAAGTCGCTTGACCTGTCTTCGATTGTTGATAAACTCCCGACCTTCGAAAAGCTCATCCTCAGGAGGTAATTGATATGAAGGTTAAGACTCGAAAGAGCAGCACCAAGGCCAAGAAGCGCTACGGGTTTCGGTCCCGTATGAAGACCAAGGGCGGTCGTGCCATTCTCCGGCGACGACGTCAACGTGGTCGTAAATTCTGGACCTACGACAACTAACAGAAGTCCGCGACGAATCCGCCCGGAAGGGGCATTTTCTGCCGTAGATCGTGACCCTTCTCCGATCTCCTTCTGGGTGGGCGCTTGTTTTCACTCCCCCCTCGATCTCCCCATCCATCCTTCCGTCTCCTCTTCTCATTCAAGCGATTAAAGAATTTGCTTGTTTGCTTCCGATAGGAGCTTTGACCTTCGGTCTGCTTTCTATGGCGGCCGATCCTTTGGGTCTACTTGACCGCTCAAAGTCAAATGAGCTTATTGGAGTACGCGTCGGATGATCGGTCCTAAGATTCTGCTACGAGGCTGTCTGCTCGCTCTTCCGCTAGTGATCCTGATGGCAGGGGTTGCGCATGGCGATGAGGTGGTTTTTTTGGTCGATAAGTCCTTCTCCATGGGGGCTTTGGACAGTCGATCTCAACCTCGGTATCAACGAGCCATCAGCCGGGCGATGGAGGACATCAAGTTTCATCTTGCTGTCCGCGATACGGTCACGCTGATCTTCTTTGACTCCGCGATCAGTCCGCCGAGGAAAGTCGAATCATTAGCGGAAGCGGAGGCGATCTTCCGGGGGTTTAACCCGGGAGGGGACACCAATATTATCGATTCCCTGGTGTATGCCTTCAGCGAGCTCAAGAACTCGTCCAATCCCCTGATCTACCTTTACACGGACGGGGAGCAAACGGAACGAGCGACGATGTCCTGGGATGAACTCATCTCCCTCTACAACAGCTACAACGGTCAGGCGACACCAGATCGTCGGATCAAGCTGTTCCACATCAAGTGGAGAGAGTCCGACAAGGCCACCTCGACCGATGACGCCCTCAACCAGATCGAGAACATCACCGAGCTGGCCTCCCACAAGAGAACCTGGGGACGGGTCGAGAAGATCTACTTTCGTCCCAACAACTTCGAGCTCGAGTACAAGCTCGGAGACGACTTCACCGACGAAACCATCGAGGTGAACTGGTTCTCCATCGAGATGAGTCCGGAGCTTCGAAATCGCAACCTCAAGTTCAGGGTTGAAGCGGATGTCACAAGCGATGATCCGGTGGACCTGATCGTCACCCCATCCCTGATCGACTGCTCAAGAGATCTCGATGTTGATGGATCCATCCTCCTGTCGTTCCGATGCAACGGTGTCGGGAATCTGAATCCAGGCGAGGACTATGTCTGTGATCTTTCGTTCGTTCTCGAAAACACGAACGTGGATCTTGAGTCGGTCCGAGTCTCTCCTCCCTCAGGTGTGATCTCCGGAACTTTGAAGGTTGAGCGGACTCCTTCGTTCGCCATCCTCGATCCTCCGGATGGGCTCATCGAGATTCAATCGAATTTCATCAACAAGGTGGAAGAGAAGAATTTCCACATGACATGGAATCCGTCGGCCGAGGGAAAGGAACTCAACATTGACTATCGTTTCCCCATCGCCGTTCACGCCGAATTGATGGAGGTGACTCCGGATGGGGTCAAGCCTCTCGCCAACCCGAATCGAATCGAATTGGATGAGACGGGGGGGCGGGAATTCGTGTTCTCGATTACCCGGTCCGTTCGAGGAAGCTTCGAAGGCGAGATCGGATTCGAAGGCTTTGGCCGAAATGAAGTCTTGCGAGTCAACTACGGGATGCCCGTGGCGACAATTGCTGTTCTGCCCGAGAACTTCACTTCGGAACTCCTTGTTCCCAACAACCGGGCGGACGAGTCGCTGACGTCGGCTCCCGTCCGTTCCACGGCTGTCTTTGTCGACTTCACCGCGACTCCCGAAACGGTTGAACTTGCCCCAGAATTCGGATTCACGGTTTCGTTTCCGGAGAATCCGGAGCTTTCCGCGACGGTTGACCCTTCCACGGTCGTCCTTTCGCCCGAGCTGGTCAGTTCGTCGGGTGTTGCCGTCGAGTTTGAGATCAACAACTGGGCCGGACTTCCGGCCGGGGCGCAGGTTCCGGTTGAACTCACTTTTGCTCT
>JAJDCM010000021.1 GCA_029260825.1 Planctomycetota bacterium | reverse complement strand
AAGTCGAATCCGTGGGCCATGGGGATGCTGGGAAGATCATCAGGTCCGAATCCCGGCTCGGACCCGGTGGAGACGTGCCATTTCCCGAAAGCGGCGGTCGTGTATCCAGCGACCTTCATGGCTTCGGGCAAGGTGGTGAGTGAGAGGGGAAGAGGGGCGTTGCACGAGTCGGGAATCACCGGGTTGTTGGCGGGGCCAACGTAGCCGCCCATGTAGAAACGATGGGCATACTGTCCGGAGAGAATCGAGGCCCGGCTCGGGCTGCAGTTTGGATGGCTGTAACAATGAGCAAAGTTAATCCCGGTTGCCATCATGCGATGAAGGACCGGAGTCAGGGAGCGATCCATGTCGGCAAGGGCAACGTCATCGGCCAGAATGACGATGAAGCTGGGCGGTTCCGGTGGAGTCGATGTTGCTTCGGGACAGGGGCCCTGACCTTGCCCGGCAAAGCCAAGGAAAGTGGACAGGATCAGCCGGAGAGAAAGAGCGAGGAGAACCATGGCGTTGCCTTCCTGAAACCCCTTTGCATGGGATGATGAACCTTGAGATCGTTTTTCGACCCGATGACACCCCCCCTGGTGCCAAGCATGCCTTGCAGATGGTCCTTGCGTCAAGTCTGGATTTTGAACGTAGGAGTGATCTACCGAGCAAGTTAGAATCTTGGCCCGCTCCATGAGGCGTCATGGCCGGCGACGATGACCTCGAGTTCCAGGAAAAAGGAAAGTGAGAAGAAGATGGAGATCTCCTTTGGTGGACAAGCGATGGAGATCGTCGACCTTACCCTTCCGTTATCTCTTGAAACGGAAGTCTTCCCTGGAGATCCCCCCGTTTCGAGGGAGGTGTTCGCCGGGATCCAGGAAACGGGATTTGAGCATTACGTTCACCGTCTTGGAGACCACGTGTTTACTCCCCACGCCGATGCCCCCAAGCACCAGAATCCGGACTGTCAGGAAGACGGTGTCGAAGTCTGGGGGCCCGAGTACGAGTTCAACCGGGCCTTGTTGATTGACCTGCAGTCGGACCCGGGAGCGATCGAGATCGATTCAATTCGCTTTCTTCCTCGCATCGAGCGTTCCCATCTTGAGCCTCACGAAAACGAAATCAGGGCGGTCACTGCGGTCGTGGTCCGAACCGGTATCGAGGAGTGGCGTCTTGCTGGTCGTTCTTTTCGCCCGGAAACTGTGCCCGGATTCAGCGCCGACGCGGGAGAGTATCTGGCCGGGCATGAGAACCTACGGGTCATTGGAACCGATTCTCTGACCGTGGATGTTGTGCGTCCGGAAAGTCCCATCCATTCCGTTCATCAGTCCTTCAAGAGGAAGCTCATCGTTGAATCTTTGACCCACCTCGGCCGCATCCCCAAGAGAGATCGCCCGGACTTCCTTCTGCAAACGGCTCTCGTCAAGATTCAGGGCGCAACCGGGTGTCCAGTGGTGGCCCGAGCCTTTCTTGAGAGAGGCTAGTTTCGGTAAAGACCCTTGAAGGTGACGCTTTCATGACGCGACTTCGAAAGGCAAAAAAGCGAAGCTTTGTGCGATTGCCGGGAAGGAACCCCTACCGGGATCAAGTGCAGGGACGTGCCCTGGAATGCCAGGCTGTGGTGGATCTCTTGCGGCGAGCGGCGGAGAGCATTCCCGGGACGCTTTTTCAACCGACCGCCGAGGAGGTCGTCCATCGGCTTTCCGAGAATTCTCCTCGAGTGGCCGTGATCAGTGGCTCCCTGGATCACACGGCCCATCTTCGCGATCATGAAACGGTTCTTCTTCTGGCGCGTGAAGTGTGGAAGCAGGGAGGAGTCCCTTTCACATTCGGTTTGCCCACTGTCTGTGATGGAACCGCCCAGAGTACACTGGGAATGTCGTACTCGCTGTACTCAAGAAACGTAGCCAGCGAGACGGTGATCACCCAGATGGAAGCTCACTCCTACCATGGGGCCATTGTCATCCAAGGCTGTGATAAGACGCCGTTTGCCGTCTTGAATGGCCTGGTTCTTCTGGATCGCTTGCGTCAGGAGAGGGGGGATCATTCGGTTTCGGCGGTGTTTGCTCCGGTTCACGTTTTGCGAGGAGGGAACCTCTCCGAGAACACCCGGGCCCGTCTTCTCCAGATCGCCGGATGCGCTGAGAAGAAGGAAGGCTCGAAGATCGGTCAGGAAATCCGGGAAGTTCTTGGGTCCATTTTGCTTTGTACGACCAATCAGTCCTTCCAGGCGATCTTTGAGCGAGGGGTCGCCGAGGGGTTTCTCTCGAAGAAAGAGAAACTTCAGCTCGAGAATGAGATCGCCGCGGCGACGAGTCATCCTGCCGGCGGGATGTGTTCATTCAACGGTACGGGGAATTCCACCCGATTCGTCATGGCGGCTCTGGGACTGGTTCCCCCGAGCATCGAGCTTCTTTGTCGCCCGGCGGGAGAGGAAGAAGTCGAGGAGGTCGTCGCCAGCTATTTGCGCCAGGTCGTGAGCAAGGAAGGCGGAGTTCTTTCGTTTGTGGAGAAGAACTTTTCCAATGCGGTCCGGTGTCACAGCTCCATGGGCGGATCGACCAATTTGATCCTTCATCTCGTGGCTTGCATGAACTATGCCGGCTACGATTTTTCAATCGAAGACTACTTCCGAATCAAAGATCGAGAAATTCTTCCGGATCTTCTCCGATATAGCTTGCTCTCTGGACGAGACATTTTTCGTCTAGCGCTCGAAAGAAAAAGGGGGGGCCACCGAGGGGTTGAGTCGGTCTACGGACTTTTGCATGAACTGGGAATCAAAGTTGATCTTTTGGCACCCACCGTGACCGGAAAGACATGGAAGCAGCGCATCCGGGGGGGATCTCGGATCCAATCAGAACTCCTGGGGGCAGTCCCGGTCTCGAGACGCTCCGGTATCGATCGATTTCGTTCCAACTTCTTCTCGTCGGCAGTCGTGAAGATCAGCGGGATGAGTCAGAAACAAAGGAATGAATTCAATCGTCGGGTGTTTTTCGTCCTGTATTGTGAAAACGAGGAGGAAGCGACAGAGCTTCTTCAGGATGAACATGCGGTCAAGAAAAAGATCCTCAAGGGGCTGACGTCTTCTCGTCTGAAGACCATTTCTCGCTTGCACGGAGGCTCGAATCGAAAGGGTAGTAAGGAGACTATCCTGAATGAAATGTGGGAAGAAGGAAGGCTCAAGCTCGCATTTCTCATCGCCGGTCAGGGCCCGGCAGCATTTGGCATGCCGGAAATGTTCACCCCGATGCAGATCATCAATTCCAGCATGCGCCTGAGAGAGGCATCGATGCTGCTCACGGACGGCCGCTACTCCGGCGTCACCCAGGGGCCGGCGTTCGGGCACGTTTCCCCCGAAGCATTTCATGATGGAGGCATTCTCTTTCTCAAGACGGGTGATCTCCTGTATGTTGATTTCGAAAAGTGTCGGGTCGATCTTCTGGACTCGCAGAAGTTCGATGTGGGAAGAACCGTCGCTTTGCGAGGGATGAGATGGGCGGTCTCTCGAAAGAGCCTTGGCGAGGAACGCAAGAAACGGATGGTCAGGAGACAGAGTCAGCTTGCGGCCTGTGTTCGATTGGATCAGGCCAGTAGCGTGGAATATGGTGTGGTTCCCCGAGCCGTTCAAGAACTTGCGGGGAGAACTTTCAAGACAGATCGTTCAGGGAAGAGGTGAGATGCAACCGACAGGCTATGACTACCGATATGGGAATTTCATCAACGGAAGATTCTGTGAACCGGGTGCGGATTTCATGACAAGCACCAACCCGGCGGCAACCCACCTCGGGATTTCCAGTTTTGCCGCTTCGACGGAAAAAGACGTGAATGAAGCCGTGGGAGCGGCGAGGGAAGCCTACGCCGGTTGGTCGAGCTTGCCGATGGGGGCTCGGGCAGATCTCCTGGAAAAGTGGGCTGCTCTTGCTGATGCAAGAATCGATGAGCTCGGGAGGCTTGTCACCGAGTCCATGGGGAAGCCGCTTGCCGAAGGGAAGGGCGACATTCTCTTTGCCAATCTTTCGCTGCGTTACTTCGCCGCCCAGGCTCGTCAGGCGCAGGGCGAGGTCTTTGGGTCGGCGATCGCGGGGAAAAAGACCTACACGCTTCGACGCCCACGCGGTGTTGTTGGAGTCATCAGTCCCTGGAATTTTCCCGCGATGATTCCCATCGGCTGGCAGGCCGCACCGTCTCTGATCTACGGGAATACGGTGGTGATCAAGCCCTCGGAGGACTCCCCCGAACTCACCATGGAATACACAAAACTTGCTGAGGAAGCCGGCTTCCCCAGGGGTGTGATCAACGTGGTGCTAGGAGATGGACCCGGTGCCGGACAACCTTTGGCCCTCCACCCGGATGTCAATGTCGTTCTGTTTACCGGATCGTCTGCAGTAGGAAAGAAGCTACGTCAACTCGTCAGTGATCCATCCTACACGGATAAGCTGTTTTTCGGGGAGCTAGGAGGAAAGAACGGGATCATCATCTCTTCCCGGGGGGACTACGAGACGGCTCTCAAGGCTGCGTGGAAGAGTTCTGTGTTGACGACGAATCAGCGCTGTGTCTCCGCTTCCAAAATTGTCGTGGACCGCAAGCTTCTCCCTCACTTTGCGGAGGACCTCGCGGATCTTCTCGCCGACACGAGCGTTGGCTACGGAGGAAAAGAGGGCGTCGTGATGGGGCCGTTGATCAATCAGGATGCTCTTGATAAATACGAGCGCCATCTCGCCTACGGCGAGGAGAGCTGGAGCACGACGTTTCTACCGGGTGGAATTCTTCGGGACACGGAAGAGCAGCGCGGCGGCAATTTTGTCAGCGCAACACTCGGCCTTGCCGAATTCGATTGGAAGCGGGATGCTGATCCCCGAACAGCTTCCAGGATCTTGACGGAGGAGGCGTTTTCGCCGGTGATCACGTTGATTCCATATGACGATGGAGTGAGGGAGGCGGTTTCGATTCTCAACGCAACTGATTATGGATTAGCCTCGGCAATCGTTACCAACGACGTGAATGAGGTTGGAGTCTTTGAGAGCGAAGCGCCGGGAGTCAAGTACATCAACGGAGCAACCGTGGCGGCGGAGATTCATCTTCCGTTTGTCGGGGAGAAAGGGAGCAACATCGGCGGAATTCCAGGAAACGCGGGGATCGTGTCTGCGGTCACTCACACGACTCCCGTCTCTGTTTTTTCTCTCCCGAACCCCACACTTGCTGTCTCCGAATCCATGAGCGAGAGGATCCGCAAGATGGCCGAGAAAAGGTCATGAGATTTGTTCAAGTGTTGCGCAAGAAGGATTCCTCCCGCCGTTTGCTTCTTTGCTCCGATGATAGAAACCCCGAATCCGGTCGTCTGATCGATGTCACGTCTCGGATTCCGGGTCTGGATTCAGTCTGGCTCTTCTACAAGAAGTTGCTATTCACCGGGAGTGGGGAGGGGGATCTGGTTGGAAGCGTGCAATCCCTCCTCGGGGAAAGCCTCGACGGAAACTCGATAGAAGGAAAAGACGTGGTTGTTGCGCCGGGTGAGGGAAATCCGGATTCATGTGAGTATTCCCTTCTACCGCCGATCGATCAGCCGGAAAACCCGTGGGCCTTTCAACTCTGGGGGGCCGGTGTGACTCACAAGAGAAGCGCGGATGCGCGAGAGGAAGAAGCTCTTTCCCATCTTGGAAGAAGTATCGATATCTATGATCGCATGTACGTAGCCGGCGTTGATGGCGGACGGCCAGAATCGGGAGAAGTTGGAGCGAAGCCGGAGATCTTCTTCAAGGGGAATGGGAACCAGGTCGTCGGGTCAGGGGGAGAGCTGAAAGTGGCCGAACTTAGCCGGCGCCTTTCTCCCGAGCCGGAGCTGGTGGCGTTCTTTGTCGGAGATGCGGGGGGGGCTCCCACGCTGATCGGCTTTGCCGGGGGAAATGACTTCTCGGACCAGGGCTGGGAAACAGAGAACCCTCTTTATCTTGTGCACGCGAAGGTGCAGGACGGGCTTGCTTCGTTGGGTCCTGTTTTTGTGTCGGCAGACGATCCGACCTTGAACGTGGAAGAAGTCCATCTTCGTTGTCGGGTGAGTCGATCAGGACAGGTTCTCATGGACTCGGATGACCTGACGACGGGATCGGTGGCCATGTCTCACTCTCTGGAGAATCTCGCGTTCCACCTCTTTCACAACCGTGCGATTCAACCGGATGAAGTAAGAGGTCTTTACCTGGGGACGAGCGCGGTCTTTCCCGAGTCGGCCTCATCGGGTGATCTCATCACCATTGAATATGACTCAGGTCTGGGGACGCTGTGGAATTCAGTCGTGAATGCTGGCCCGTCCAGGGAGCTCAACTACCGATTTCTGGGCTCTCGCTGACAGGGACGGCCACCTCTGCCTGGGGGGCAAATGACGACACATGGGGGAGAATTACCGGGGAAGGCCTCTTTGACGGGGCAGGTTTTTCTCGCCATAAAAGGTAAAGGATCAGAGGGTTCTCGCCGTCCACCTACTCTCTCCCCACCATTGAATAAGTATTTTGGAGACAAGTAGTTGAAGCCGGTTTTGGACGCCGTCCTTCCGGTTTTGGAGGGTTTCCCGGGGAGAAATAACTTTTCTTCTTGCCATTCTTTGCGCCGTGCTACCAATCTCGGGCCACAGATTCTCCCCCGTTATGCCGATCCTGTAGTATTCTTACTGTCGGCGCTGCGTCAATTCGGAAGCTGTCTTCCCTTGACGAGGGTCGCTTTTTCGGCTAGGAATGAGTGTAACACCATACTGCGTAATGTGTTGCTTCCCGAGTGGGAACGTGATGGCTCGGCGCTTTCATTTTCTCTATTGTCGTCTACCACGCGGTGGAAGATACGGGTTTATATATGGCCACGAAAGCTACTTGCGGAGGGATGTCGGAGGTCGAATGCCCCGCAGGCCCATAAGACGCGCGAATGACTCCGTTTCCCGACCTGGTGTCAGGGGGGGGCGGTCCAAAAGAGGAGACGTGGAAGCGCCTCCGACGAATGGATCCGTCTGCCCATCCAACGCCCTCGGTTCGAACGGGTCAGGCGAGGAATGGCGAAAGTCTGCTCGCGCCAAGCTCGACAAGCCGAACATTCTCGGTCACGGGCTAACTGCCCTGGAGATGACTCGGCTTCGCTCGGAGACTCTCCGTCGGTATTCGGAGATGAAACCGGTAGGAGTCGCAAAAGAGCGCCTCCTTTCAGCTCTAGAAGATCAGGAAAAGAAGGGAATCTTCTCCACGAAGGATGTGGAGGAGCTTCGGGTTCTTGTTCATCATGTCGCCTCCCTCTATCTCAATCCGGAGCAGTATCACAGCGTTGAGCATGTCTTCACCATGACGGTCGATTCGATCTATCTTGCGAATTCGAGCGTTCGCTCCAGGCTGGAAAACCGGCAACTCCTCAAACGAGTCATTGTCGGTTGCCTCTATCATGATGCAGGTAACGGATCCTACCCAGCCCTGCCGGGAAAAGACGAGACCCAATCGATCGAGATACTTCTTGCCGCGCTCGCAGAAGCGAAGCAACACGAAGGAGAAAAGGAAGGGTCGAGCCGGCTACAAGCTCTCTTGAATCTCTCTTCTGCTGACATGGTGGCGATTGCCGGAGTGATTCTTGGAACTGTTTTCCGCGATCGACATACCGATCACGATCAGCTGGTGAACCTCCCGGTCGATTCTACGAAGGGTTTTGTGGACTACGTTGCTGATACGATCGATGTGCTCAACCAGCATGGGATTTCCACCGACAAAGATGAGCTTGCCGACGAGATCTTGTCCGAGGAAGCACTCATTGTCAAAGACGGTGACATCCTGGGTTCACTGCGTCCGGAGAACATCCTCCGAAATGGGTTCACCAATTTCCACGAAGATACTCAGCGAGATCCTGCTCTGTATCGGAATCAAGATGCCGGTCACTATCGGGCCGGGTTCATCGGTTTTCTTCGGGGTGACTTTCACAAGTTCGTCCACGGGGAGAAGGTGACAACCCTTCTTCGACATGCGCGATCGGGTCATTTCCTTGTGGGGCCGTCCGAATATCAGGGGTTTGCTGACTCACTGGTCGGAGATGCGAAGCAGGCCTTCGAGCAGTATCTTGGATTCGACGGGCCGATTCTCGATGCGATGCATGCCCTCATTTCCGAGGCGAATGACCCGGAAGAATCCGAACGAGAGAATGTGGTTGATACTCGGCTCGTCGAGCTCAGAACCCGCTTGATCGACAAGATGAAGGTCAGCGAGGCAGAATTTGACCGGGACTACGGGTCAGCCATGATCGCCTACAGCAAGCGAACGATCACGGAGCTTTCTCCGCGGCAGGTAAACGAAGTGTTCGGGGCAAAGACTCTTGCTCGAAACAAGAACTGGGTGCTTCTACCTGAGTAGGCGCCAAGCCTGAGGACAGGCTACTAACTGGCGGTCAAGTACTGGACGCTGAAGTATCTCTTTTCATCCGTCCACACCTCTTCCACTCCAAACCCTGCCTGAGCCACAAGACGGGCAAAATGGCCGGTTGTGTATTTGTGCGAGTTCTCTGTGTGGATCATCTCGCCTGCCAAGAAGTGGATATCGGTCTCTCCGATTCGAACCGTCTGATTGGCAAGACTCTCCAGATACAGTTCGACTCGGGTTTCGTTCTCGTTGTAGAGCGCACGGTGCTTGAATTTCTCGAGATTGAAGTTGGCCCCGAGCTCGTTGTTCATCCGGAAAAGAACATTTTTGTTGAACTCAGCGGTCACCCCCTTGGAATCATCATAGGCAGCGAGAAGGATCTTCTCGTCTTTCACAAGATCCACTCCGATGAGCATGCCTCCACCTTCGCCAAGTATGTTCACCACGTTTTTTAGAAGCTGGATGGAGGCCTGATGACTGAGGTTTCCGATGGTCGAGCCGGGGAA
>JAJDCM010000003.1 GCA_029260825.1 Planctomycetota bacterium | reverse complement strand
GACCAAAATCTTCCGGATCTTGGTTGTGTGAAAGCCCAGGTGCGTTGCCAAACGATATGCCTGGGCTTTCCTTTTTTCGCCGGCGCCGGAGCTCCAGTCTACGTCTTCAAGCTTTTCCGGGCCGCCCAGCCGGAAGGACTGAAGGAGACGGTCCTTCTCACGAAGGCTTTTAAGGAGAGAAGGAGGGCTTCGAGGGATTGAGATGGGCCGAGACCCGGCCATGAAAACCAGTCAGGATAGGCACTTCCGGAAAGAGGAACCCCCTGATTCTCCGGTTAACTACCCCGAGTGCGTAGGGACAACTACTCGTGGATTCGGTCAACATCCTCGGGTGGCATAACTTGCGTCGATCCTGACGAGAGCTTCCATGGGGCTGGAAAAGTTTACGCATAGAAGCGATCGGGGGGCGGTTGCGTTGAGGACAACTTTCGACCACTTTTGATCCGCTCCCGTGCTCGACTCGCCGGAATCCTCAGGCACTGCTTACAGCGCTACATATCATTCGACCGGGAGACCACTACGCGTGACAACCTTTTCCGGGCCGACGCAACCCTGGATCGCGATGGCAAGCTTGACCTGTCCATGCAGAGGCATTTCAACTAGTTCCCGAAAAGTAGAGTCTGCTTGGAGCTGAATGAACGCGGCCAGCTCGCGCAAGGTGACCAAGCCGTCTGGTGCCCCCTCTCCTTCCTCCCCAAAAAGTAGAGGTGTCAGCGCGTCCGCTGCTCCAGCCAATCCGCGTGCGAGTGCAAAGGTGAGCACCGCGCCGCCAGTGCTGCTACCTTCGTAGGCCAGGCCACTATTTCCAATGAAGATCCTGTTCACGTCGGATGAAACAGAGGTCTGGCCAGTGCTCCCGACCATCAACTGCTTCCAATTCTTTGCCGTCACAAAGCAACAATCGCTGATCACCAGGACACTCCCAGCACACGTGTCAAGGATTTCCTCCACCTCGCAAAAAGAGAGTAGCGCTGAGATTGTAATCTCATCCTTTCGTGCCTCTTCCGTTAGAGGCCGCTTTGCAGCGACCTCGTTCACATTCTCGATGTCAGGAGACAGAACCCATCCACCGCCACTTTTTCGAATCTTATCAAACTCAACCATCGTACCTACACCACGGTGCTGCCCCTTGGCTCCTGATTGCAGTTTGGGATCGGACACATCTGCTGCCAATCCCTGTCCAGCGAAATAGACAATCATGAGGTCTTCTTCTTTGGAGTCCTTCACAAGAACCTTCAAGAAACCCTGTACCGAGTCCCGAGTCGCCTTCTCGTCTAGGAAAATCGTCACATCGTTGGGTTTGAGCTTCCCCGAGCGAACCAAAGTGTCAGCCATCAGTCGGGCATCGGACTTGGCAAACCGAAGGTCCGCAATACCCTCTACCTGAGCGTAATCGTCAACTCCAATGATCAATGCCCGTGTTTTGTGTCCGGCGTAATCAGCTTCCCCACGAATACGAGAATCGACCTGGGTACAAACCCCTTGAGACAGGAGTCGAAAGTCATCTTCGGTGAGCGATTCATCGTTCCAGCAACGAGAGCAAAAGCTTCAGTCTCTTTGCCGGCGCAAAGCCATCGTAGTCGCAGGAAAGCCACTTGTTAGAAGAAGTCGTGATCAAGTCGGAGACACGTCCTTGCTGTGAGAGATCCTGGAGCTGATCCGCTACGGACACCGATTGCCCTTTACGTTCCGATTTGTCGATTCGTCGTGTTGCCAGAATGATTGAACCAGAAACCTCACCGCGCCTAACGGGCAACTGTGACCGTCTGTGTCGATTCTCTACATGGTCAGACACAGATCGATAAACGAAGGAGTAAAGCTCGTCGGAGCTTATCCAGCCATCACGGTTTCCAGCCAAGTTCAGATCCGCTTCTCCCTGGATCCCCCGGGCAAGGAAATAGCTGAAGACTCCCTGTTGGAATTCGTCATCCTCCCAGCTGACCTCGTCAACGCCACACGACAGGAACTCAATGATTCCCTTACCCTGCGGGAGATCACCAGAACTGAATGCAGTGGCAGAATTATCGCCTCTGGCTCCACCGCTATGGCAAGCGTCCAGAATGAAGATCTTTTGCTTTGCGGGACACGACTCCAGCGCATGATGAACGTCCCCTAGAGGCAGACATGTTTGCTCCAGAAGCTTCGGATGAGAATCGATGGCCATCAAGTAGGAGCGATTCGTCTTGTCTCGATCCCCGTGGCCGGCAAAAGCAACCAACACCGTATCTTCTGGTCTTGCCTGCTGAAGGAAGGTCGTCAGCTCAATCAATATATTGTTGCGAGTAGGGTTAGGGCAATCGGGTGTGCCATCGCAAGAGAGTGTAAAGTTTCTTGTGTAAGTGGTCATAGATTAGAATCCAGTAAAGGAGGGCTTCTATGGCTACAGAGAAAAACGCAGAAGTTGACAGAATGCTCGATGAGCTCCTCAAGGGCAAATCGCCTGAGGAGACCCTGATCAAATGTGCCACGTTCAAGTCGCTTGTAAAATAGCCAAAATCCGTTTCGATCCCAGAACATGATTTTGATTCGATCACGCCGTTTGTTGAAGAAGACGAAGAGATGACCGGTGAGCGGGTCGTCGCCAAAACCATCTCGAATCACCGAGCAAAGGCCGTCGAATGCTTTTCTGAAATCGACAGGATCTCTTGCAAGGAAGATACGAACCGAGCCGGGG
>JAJDCM010000200.1 GCA_029260825.1 Planctomycetota bacterium | reverse complement strand
TTCCGCCGAGGACAGCCCTTTCGACCCAGCTCTGCGTCGCCGAAAAGCACAAGAATCAACAAATTCGAGTCCATTCCGGCTCCTTGATCTGAGCCGAAATGACTCGCCCTTGACGAAAAGCACTTTATCAACGGACTGCTAAGACAAAAGACTTTCAAGGTCATCCAATGTCAGATCTGAAAGAGTAAGACCTTCATTGCCAATAATACTGTCGGCAAGATTTCTCTTGCGTGAGGAAAGCTCAAGAACCTTTTCCTCGATCGTATCCCGACAAACGATGCGATAGGCCATCACCGAACGGGTCTGGCCCGAACGATGAACCCGATCAATCGCCTGGCTCTCCACCGCCGGGTTCCACCACGGGTCCAGAAGAAACACGTAGTCCGCAGCCGTAAGATTGAGACCGACCCCACCCGCCTTCAGGCTCACCAGGAAGAATGGCGGTCCTCCATCCGATTGAAAGTTCTCAACGCACGCCTGGCGATCCTGGGTCTTTCCGTCGAGATATTCATGGTCAAGCCCCATGTCCCCAAGTCGCTTCCGGACAATTCCGAGTAGGGTCGTAAACTGAGAAAAGACCAGAGCCTTGTGCCCCCCTTTTCTCAGATCCACCAGGGTTGGCAACAGAACATCAAGCTTCGCCGACTCATCACCCCTCCGGGACGAATCCACAAGTCCGGGATGGCACGCCATCTGGCGCAACCGCATCAGCGCCTCAAGAACCTGAGGCGTTCGACTGAGCTTCCCGGCCGACTCAGGAGACCGCATGAGTAGAGACGATCGGTAGAAATCCCGAAGGTCGTTGTACTCCTCTCGTTGCTGCTCTCCCATCTCGCAATAGAGAATCTGCTCGGTCTTGGGAGGAAGATCCTTCAACACCTGCTGCTTGGTACGTCGCAAGAAAAACGGTCGAATCGCCCTTGATAGAGATGCCGCCTCTTCTTCCCCGAGGTCGAACCCTCGTTGGGACGTGGCGTTCGCAAGAGATCCCATCTGGCCCAACATCCCCGGGTTGAGGAAGTCAAAGAGAGACCAGAGTTCGCCCAGGTGATTCTCGATGGGAGTCCCCGATAAAGCCAGCCGGAAGGAAGAGCGCAGGAGGCGACTTGCTCGCGCCGCCTGGCTCCGGGAGTTCTTGATCGCCTGGGCCTCATCCAGAATCACGTAATCAAACTCCTGATCCTGCAGAAGCAATGCGTCACGGCGGAGCGTCCCGTAGGTCGTAATGACAAGGTCAAATTCGGGGAGTCGAGGAAGGTCTTTCTCCCGATTAGGCCCGCCATACTCGAAAACACTTAGCTCCGGAGTAAAGGTCTCTGCCTCCTTCGCCCAGTTGAATGTCAACGAGCGCGGAGCGACAACCAGAGAGGGTTTTCGATTTTTCCGACGACGACGCCAATCCAGGAGAGCCAGCACCTGAACCGTCTTTCCAAGACCCATGTCATCCGCAAGACAGCCGCCAAAACCAAGATCTCGAAGAAACGCAAACCAACCGAGGGCCTCACGCTGGTAATCTCGAAGCCGCCCCGAAAAAGAACTCGTCTCGGGTAGAGGCGCTAACGTGTCAAGACTTCGAATCTTCTCTCGCTGACGAAGCCACCGTCGATCGAGGTCTTCCTGGCAACGGTCTTCGAGGAGCACCTCAAGAAGCCATCCCTGGTTGGCGCCAAAACGGAGGCAATCACCGCGAGAGTCAGAAAGAGATGCGAGCAGCCTCCATCGATCCAGACCCGATTCGGGAAAAACTCCAACGGAACCGTCGGGAAGATCCACCTGAGACTTTCCTTGAACAACTGCCTCACAAAGATCCCCGAGGGAAAGAGTTTGGCTCCCGAATCTTATTCCGCCCCGAAGATCCAGCCAGTCGATTCCAGACGACAAGGTAACCGGGAGAAGTTCGGCCTTGTGATAGGAAACCCCATCCGACTCGACCTTCCAACCCGCACCAAGAAGACGAGCCGTGACCTCGGGCAGACGACGAACCTCGATCTCGCCATCAAACCCGGTAGCCTCAGGAAGTCGCCGACCGCCGCTTTTCAGGAACAGAATCAGGGCAGCCCGCTCCGCGGATCGATCCCGTCGCACCCGCGGACTTCCAGCAGAGGCATCCAGCACGGACTCACGACGGGACGCTGAAACAAGGGTTCCATCATAATCAAAAGCGATGCGACAGCAGAAGAAACGAACCGATCCCGAAACCGACTCACCTGGACCGTCCTCCTCGGCAGAGCCAGGAATCACCTGGAGGAATGGACGGGGCTTTGTAGCCCTCGCAAGAGAGAGCTCTGGTAGATCCAGAAGCGGATCTCCAGGAAGCGCCAGGAGCCGACGAATCAGCTCGTCTTCATCCCGACCCGGGACCCGCAACGGGCCATGATCCCGGAAAGCATCGAGCCAGGGGTCACACCCCCGAGGATCAAAGCGAGCGACTGTTCTCTTTGAGAAGAGGAATCCTTCCTTACAAAGAAGGGACGGCCAGGACAGATTCTGACGCTCTTGATCTCGGGAAAGAAAACCTTCGACGATGCAATCGGTGACCGGAACGCCCCCATCTTCGGCCGCCGGAAACTCGACCTTTTGCATCCGAATTCCAAGCACCCAGGGAGAACCACCATCAAACGAAAGAGGGCCAGGTGGAGCTTGGTCTTCACCCGTATTCCTCTTCAAATGCAACCGATCCGTTTCACAAAGCATGGGAAGGAGAAGCTCAAGCTGATCCGCATCAAGAAAATAGGGCCTGGCACCTCGCTGATTTGAACCCGGTCGAGTGGCACCCTGAAGGCACGCAAAGATGCGCCGGTCAAGCACAAGGGTCGGTTGAGAATCGACTCCATCTTCAGGATCATAGGGAACGGTCTTTCCGCCGGATCGAAGCCGAACCTCCGTCAACAACGCAAGACCCGACCGTCCTTCACTCGCCTCGACATCAACGGAATAGAGGATCTCTTCCCCCGGGTTCTCGATGCCTGACCAGACCGTTTGAGCGCTGCGATGAAGCTCGGTTTCGATCCGGTCGAGCCGAACCACCCAGCTTGGCAACTCGGGAGAAGCAAGGGGCGATGCCGGCTTGAGAGTCGTCCCTTCAACAAGATCGTCCAGTGGAGGAAAGTCAAAACGGGAAGAGATCGGGACCTCCGGGAGACACCGAGAAAGACTGAGAATCAGTCCCCAGAGATGCTCACACACCCCCTCCTCACAGAAGGTTGAACAGTTGCACGCGCCTCTTACGGGAAGTTCTTCCTCCCCATCCCCATCCCCATCCAGGGAAGCCGGCCACAAGACGACCCGGCATTCTCCGTTACCAAAAACCGTCGCCTCCGCCCGATCTACCTTGCCGGGCACAACCTCAACGAGATTCCGGTAAAAGAGATCCTCGCCTCGCTGGCGAAGCTCCGGCGAAAACGCCTCCGTCAACTTGCTGGCCACGCTGCCACCCACACCGCCCCTCCCATCTACGATCCAACCTGGTTGCATCCTCTCTATTATTACTATCCAGCGAGAGAAGGAAAGAGGTGGGTCCGTCCCCCTAGTCGAGAGATCGAAAAACTTCCCTGGCCATTCGATCTGCCTCGGCAACACATTGGTTGACAGCGACCCCCCGATAGGAATTGCCCGTCAAGAAAAGGCCGGGTTGAAGAGCTAATCGCTCGTCGATTCTCTGGAGACGATCCCCATGACCCGGAGTGTATTGAGGAATGGCATGCTTCCAGCGATGGAGCAGGATCGACTCGGGCTTCTCCGTGATCGACAAGGCTTGCTGAAGATCCTTGCGGGCAAGTTCAATCAGCTCTTCGTCGGATCGATCGAGAGCCTCGGGTTCGACTCCCCCGCCAATCATCACCCGAAGCATCACATGCCCCCTGGGTGCCCGGTCCGGAAAAAGCGACGACTCCCACACACAACCAAGAATTCCCATTCCCTGTCCCCGAGCCGCAAGGAACCCGAACCCGGAAAGATCGAAGGGAACCGAGGAAACCGGATAGCAAAGCCCCATCACCACCATCGGCGCATACTCGATCCCTGCCAGCTCCGTTGCAAGGGTCGGATCCATCCCTGTCAGAAGACGAGAAGCAACAAAGGATTCAGTGGCGACAACGAGAGCATCCGCCGCCAAGGGCGCGTCGAGCCCGAGGCCAGCGACTCGATAGGATGCCCCATCCCGGGTAATCGATTCCACGGAAACTCCGCAACGAAGTCGATCTCCCAGCCTTTGCGAGAGCCCCTTGATGAGCTCTTCCATCCCTCCTGGAAACGATGTCAACCGGCCCTCGCTTCGTCCTGCCTTCTTGGCCCGAATGAGCCCGCGGATCAGGGATCCGTGCTCCAACTCCATTTCTCGTAGCCGGGGAAAACAAGAGGGGAGGCTCAACTTCTCGTAGTCTCCTCCGAAGACTCCCTGGACGAAAGGCTGGACCAAAGTCTTTGCCGCCTCCTTGCCGAGCCGCCGCCTGGCAAAATCAGCAATCGACTCCTCCCCCCCTTTGCGCACTCGAACCAGAGGTTCCATCAACGAGCGAAGCCGACCTCGAAGGCTCAGCACATTCGAGCGCAGAAACGCAGGCGGTGAAAGCGGGAGAAGTTTTAGAGTTTCTCGAAGAAACAGATAACGACTCTTCGCCTCGCTGGCAGCAGGACAAAGCCGCTCGGTCAAGCCGAGCTTCGCCGCAAGCTCAAGGGTTTTTGGTTCCGAATCAAGAAAGCCATTTGGACCGATCTCAACCGCGCAACCGCTCTCTTTGCGAGTCCGAATCTTACCGCCAGGGACTGATTCCGCCTCGAGTACCTGGATGTCCAAATCAACCGGAGGAGAAGCCTCCCGGCTTAATTCCTGGATTTGAACCGCCGTGGCGAGACCGGAGATCCCCCCTCCCACCACGATGACACGCTTCCGGATCAGCTCCCGATCTCCCCTGTACTGGAAAACCGGCGGACTGCATCCACAAGAGTGTGGACGCTTTCGATCGGAGTGTCCGGCAAGATTCCGTGTCCGAGATTGAAGATGTGTCCAGTTCCCCCGCCCGACTCAAGGACCCTTTTGACCTCCGACTCGATCACCTCTGAATTGGTTCGAAGCCGGGCGGGATCAAAGTTTCCCTGGTAAGCAAAGCCATCCCCGTGAAGGCGTCTTGCGTCCCGAAGATCGGTTCGCCAGTCAACGCCAATCACATCAGCACCGGCGCGAGCAGGAATCGTTCCCAGGGCTGCCGCATCCTGAGCAAAGTAGATCCGAGGAACGCCACAGCCATCGAGGGAGGAAAAGATCCGCTGGACGTAGGGTAGGATCATGGATTCATAGTCACGCGCCGACAAGATGCCGGCCCAGCTGTCAAAAAGCTGAATCGCTTTTGCTCCCGCATCGATCTGTGCTTGAAGATACCGAGACGTGACCTGGGTCAATCGATCGAGAAGCTCGTCCGCTGCCGCCCGTTCCCGATAGAGAAAGGATCGGAACACGTTAAAATCTTTGGAGCCCTTTCCCTCGACCAGATAGGCCGCAACCGTAAGAGGCGCTCCGGCAAAACCGATCAGGGGAACCCGGGACTCCAGTTCCCGGGAAAGGATCCTCACCGTCTCGACGGTATTTGTGGCGATCTCTCCCTTCTCGGGTATGCGCAACTGATCCACCGCGGCTCGATCCCGAATCGGATCCTGGATGACCGGCCCCGGAGCAAAATCAATGGAAACACCCATGGATTCAAGGGGGGTCATGATGTCGGCAAAGACGATGGCCGCATCCAGGTCAAATCGAGCAAGAGGTTGGAGGGTGACCTTCGCGGAAAGCTCCGGGGTTTCGCACAGGGTTCTGAAGTCGACCTTCGAGCGAACCTCTCGATACTCCGGAAGATACCGGCCTGCCTGTCGCATGATCCACATCGGAGTGCGGCTCACCGACTCTCGCCGGCAGGCTCGCAGGAACAAATCGTTCAACCGTCTCTCCTCTCCCTGCCATCCGGTAGGAAACGATATCCAACCCCCCGAACGGTAAGAAAGTACTGAGGATCCCCCGGATCCCTCTCGAAACGCTTTCGCAAACGAACCACGAAATTGTCAATCGTTCGCGACGAGGGATAGACATCGTAGCCCCAAACCCGGTCCAGGATGTCTTCTCGACTGACGACCTCATGAGGTCGTTCAACAAACAGCTTGAGGATCATGGCCTCCTTCTGGGTCAAGGTCTCCCTGAACCCGTCCGCATCCACGACCTCGTAGCTGCGAAAATCCACATCCCGATCGCCGATACGAATCACACCCGGAAGAGACGGTAGGGCTCCATACCACACCTGGCGCCGAAGCATGGCCTTTACCCGGAGCAAGAGCTCGTGCAAGTTGAAGGGTTTTCCGAGGTAGTCATCCCCGCCGACCTCAAGACCTCGCACCCGATCATCTTCCGTATTCCGGGCGGTAAGAAAGAGGATCGGTTCTTTCCCCCCCAGACGCCTGATCTCATCGCAAACCGAGAATCCGTCCAACCGGGGAAGCATGACATCGAGAATGATGAGGTCGACGTCGTCATTTTTCCAGCGGTCAAGAGCCACCTCTCCGTCCTTGGCAATCAGGACCGAATAGCCTTCGGCCTCCAGGTTTGCCCGGATGCCCTCGGCCAGATGCTGCTCGTCTTCCACAACCAGTACGGTTTGGCTCATCCTGTCTCCCGCAGATCAAGAGGAAGGGTCACGACGAACCTGGCGCCCTTTCCCTGTCCCTCGCTCGAGGCCTTCACCACGCCGCCATACTCCTCGATCAATGCCTTCACGAGATACAATCCCAGCCCACTCCCAGCAACATGCCGAACCATTTCATCACCCACCCGGTAAAACTTCTCGAACACCCGTTCGCAGTCTTCCCGCGACAGTCCGATCCCGTCATCCTGCACTTCCAGCTCGGCGAGCTTGCCTCGAACGGATACTTTGACCTTCACCGGACAAACACCACCATATTTCGCCGCGTTCTCGAGCAAATTCCTCACCGCAGTTTGCAGGGCTTCGGGATCGGTGCGCACCCGAACCGGTGAGTCAGGAACTTCCAGCTCGAGCTGAACTCCTCGCTCAACAAACGACTCCCGGAGAGAATCGCAAACACAGACGACCTCGCGAGCAAGATCGGTCTGAACCGCCGGCATCCCTTCGCGCCCCGACTCGATTCGAGCCACACTGAGAATATTGTTCACCAATCCACTCAGTCGATCCACATCCATCAGGATGGAATTCTGGTACTCCCTTTGTTTTTCCGGAGCTAGCGAAAGACGAGCCAAGGTCTCGGTCATCAACCGAATCGATGCCAGGGGAGACTTCAGTTCATGGGTCACCGCGGCAAGAAAGTTCGACTGCTGGCGCTTCAAGAGTACTTGACGATTGAGGGTTCGATAGATGATCAGAACCCCGACGGACAGCGCCAGGAGAAAAACGACTCCCTCCGAGATGAACATCCGGATCTGCTTGAGACGCTGCTGATGGAGAGCCTCGATGAGCTCGGGAGCGACGATAACTCGACCACGGGGGATCAGCTCTTTGTACGTGGAATCGGGGGACAGCTCGGAGTTCCACGTAAGGGAAGGAAAAGCGCGAAACAGAACGTCCCTTGCAAGATCATCCGAAAACCCCTCCTCCTTTGCCCGGGAAACCATCAATTCGGTTGCAAGATGACAATCGAACTGAAGCCTCTCGATCCGCCCGGCGACTTCAACTCCCGTGTACCGGATCTGAAAGGCAATCCACCACGCAAGCTGAATCGTGGTGAGCAAAACGATCACCAAAAAGACCAGCAATACCCGGCGCGAAATCCCCTCGCGACTCCGGGGAGCCTTCTTCTTGCGAACAGGGATTTCATCTTGAAGAGACATCATGATGGATTTCGGTTAAGAGCTCTGGCCAAGCGCCTTCTCTACTGCTTTCACCGTACGGTCAATATCCTCTTGCGAATGAGCAGACGAAAGGAAGCCGACTTCATACGCAGATGGAGCCAGGTACACTCCGAGAGAGAGGAGTTCCCTGTGCACGGGGCGATAACGAGTCGCTGCCTCGTCTTGAATCAAATCGAATCGACGAGGAGCTTTCCCTTCCTGGAGAAGAAGCCAGAAAAGGGAGCCCATCCGAACCACCTGCCCCACCGCGCCGGAGGACGAAATGGCCGCCGTCAAACCGGTGGCGAGCCGCTCTCCTTTGGACTCCAGGTTCTCGTAGAACCCGTCCTTGGAGAGGATTTCCAGGGTGGCATCCCCTGCGGCCATCGCAACCGGATTTCCGGAGAGCGTTCCCGCCTGGTACACGTCACCGAGAGGAGCGATCTTCTGCATGATCTCCTTCCTCGCGCCAAATGCACCGACAGGCATTCCGCCTCCGATGATCTTGCCGAACGTGGCCAGGTCCGGAGTGATTCCGTAGTGACCAGCAGCTCCGGAAAGCCCGAGACGAAAGCCGGTGATCACCTCATCAAAAAGAAGAAGGGATCCGGTGCGCGACGTTTCATCCCGAAGGAGCTGCAGGAACTCTTTTCGCTGGAGGAGCAATCCAGCGTTGGCGGGAACCGGCTCCACAACGACCGCGGCGATCGAGTCACCGTGGTTCTTCATGAGCTCCCGAAAGCCTTCCTCGTCGTCAAGCGGCAACACCAGGGTTTGCTCGGCAAAAGCCGCCGGAACTCCCGCACTGGACGGCGTCCCGAAGGTCGCAAGACCCGATCCTCCGGCAACCAAAAGGTGGTCGGCGTGACCGTGATAACAGCCTTCAAACTTGAGAATCTTGTCCCGCCCCGTGAAGCCTCGCGCCAATCGGACCGCCGACATCACGGCTTCTGTCCCGGAGGAAACAAATCGAATCATGTCGAGGCCGGGATACGCGGCAACGATCCGCTCGGCAAGAACAATCTCCCGCCGGGACGGAGCTCCAAACGTCAGGCCCTCCGACACGGCTCGAGTCACCGCCTCGATGATCTCGGGATGAGCGTGCCCCAGGATGAGCGGTCCAAACGATAGACAGTAATCAAGATAACTCTGTCCATCTTCATCGACAAAGCTCGCTCCAGATCCTCGTGCGACAAAACGAGGCGTTCCGCCCACCGCCCGAAAAGCACGAACCGGAGAGCTCACTCCTGCCGGCATCAGCTCACAAGCTCGAGCATAGAGCTCCTCCGATCTGGTTGGTCCCTGGCTCAAAGCCACCCCCCTTTCCTCGCATCGCGAGCATGATAGGTGATCAAAAGATCGGCGCCGGCCCGGCGCATGGCGTGAAGGTTTTCCGTCACCACAGCCTGTTCATTGATCCATCCCCGGGCAGCAGCCGCCTTCACCATGGAGAATTCACCGCTCACGTTGTAGCAGGCAAGAGGAAGCTCCGTTTCTTCTCGCACATCCGAGATGATGTCGAGATAGGCAAGAGCGGGCTTGACCATCAAGATGTCCGCTCCCTCCTCCTCATCCATCACCGCCTCCCGCTTGGCTTCCCGGCGATTGCGGGGATCCATCTGGTAGCCCTTTCGATCTCCCTTTCCGGGAGCCGACCCGGCCGCCTCCCGGAAAGGACCGTAGTACGCCGAGGCATACTTCACCGAATAGGACATGATTGCGGTGTGGGAAAGGCCCACTTCATCCAACCCCTCACGAATGGCCAGGACCCGGCCATCCATCATGTCGGAAGGGGCTACGATATCCGCTCCCGCCTGGGCGTGGGCCACCGCCATTCCCGCAAGATAAGGAAGACTCTCGTCATTCAAGACCTCGCCGCCCGAAAGGACACCGCAGTGGCCGTGATCCGTGTAGGCACACAGACAGACGTCTGTCGCCACGAGAAGATCCTCACCGAAGGCCTTCTTCAAGGCCGTCACCGCTTTGGGCACAAGACCCTTTGCGTCGGACGCCGAGCTACCCGTATCGTTTTTCTCGCTCGTCTCGGGGACCCCGAAGAGAAGAACCTTGTTGATGCCGAGCTCAAGGTCACTTCCAACTTGATCCACCAGCAGGTCCACGGAAAGCCGCTCGATCCCCGGCATGGCTTCAATCGAGCTGCGCTCAGCTTCTCCGGGAATTACAAAATGAGGCATCATCAACCGCTCGGGCTCGACTCGAGTTTCAGCGGCAATTTCTCGCAGGATGGGAGTTCGGCGCAAACGGCGCGGGCGCTCCAGAAGGGCATCCGAAAAATCCGGTTCGTCTTTCCACTTGTTCAAGATCGATTCTCCATCAGGTTCCCGAGAAGATCTCAAGAAGCCCCGACATGTCATGCTGCTTTGCTTCGCAGATATTTGTGATCCCGCGCTCCCGGAGCGCCTGGGAAGTCGTTGGTCCAATCGACACGATCCTAACGGAATCCAGGCTGGACACTCGATTCAAAAAACCACTCACGGTCGACGGACTGGTGAAAACGACCACATCCATGTCGGTGGGTGGCGATTCAGGAAACAGGTGAGGAGCCTCAACTCCGGCCACAACCGTTCGATACACCGTAACCTTCCGTACCTGAAAGCCGCCCTCCTTCAACCGTTCCCCAAGAACCCGCCGACCTTTTGCCGCCGAGGGAAGAAGAACTTCTCCGGATGCGGGGGTGCCGGCCGAAAGAATTGCCTGAGCCAACCCCTCTGCCGTTGATTCCCTGGCGATCAGGTCAGGCTCGCCATGAACGGCTCGAAGCTCATCGGCCGTTCCGGGCCCCACCACCGCAACCCGGGGCTGAGAGAGGAACGAACCCAACCACTCCCCGGCTCGTCGGGCAAAATACCGGACCCCGTTTCGGCTGGCAAAGGCCACCCACCCCACCTTCTTTGTTTCGAGGGCGGAAAAGGCGGCTTCGATCTCATCCGGATCCCCGTCGGGAAGAGCACGAATGCACGGATAAGCAACGACCGTCGCTCCCAGGTGGGAAAGACGTTCAGCCAGTTCAGTACTGTCCTCCGCCGCGCGGGTGAGCACAACCCGAAGCCCTCTGACATCCATGAATTATCCTTGGAGAAGAGAACGAAACGCGAGATGCGCCACTTCGTCAGGATCCTTGCCGGAGACTTCAATCCTTCGAGCGGCTCCCCATCGCTCGGTGTCTCCAAGAAAAGCGTGAAGCAAGACCTCGTCGCCGGCCATCGTCGCGTGGGCGCCAAGAGGGAGGTGACATCCCCCCGCAAGGAGAGCAAGAAGACGTCTTTCCGCGGCGACCGTGCGAGTAGCCAGAGGATCGGCGAGACTTCGAACTCGGTTCACAACCCGGTCGTCCGGATCCCGGGTCTGAAGCCCAAGCGCCCCTTGACCCGGAGCCGGTAGAAACAGTTTGGGATCCAGAGGCAGCACGAACAGGTCGGAGAGGTCAAGGCCGAGTCGGCGCAATCCGGCGTTCGCCAGGACGATTCCGTGGTACTCGGAAGTCTCCCGAAGCTTCCTGACTCGGGTCGGAACATTCCCTCGAAGGTCGGCAAAGCCCAGGTCCTGGCGCAGGTATTTGACCTGGGTCTTTCTTCGGATCGATCCGGTGGCGATGATCCCACCGGCCTTGATCGGAATTCCTGGCTCCTTTTCGTCCACAGCTTCCGGCTTCAGGAGCAAACAATCTCGAGGATCCTCTCGCGAAGGGATGGCAGCGACCTGCAATCCGGGCGGCGACTCGGTCGGTAGGTCTTTCAGGGAATGGACGGCAAGATCGATGGTTCCTGCCAGCAACGCATCTTCGATTTCCTTGGTGAAGAAACCCTTTCCCGGCATGGATGCAAGCGGAACGTCCTGGATGCGATCTCCCCGGGTCTTGATGATATCCAGCCGACAGACGGATCCCGTTTTCTCGAGAAGTCCGCCGACGTGCCTGGACTGGACGAGAGCAAGATCGCTCCCGCGGGTCCCGATGACCAGGCTATCCACAGGGGAAGAACTCAAGTCCTCTCCTCCGGATCAACAGAAACAGGATGAAAACCGTCGTCGGTCCACGAAGTCCTCAGGTCTTCCCCGAGCTCTCCATCCAGCCCGGCGAGAAAGGACTCCACGGCTTCGAAACCATGATCAAATGCAACCCGCTTCAAGCCGAGAACCGGGATGTGGGCAAAACGACAAGCCAGTCCCCGGGCCCACTCGGTAAGTCGCTCTGGATCTTCGATCTTGGCGAGTCGTTTGACCTGGTCTTCCACGGTTTCCCTGTACTTCTTCTGGAGTGCGCCAATGACCGGGCCAACCTCTCGATCCACCATTTTCCATCTCAGTGTCTCGAGGGAATGGTCGACGACTTGCCTCGCCTTGCCGATCCGTTCTCTCTTCGCAATTCGCTGGGTCGAAGCAAGTCCCTCGATTCGATCGATATCGTAGAGCTCGATTCCAAGAGCCTCGGCGGCCTTGACCTCCGTATCCCGAGGAATGGCAAGATCGATGATGAGAGGGAGTGTCTCATGCTCCCTGAATCGGGAAAGGACCTCACCCAGAACTGGCTCGGGAGCTCCGGTCGAAGTAAGAATCACCGAGCATTGAGGAGGAGACTTCTGAAAGGTCTCAAGAGAAGAGGCGACGCCCCCATATTCCTTTGCAAGCTCCTCCGCCCGAGAAAGAGTCCGATTGACGAAAAGCAGAGAAACCCCTCTCCGTTGACAAAACTTCCGGGCACACTGACGAATCATGTCCCCGACGCCAATCATGACCAGTGAGCCAGGCGACGATGCGAGCTTCTCTTCCATGACATCCGTCACCAGAGAAACCATGGATGTGCCATCGACCGAGAGACCGGATTTCGACCGAACGCGTCGGGCCGCCCGAAACGCCTCGTCAAAAACAAGGGTCAGTCGGGGGCCAACCCGGCCAGCTTGCTTCCCACGTGAAAACCCCTCTCGAACCTGGCCAATGATCTGGGATTCCCCGGGATTCATCGAGTCGATGGAGGCGGTCACGCAGAAAAGATGCTCGGCCGCCCCTTCCCCTTCGTAGGCATGAAGAGCCCGATCGGCCTCATTCTCGAGCTCGGGGGAGAGACCGGTCGTTTCCGGCCGAAGGAAGTGTCTAAAAATCCGTCGACGATATTCGCTCACCGTGACGCCGGGGCGGCAAACAAAGACGATTTCAACCCGATTGCAGGTGGCCAGATACACGCATTCCAGAAACCCACAGGCTTCATGCAAGCTTGCCTCTCGTGCCGGCATCTCATCCGGGGCGAACGTAAAGCCAGCCAGTTCCTCCTGAGAGGATCTCCGGAACGAAATTCCCACCATGCCTAGACGCCGCATCGAGCGTGCTCCACTCTATTTGTGAACAATCCTCGGGCTTTGTGAACAATCCTTCCGGGCGTGACCCGAAAGGAGCGCGCACAAGTATAGGACACCGCCGCCCCGGCCGTGTCACGGGACTGTCATTCATCCAAAAAAGTGGAGCCAAAAATACCGATCGCTCCCCCCAAGTTTCTGTTAACTTTCTCTGAGTGGGGGCTCTACCCCGACTGCAAGCGACCAGCAGGGTCACTCTCCAGAATCGAAAAGGAGCAAGGCAACCATGGACTTCGAGAAGATTTCCTTTCTGGCCAGCCCGACCGCGTCGGCTCAGGAAGCGCTGGCAGCACTCGAAAAGGAGTACGGAAATTCTTCCCCGGAGGAAGCCGACGTCTTCGTCGCCATCGGTGGTGACGGTTTCATGCTTCAAACGATGCACGCTCAGCTTCGACGAGGCGTTCCCATCTTCGGGATGCACAAGGGATCGGTCGGGTTCCTGATGAACCGATTCAACACAAAAGAGCTGACGCACCGACTTTCCCAGGCCCAGAAGACCACTCTCTTTCCTCTTCGGATGGTTGCTCAACACGACTCCGGAGCCAGTATGGAGCTGGTCGCGATCAACGAGGTTTCCATGCTGCGCCAGACCCGGCAAGCGGCGAAGCTCCGGATTCACGTCGATGGCGTGGTGCGTCTGGAAGAAATGATCTGCGATGGAGTCCTTCTTTCCACTCCAGCCGGAAGCACGGCGTATAACCTCTCGGCAAACGGACCGATCCTCCCCCTGGGAACCGGGGTCCTTGCCCTCACGCCGATCAGTCCCTTCCGTCCACGACGATGGCGGGGAGCTCTTCTTCCCAACACATCCAGGATCAAGGTCGAGATCCTCGACCATTACAAGCGGCCCGTTGCCTCGGTCGCCGACTCCACGGAAATCAGGGATGTGGTGAGTGTGGAGATCTTTGAGGATCGGGAGGTGACCCTTGATGTGCTGTTCGACCCGGGCCATGGTCTCGACGAGCGAGTCATGAGCGAGATGTTCCAGCTCTGAGACAGCTCCTGGTGCGGGTTATTTCGAGTGGGTCGCCCGCGACTCTTCCTCGTTATTGAATTCCGCAGCTCCCGCTCTCCAGGCGAATCGACCCCGTTCACGAAAGTCCTTGTGATCGAGGACGTCGGCGATGATGTCACCGAGCATCGGAGCAAACTTGAAGCCGTGACCGCTCCCTCCGGCGGCGACGAAGAGACCCTTTCGATCCGGATCTTCATCGATCCAGAAATGCCCATTCGCGGTGTCACTGTAGAGACAGAGTCGGGTATACACGATCTCTGCCGTCACGAGATCTGGAAGGGCAAAGCTCAGGAACTTCTGAAGCTCTTTGTGATCGTCTTGAGTGACCACTCGCTCTTCGTCCGGGTGAATCTTTCGCCCGAGCGCGTGCCGAGCGACCTTGACCACTCCGTCGTCATTGATGGGAAACCCGTACCAACCCGTTTCCGCGATATCGGCAGTAAAGACCGGAAAACACTCCGGGCGAAAGAGATCCGGGTTCTCTGGCCGGAGATGAAAAACCGGATGACCTGAGGCCCAAAGCCCCCACGTAAGACCGAGAAGATGGCCGGTCCAGGCCCCCGCCGCAACAAGGGTCTGGTCGGCCTGAATTTCGTTCTCCTTGGTCGTGCGAAGACCGAAGACGCGGCCATCCCTCTCAAGTAATCCGGCCAGCCCCTCCTCCTCCCGAAACTCCACGCCTAGCGATTCACCGATCGAGAGAAGCTGAGAAAGAACTTTCTCACTTTGGGCGTATCCGGACGGTGCGTGAAAGAAGCCGTCGGGGAAAGCCTCGGCGTTCCATGCCGGCGCGCGAGCCTTGAGGCTCTCTTTGTTGAACCGCTCGGGATCAAAGCCAGCCTGACGTAGGGTCTGGTAGCTCTCATATTCAAAGCTATCGGGCTTCATCCCTCCGCGCGAAAGGAGAAGAAGTCCAACTTCATGGTAGAGGGGTTCCGGCCAATCTTCGTTCCAGGCCTTGAATTGCTGGATCGAGCGCTCACCAAGCTCCATGTAGTAGGTATCGGTACCGTACTCTCGACGAACCACCTTGCTGATGTCGGTGGACGCGGCCAATGGAGAGGGGAGCTGCCCCGGGTCAATGAGAGTTACCTCGCGCCCACGACGTGCCAACGAGATCGCGGCAGTGACTCCAAAAACTCCACCACCGGCGATGATCACGGTTTTCTTGCTCATGGTGGAACATGGTATGGTAGCGCGGATCGTGCGTCCAGCCTGAATCGCGCCGTATCAGATCCGTGAAGCATCCGTGAAGCGTCAGGGATCGAGAGAAGAACAAAGGAATCACGAGGAAGGAACGAGACCATGTGCGGTCGCTATACCCTGACGACCCCCGCCGGAATTCTGGCCAAGGCCTTTCAGATGGAGTTGATTCCCGATCTTTCCCCGCGCTACAACGTGGCTCCTACCCAGGAAGTACCGGTCATTCGGGCCCAGAAGCTGGAGGAGCAGGATGACGCCGGGAACCCGGCTCGAGACTTTTCTCTCATGCACTGGGGTCTCATTCCCTTTTTCTCGAAAGATCGCTCCGGCGCCGCCCGCATGATCAACGCTCGGGGAGAATCAGCCGCGGAAAAACCCGCCTTCCGGCGCCCCTTTCGCCTGCGTCGATGCCTGGTCCTCAGCGACGGCTTCATCGAATGGAAAACCATCGAGAAACTGAAGCATCCTTACTTCATTCGCTTTCAAGATGAGCGCCCCTTTGCCTACGCCGGGTTGTGGGATGGCTGGATGTCTCCTGAGGGACAGCGGGTCGATTCGGTGACAATCCTGACCACCCAACCCAACGAAGTGGTGAAGCCGTACCACGATCGGATGCCGGTGATCCTTGAACCGGAGTCCTACGACCTCTGGCTGGACAAGAAAGTTCAGGAGCCGGAAAAAGTGAACCATCTTCTCGTTCCATTTCCAGCCTCCTTGATGAAGGCAGAAGCGATCAATCGACGGGTCAACAACGTGAGGAATGACGATGCGGAGTGCTTGACGGTAGTGCCGGAGTATCGACAGGAAAAGTTGTTCTGAAACCCTAGCGTCCCATCTTTGACCGAAACGGGCTACCAGCTTCAAACGACTTCATCATCGCATCAAGATCATAGACCTGAGCCTCGTAGGGGTTCTCTCGGACCAGATCCATCGCCTTCTTCACCATTTCGATCGCTTCATCGAAACGCCCCACCTCGGCGTAGGCTGCTGCCAGACTGCCAACGGGGGAAACGCTCTTGAACTCCGCTGAGCGACAAGCCTTCTCCGCCCAACCCACGGCTTGGTTTCCATTGCGCATTTCTTCATCGGGATGGGTGGCAAGGATCCAGGCAAGATCACTTGCCGCAAGCGCGGCATCGGGACGCAATCGCAAGGTCTTTCGATAATATCGAATCGCCTCTCGAACCCGGCCTCGCTCCTTGGCCCGTTTAGCAAGATTGTAAAAGTCGAGTGGCTTCGCATTGTCGTCAGAGAGAATGCCCTCCAAGGTTTCCTGGGTTGCCAGCACCACTTCCTCCGAGGGCTTCTTCACCCAACCAAGCTCGACCAATGCATCTCCCACCGCCTGGGCAGCGATGAAGTTCCCGAGCGGATTATGATGAAGCGTCGAGTACATTGACTTCTTGTACTCTTTTTCGGCCGCATCAAAAGGAGGTGTAAGCTCAACCACTTCGAACCCTGATTCTTGTCCCCAGACTTTGATCAGCTCCTCCGCCTTGGGCATCGGCCAGTGAAGGCCGGGAATAACAACAACCATCATCTTCGCGCCGCACTCCTCCGACCTCTCTTTCATTCGAGCAAGAATCGCTCGGGTCAGAGGAAACAATCCCTGTTTCTCGGCAAGTTCATCAAGGTTGGATCCGATGAGTCGACTCGCCAAACGAGTCTTCAGGTGGTGCAGCAAATAGCTCAGGGGTCGGTCCGGCTTCTGTGCCAGGAGCTCGCCTGGGGACGGAACCGGGCTGTTCGTCAAGGTGAGGTCTTCCCCCTGAAGAATGTATCGAGGCTTTGAATAGTCACGAAAAGAAAGACCGTTGCGAAGAATGTTCTCCAGGAAGAATCCGACAATCACCACATCCGGATGAGTCTTGACTCCCTCCTCCTCCAGAACTCGAAGCTGTTGATCGGTGCCGAATCCGTGAATCCCCATGTTGAAGACTTCTACATCCTCCAGGCGTTGCTCCAGGCGCAACGGCCAGACATCGTCGTCACCCACTTCCTCTCCAAAAGTGAACGAATCACCGACAACGACCACTCGAGTCCAGCCCTCCGGCTTCTCGTGGTCAAAATCTTGAGTCGACCGGAATCCAACAGAATTCGTTGAAACCGGGGGCTGCCTCCCATCCTGGAAAGACTCGAGGTTTGGTTTGCAGATCCAGCCAAAAAGAGGGTGATACCGATCATAGCCGTGGAAGATCTCTTTGTCCGATCGTTGCCGCCTTTCCACCCATTTCCGCTTCCAGTCTTCACTTTGGGATACAAGGGAAACAGAAGGCGGCGCCTCCCCGGCAAAGTAGTAGATCCGAAACCCTACTTCCGAAAGGAACAGGGTGAGGAGGATCATCAAACCGGAAAACAAGAACTTCTTACCTGGTGAAGTTCTTCTCGCATCGGGAGAATCGATATTTACCTTTTCCGAGACCATCTCAACCCATAGTTTCTTGAATCCAACATGTCTTTACAATGAAGCCCACTTATTGCAAAGACACATCGGACTAACACCACTAGTTTGCCCACTCAGGGGCGCCCGACGTTTGAACCCCCAGAACAATCACCGCTACGAACCAAGTTACAAGAGTGACCACCACAATGCCCATCAAATTGATCACGAAACCCACTCGAGCCATCCGCGCCATCGGTATCATTCCGGATGCATAGACGATTGCGTTGGGAGGCGTGGCGATGGGGAGCATGAATGCGCAAGACGCGGAAAACGTGGCTGGGATCATTAACAGACGGGGGTCAATGTTCCCGGCAAGAGCAACGCTCATGAGGATGGGCAAGAACAACGACACCATGGCCGTATTGCTCGTCACCTCGGTGAAGAACGTCACCAAAGAACAAACAAAGAAAATCATGACCAGAGGATGGAGATCTTCCACAACCGGTCTCATGGCAAGACCGATCGAATCAGAAAGACCAGATTCCTGAAACGAGCGAGCGATGAGAATCCCGCCTCCAAGCAGCAACAAGATATCCCACGGCATCTTGACCGCATGCTCCCAGTTCATCAACGCCTGGCCCTTCTTCAGTCCGGAGGGAACCACAAACGCAATCACCGAGATGAAGACAGCAACCGCCCCGTCTCCGATGTCCTTGGGAGTCTCCACCGGAAGCAACCGCCACCATCCGGGAAAAGTAAACCCCTCACTCAACTGGAAGTCCTGTCTTGTCGTCCACAGGAGTGCGGCCAGGACGAAGAGGCCTGCCATCCGAAATTCGGCAGAGGTCATGGGCGGGAGTGCCCGAACTTCTCGATCGAGCATCTTCTTTGATTCGGAATTCCCCTCAGGAACTCGACTCACCATCCGGGTCAAAAAGAGCCAGATGAGTGGAACCATGAGGAGGGTCACCGGAAGAGCAATGATCATCCACTGAAGAAATCCAATGGCTGGAGCTCCTTTGTCGACGAACCCGGAGTAGGTGGAGAGAAAGAGTGCGTTCGGCGACGTACCAATAGGCGTTCCTATGCCACCCACCGAGCAGCCAAACGCAATTCCCAGCAGAAGCACAAAGCCAAAGTTTCTCTCCGATCGAGCATCGACGACGTCGGCCCGGCGTAGATTCTGAACCATCGCCATGGCAATCGGAAAAAGCAGCAGGGTCGTAGCCGTGTTGCTGAGCCACATCGACAGAAAAGCGCCTGCTACCATGAATCCAAGAATCAGTCGGTTCGGTTTCACCCCAAGAATCGAGATGATTCTGAGAGCGATCCGTCGATGAAGCCCCCACCGTTCCACCCCGAGAGCCAGGACGAACCCACCAAAGAAGAGCCAAAGAATCGGATGAGAGTACGCGGTGGCGCTTTTCGCAACGGGAAGAACCCCCAGCAAAGGAAGCAAGGCAAGAGGAATCAAAGATGCCATGCCGACCCCCATGGCATTGCCAAGCCAGCAGGTTGCCGTTAGCGCGGTCACTGCGGCGGCCATCCGAGCCCGGTAGGAAGAGACATCCTCGGGAAACGGGAGCTTTCCCGCAAGAAAATATACCGCACAAGCAATCGCGAGCCCCAGGAGAAGAACCCCGGGCCTCGCGTCGCGCTTTGTTTCAATCGTGCTGGTCGTCATGGTCAGTCCTGGGATGTCGGGCGAAAACGCCATTATTCATCCCGAAGGGCCAGTTGTCGACCGGCTGGTATGCCCGGAGGGCAGCGGCGGGCTGGACCACACATGTTGATGTCCCCACAGTTTGTGAGCAAGAAGGAAGGACAAGGCTCTCTGGCGGTTTCGAGTGGAATAGTGACGAGTAAGAAGTGGACATTGCAAAATTGAAGATTGGGCGTAACCCGCCGCGGGTAAGAGTCGTCTGGTTCAGGGAGGGGAACCAGGAGGACGCAAAACCAATAGGGCCTTCCGACTTTCGTGTGGGTCACCAACCAATCACTGAACGAGGCATCTCGAGACTTGAACACTAGAAAAATGGGAATGATCCGTGGAATTGAGTTCTTGGACAACTCTTAACGCCTGCTCCCTAGACAGTCCGTTGATAAAGTGCTTTTTGCCAAGGGCGAGTCATTTCGGCTCAGATCAAGGAGCCGGAATGGACTCGAATTTGTTGATTCTTGTGCTTTCCGGCGACGCAGAGCTGGGTCGAAAGGGCTGTCCTCGGCGGAATCTGACTTTGTCAACGGGCTGTTAGAGCCTCCGGCGACAGGCGTGAGGGGGGCTGGCTACTCGTCCTGGTTTTTCAAGAAGAGATCTCCGTTTTCAAGCGAAGAGAGTCATCGGCCACGGCTCGGATCAAAGGGTCAGTACTCTTTGAAGGCACTCCGACCATTATTGAATATTACTGATTATTTTCCAATAATACCAAGCGATCATCTTGCTCTATGTTCGCATTATGTTAGGATATATCATCATCTAAACAACGAAACATTCTTGTAGCTCACACTGAGGGCATTGAAGAAAAGATTGTAAGAGAAGATTGTAAGAGAAATAGGAGAAAGTATCCGTGGCAATTCACATTCAGACCACGCCTGGTCTTCATGAATACGCCCGAGAAGAACTCGTCTCTGGTCTTCCTGTTGACGATGTCGTCGAACGAATCCACGGGGCTCTTCGATCCAACGACACGGGGAATCGTTTCTTGGCGTTCTTTCTCAACGACATGGAAGAGCGAGAACTCTTTCATCAACTCGGTTACTCCTGCACCGCTCACTATGCCAGGACAAATCTCAACATCAGCAAGTCCAAAATCTATGAACTTCTTCAGACCGGGCGATCCCTGAGAAAG
>JAJDCM010000199.1 GCA_029260825.1 Planctomycetota bacterium | reverse complement strand
CCCGGCGAATGGTCCACCTTGCCGTCTTCCTCGGCGGTGTCATCATCACATTCTTTCTCGCAACCATCCCCTTTCTAGCAACCGGAACCGTCGGCGACTTCATCGAGTGCGCCTATCTTCACAACTTTGGCTACGTGGGCTCTGCTTGCCAGACAGACGCGTTCCTCTTTCTTCGTCAGGTGCTCGCCAACATCGCAAAGGAACACTGGGTTCTCCTTCTTTTCTCGTGCCTTGGCTTTTTCATCGCCCTCGCTCAGCGGACCCCGGGAAGAATTTTCGTTTTTCTCTGGTTCATCAGCGCTCTCGCCGGAACCGCTCTTGGATGCCGGTTCTTCCCCCATTACTTCCTCGCCGCGGCAGCACCGCTCAGCCTTCTGGTGGGCTTTTCCTTTGCCTGGTTCAAGAAATTCCTGGTCGATAGAAACCCCCTGATCGGACTCGCGCTGAGTGGCACCTTCGCTGCCGCCATCATCTTCCCCGCGGTCCTACACAATCAAACTCTCTACTCCCTCGACCCTGAGCGCATCTCCCAGACCCTCTACGGCGCAGAGATCTTTCCGATCGCCGAGACCCTGGGAGAGTACATCCGCGAGAACACGAGCCAAACCGAGGAAATCTTCATCCTGGGGTCGGAACCACAGATCCTCTTTCACGCCCAGCGACGGAGTGTGACCCGCTACATCTTCACCTATCCCTTGACGGGACCTTACCAGGATGCGGCGGAGCGCCAGGACGAGTTGCTACGGGAGGTGCAAGAAAAGAAACCAGCGATGATCCTCTGCGTAAACGTTCCCTATTCTCTTGGCCTCGAGGAAGGTTCAAGTACCCGTTTCATCGAAGAAACCAGGAGCTACTTGCAACGGGGCTACGCCCTGGAAGGGGCCGTCTTGTGGCGGAAAAACCGACTCGTACCGTATCTTGGAAAGAACTCGGTCCACACCGTACCCACCGAGGTGCTCAGCGAGTCAGCCGCTCTCCTTTACCGGAGATTGAAGTAGGGCGCCTCGTTGGCGGAAGTCAACGAAGATCAACCGCCATGTCGACCTGCCGACCATCCGGGTTCTTGACCGACACCTTGACCAATCCGGAAATGCCCGCAGGAATGGATGCAAGGATCTCCGTCGGCGAAAGTAAGAGCACCATCGATGACTGCTTTCCCCCGACGGTCACGAAAGGACCGACCGCGGTACCGAAGAAGTTGGTTCCCTCGATCCGAATGTACTCATCTCCCGGAACCGCCAGATCATTCTCCCCCACAAAACGGCTGACCTCCTCGATGTGCGGCGTCTTCACCGCACCCGGATAGTCTCCTGGCTGCCGATCCAAAAGCTGGGAATCTTCGGTTGGGGGCTCGATCTCTTCCGGAGCACCGGTGACGATCATCTCGGAGGAGATCAGCGCCAAGCCAGTGACCAGAACCAATCCTGCAACGAAAACGACGGGCCTCTTCATCATAGAAAACTCCATGCGGGTTGATCTACTTGGTGAACTCCAGGCTATCCATGAAGATCCTTCCCGATTGGGTGCGAACAAAAAACAACGAGACCTCGGCGAGGCTCTCAAGATCCAGGTTCGGATTCGACACGACGAAACGAGACAGGGGAATCCTGAACGATCGCATGACACTCTTCACCGGAACGCCCGCGAATCGTGGGCTGTAAGGGTAGGGGATTCCACCGAACTCAGAGAGAGACACGGAGGCACTTTCTCCCTTGTGATCGACAAGAGCGACGTCGAAATCCTGGAATTCGTTTCGAGGATTGAAGCTCTGATTGAACCGCTGGCAAACCCGAAGAGAAAAGAAGTCATAGGGATCAACGTTGATCATCTCGGGGAAACGGGAGGTGTATGCCGCTTCATTCGGAGGGGTCAGGGAATAGTCCCAGGTAACTCTCACCCCGAAAGAACTGTGATAAAGAGTGTTGCCGGGCCTGTTCAAGTTCGCCTCGGCAAGATCCTGAATATCCACCTCCAAAACGTCTTCGCCCAGGCTGTTCACGTGGACGTCACGGGGGATGTTCTCATAGTCATCCACAACAAGCCGTTCCGGGTGCTCGAACAGGGGGTAGTGTCGAATCACTCGATGCCCGGTCCGTGGAATCGACTCATCAAAGCTGAGGAATTGAAGTACCTGATCATCCCCGTCGAGATTGAGCTTCATGAAAGCGGTGGCGAGGGTTCTGGCAATGATGTGGTGTGCCCGACGCGGCATATCCGCCGCATCAAACAGGATCGATTGGGTGAAATGAAAGTGACTGGCCCCGTAAACGAAGAGAAAACCCTTCAAGGGTTCTGCCCGATCATAAAGCATGATGGGCCACCCGTTGTTGACATCTCCGTCTCGGGCCCCGTAGATGCTGTAGTAAGGTGTATCCGTCAGCGAATAAAGCTGAAAATCCGTGGGAGCGATGGTGAAGACGCCAAGAATGTTCCGACCGGCATCGTTGTTCACCGCCGCGGCGACCACCCCCTCGCCCCCGCGAGAGTGACCGGCAAGCCCGATCCTCGAGAGATCAACCCCGGAGGCAAAGAGGGAATCAGAGTCGTTATGATATTCCTCAAGAAGATCAATGGTCCGGTGGATCAGCTCACCTCGCTGAGGAATTGCCGCCGGAACTGCATATTGCCCGACCACGTCAAGGTTCACCGAGGCCGCGATGTAGCCGTGGCTCGCGAGATGCCTCATCAGATACGTGGCCTGCTCGTGGTTGCTTCCCACCTGGGGCTGAACCTGATAGCGCCCGTGCCCGAAGACGATGAGGGGAAATGGACCTCCACCGTGGAGCGGGACATCCGACCCGTCCATCTCGGCCGGATAGAAAATAACCCCGTAATGACGGACGGAAATCGTTCCGCTCCCGCCTGGCCTGTTCACATCGACTCGACCCACGTCAAATTCGACCATCCCGACCGGATTGGGCCCCGGGAATTGATACATGAACTCATAATCACCGCGGCTCGTGGATTTCTCGGAGGTCGCCATCCCCATGAGGGGAGACCCGAGAACAACGGCGACAAACCCGACAATTCGAGCTAGATGCAGAATCCGCACACTCATCTCCTTCTTTTCCCACAACACCCTGAATGACCCCGTTGGCCGGGGGAGGGCAGAATCGGCCGGGCAAGCGACATCTCCCGATGAAAGGCCTGCTCAGTCCGGGCACATTGTAGAGAAGGGAGGCATTTTTTTCCATTGCCGGTCTCGTCGGCGGGCCTGCATGTCCTCGTCTCTTTCACTTTTTTGAGTTATCCTCTTGCGATTCCACCCTTGAACCGGAGCTGATGAATTGAAGAAGAGCACCCTGATATCGATCGCCAAGTACAGCGTCGCCGCCCTGATCCTCCTCTACATGGTGCTCTCTGACACCCTGAAGCTTGGACTTCTGGGAAAGACTCTGTCCCGGGAGTGGCCATTGATTCTGATCTCGACCCTGATCTTTTTCGTCGTCCTCAACATCGGGATCGTCCGGTGGATGCTTCTTCTCCGTGCCCAGTCCATTCGAATCTCCTTCGGGGACGCAGCTCGGCTCACGTTCATCGGGCATTTCTGGAATCTCGCCGTACCCGGAGCGGTGGGCGGTGACGTCTTCAAGGCGTACTACGTTGCCAACTCGTTTCCCGACCTGAAACACGAAGCGCTCACCACCGTGGTCATTGACCGAATCGTTGGCCTTTTCGGGCTGTTCGTCCTGGCATCGATTGCCGTCCTTTCGTTCTGGCCCCGGCTCGCCGACATCCCTTCCATGAAGATCCTTGCCTGTTTCGTCCTCGGGATCCTTGCCGCCGCTCTCCTCGGCTCGACCCTCTTCCTTTCCCACTGGGTCCGCAAGTTCTTCAAGGTCGAGTCCATTCTGGTGAAGCTCCCTCTCGGTGCGCATCTGGCGCGGATCGGCGAAGCCATCCATGTGTACAGAGACCACCTCCCGACCCTGATCGGCACCGTCCTGGTCTCCATTTTTTGCCACTCTTCCCTGGTGGTGATGATCATTCTTTGCACCTACGCAACCGTTCCTGACGTGAGCACGACACTTTCTACTTTTTTCGTGGTCGGCCCTCTCGGCCTCTTCGCAAATGCAGTCCCGCTGACCCCCGGAGGACTGGGTGTTGGCGAGACGGCGTTTCAAGAACTGATGAGTACCGCGACTCGGGACGAGATCACCGACGGTGGTAATATCTTCCTTCTGTGGCGAGTTTGTGCCTACGTCTGGATGATTCCTGGCCTGTACTTTTACTTACGCGGACGGGGTCAGATCCAGCAGACTTTGAAGGAGCAAGCACAAGACACGGAGACCCCGGCTTGAGTAGCTCTCACGACGACCGAGAGACCATTTCCATCCGGCAAGGTGAGATTCCGCCCCCGCCCAGCCAGGTGGGCCCCTACAAGATTCTCGAAGCCCTTGGCGAAGGTGGCATGGGAGTCGTCTACCTCGCGGAGCAGGCGAAACCGGTCCGAAGACGCGTCGCGATCAAGCTCATCAAACCGGGTATGGACAGCCGGGAAGTGATCGCAAGATTTGAATCAGAGCGCCAGGCACTGGCACTCATGACTCACCCGAATATCGCCAAGGTCCTCGATGCAGACACGTCTGACAGAGGCTATCCCTATTTCGTGATGGAGCTCGTGCAGGGAACCCGGCTCACTCATCATTGCGATCGAAAAAATCTGACCACCGCTGAACGACTGCATCTTTTCATCGACGTCTGCCACGGAGTGCAGCACGCCCATCAAAAGGGCATCATTCACCGGGATCTCAAACCATCGAATGTGCTCGTCAGCACTCAAGATGGAGAGCATTGCCCCAAGATCATCGATTTTGGTCTGGCCAAGGCAACCGGACACAGCCTGACCGATAAAACCCTTTACACCAGCCGGGGTATCTTCGTCGGCACGCCGGCATACATGAGCCCGGAGCAGGCGGACCAGCGCGGCATCGACATCGACACCCGAACAGACATCTATTCCCTGGGGGTCATCCTCTACGAGCTTCTCGTGGGCAAGCTGCCGTTCGACTTCACCGCTGATGTCAAGAAGGCTGCCTACCAGAAGATCCGTGACGCGATTTGTGAAGTGGAGCCCCCCAAGCCCTCGACCAAACTCAGCACAATGGGTCAGCACGCGTCTGAACTCGCGAAAAAACGCAGGACGGACCCGGCATCTCTGACCCGTCACCTCCAGGGTGACCTCGACTGGATCACCATCAAAGCCATGCAGAAAGATCGTGCACGGCGTTACGAAACCGTATCTGACCTCATCAAGGATATCGAGAACCATCTTCACAGCCGCCCGGTCTCCGCCGGCCCCCCGAGTCTTACTTACCTTCTTTCCAAGTTTATTCGAAGAAACAGGCTCGCTGTCATAGCGGGCGCTCTCATTTCGGCCTCCCTGATCTTCGGAACGGTAGCAACCTCCATCGGATGGATCCGGGCGAACTCGGCGAGACAAAATGCCGACAGCGCAAGTCAGGCGGCCAACCAGCTTCGCGATGCGGCCATTGCCGAACACAAGAAGACCCAGAGCCTCGCGGATGTGATGCTGCTTCGACGCTTTCGAACCGAGGAAGAGGATCTCTGGCCGGCCACCGAGAAGCTCAAAGAGATGGGAAGGTGGATCGAGCAGGCCGGAGAGCTCTCCAAACGAATCGACGACCACCGGCTCTATCTGGCGGAAATCGAAAAAAAGGCAAAGGGGAACCAGGAACGAGATTCGATTCCCGAGTTCCGGGATCACATCGACAGGTGGCAGTATGAAAGTCACCTTGAACTCATTCAGGAGCTCGAGAAATTCAGCCATCCCGAGACCGGGAAAATCGCCAGGGTAAGAAGCAGGCTCCGATTCGCGGAGACCGTCGAACAGGAGACGATCGGCCGCTACCAGGATCGATGGAACAGGACTGCAAGCCTCATTCGAGACGAAGAGCTCAGCCCGGAATACAGGGGCCTCCTTCTCCAACCACAAATCGGTCTCGTCCCGGTTGGCCAGGATCCAGAGAGTGGGCTCTTTGAATTCGCCGAGGTGCAGACCGGAGAAATCCCGGAACGTGGAGCCGATGGGAAGCTGATTCAAAGCGAAGGGGTGGCCATGATCTTCGTTCTTCTGCCGGGTGGGACCTTCACCATGGGGGCTGAACCTCGATCAAGGAGGCGCATGCGAGGTCCCAACGTGGATCCGGACGCCAATGAAGATGAGGGCCCGGTGACGTCAGTGCGCCTCGCTCCGTACTTCATCTCGAAGTTCGAGATGAGCCAGGCCCAGTGGCTCCGGGTCACCGAACACAACCCGAGCACCTATAGCGAACGGGAATACGACTCCACCTGGAATCAAGACGGACGCCCTCATTCTCTTCTTCACCCGGTGGAGAACATCAGCTGGGAAGATGCTTCCCGTTGGATGGCACGACTGGGCCTTTCTCTCCCCACCGAAGCCCAGTGGGAATACGCAGCCCGAGCCGGAACAAGCACCGTATTCTTCACGGGGGACGATGAACGGAGCCTCGACGGGTACGCCAATCTGGCCGACATTTATCGCAAGAACCATGGTGCCCCCGACCGAAAGCTCGCCCACCTTGACTGGCTGAAGGACGGGGAAAGCGTCCACGCCCCCATCGGTCAGTACCTTCCCAACGATTTTGGGCTTCATGACGTCGTTGGGAACGTCTGGGAGTGGTGTAAGGACACCTATGGTCCGTATACGAATCCCGCCCGCACTCACGATGGCGAACGCATCCCCGAGCCAGGTGACGACCGTGTCGCCCGAGGTGGAAGTTTTTCCTGGCACGCTGGACCCGCAAGATCGGCCTTTCGAGCCCAGCTCGGCCTCACTCACGTGGATGACGCTCTTGGACTCCGGCCTGCGAGAAGACTACTTACTCCGTGACGACTCCCTCTCTGTCAACCTGAACCATCGACTTCGCGTGGCGCGGGTAGGCTGACGAGAGAATCCGGGTCTTCCGCTGAATTTCGATGGTGTTCCCCAGTTCGCCGTTCAGATCGAGCCGAATCTCCATGTCATTCTGATTGAAGGCTCCGGACGGATTCCTGAAAGCATTCGTGACCGAAGAATTGCCGATAAACGTATCGCCCGGACTCGTGGCCCCGATGGCCGTGAGGGAAGCCAAGGTATCCCCTGGATTCAAGAACGCCATGCCAAAGAGATTCGGACTGAGTGCCGGGTTGACAGGAATAAGAAAGATGTTGGTGAAATCAATGAGGACCGTCGTCGCCGGAGGACCCATCTGAATTCCATCCCCATTGCCAGGATCCGCAATCGTGCCTACGGTTCGGAAGAGTCCCTGGGGCGAGAGATCCGGGCTCCCTTGAATGACCGAATCCTCCACTCGGATCTGAAAAGCATCAAGCCCGGCTAATCCGGAGGAACCGAACTCTCCTCCAACCACCGAGCTGCCGCGGATATCAAGGGTCGCCCCGAGCGGTGGAAGATCAATGGAATCAAAACGCACGCTGATCGCATCGCCGGTGAGCACCGGGCTCTGAGAAAAGAAGAACCCACCCGCGTGGCTATCATTATCGTAGTACCCCGCCGAGGGCCGGAGCCCAAGTAACTGGGATTCGCCATCCGGTCTGTCGCTCGTGATGTTCGGATCCTGCAAGAACACGGTGAACGGAAAATCGATCGGGAACAGTGGAAGGAACTTTCGCTTGATGGCCGTCTTGATCTCCAGGTTGAACACGGTGCGCCCGTTCGGGAATGTGATCGGATTCATGATTCCGGCTCCCCCGCCCACCGGGCGAAAGAAGTTGGTCACATCCTTGGGAGTAAGCTTGGGGTTCAAGACGGAGCGATCACCTTCGATCATGAGATTCAAGGCCCGCGGTGCCGCCCCACTATTGTTGTCCACCGTGATGCGGGCAGTGATGAAGTCATTCGTCTTTGTTCGAAGAGGAACTCCACGAAACCCCGGGTCCGTCGGATCTTCAACACAGTTCGAGCTGCTCAACTGACAATGCCGTCGAGTAAAAACAATCGGGAGACCTGGATCGCCCGCAAAACGAGATGATCCGGTCATGCGAAGATTGACGTCGAATTCTTTGGGTTCAAAGACAACCGCTTCGAGGAAGTGATTGAAGCCAATCGTCGTTTTTGCTCCCCCCGCGACAACTCCCTGTGTCCGAGCAGAGTTGACAAAAATCGACGTCGTGTCGAGCAGAACACCACAGAAATCGATGCCTTCATTGACATCATTATTCGCGGGTTGAGTCGCCGTCAAAACAAACGCAGTCAGAGGATCAGCGGTGCCCGCCCCCCCTCCAAACGTTGCGGTGTTGGGCACCGTACCGGCGGTCGAGCAGGACACGATCGAGTTGGCGTCGGCGGTCAGGATCAGTCCGGCTACGGTGAGGTCTGCGTAGCCGGTGCAATTCGGATCAACGCTTCTCAAATCGGGAATGAGACGGTAGTCATCGACGCCCGGAGTGATCAGGCTTTGATCGAGATCTGCCGTGGCCACGCCGCAGATGATGGCGTTGACGTCAAATTCGCCGGCGCCATAGAGCGAACCGAAACGGCCTGCTGCCGTGCCAAGTGCGTTGTAGTAGTAACCATCCGCACCGCCATCGGTCTTGCGCTTGATCACGCCACCGCTCGCGAGGGCTTCCCCGCACAGCGAAAAAATGGGAAAGAGCAGTAAGATAACGATCCTGAGTCGGGGCATCCCGTTCATCACGAATTTCCTCCTATCCCAGGTTTTGCACCCGGGAATCAAGTTACACCCGTTGCCCGACCTCACGAATGTATTGTCTTCCAGGACAAGAGCATGTGTCAAGGGGCAGGCGCACGCAAATCACTCGGGAAGAGAATCCCCCCCAGAGACGCTCAGCTGCGTGGCGCTGCGTCTTCTTTTTCCGACCCGAGCTGACTCTCACCCATTTCGTGCGGTGACACCATATCCGGCATGGGATACTCGGTGACGTCCAGTCCGGAGTCGGGGAGTCCTTGAAGACGCTGCCAGGCGAGGGTGATCACCTTCTCCATCAGGGCTCGGGTTTGGGGGTCCTGGCGAGCTTTATCCTGGTCGTCGTCCACCCGAACCGTTTTACCAAAGGCAGGATCGACGATGTACTGGGCAAGGTTCCCGTTGCACCAGATGTGGGCTTCCGGCATTCCAGCGAGCTCGGCAAACGGGATGTCGCGCAGAACGTATCGGAGATAGATTTCACTATCTACGATTCCGTCAACATACTCAGCGCACACCCGACAATAGTACCCAGCGTCACATTCGGCCATGATTCGCCATGATTCCTTGCTCTCTGGCTCTCTTCCTGCATTCTCTTGCTTCAAGATAGAATTCTTGAGGAACCAAAACCCTATCACAAACTGACCTACTTGTCAGTCTTGTACTGAAGCGCAAAGCAGGGGATCAAGCCCCGAAAGGAGCGAATCTCGTCGCTCGATGCGAGCTAGTAAGGCTTCATCGGCACTTCGCCCGTCACTCAATCCCCAGTACATGGATGAGAGGGACCAAAAACAACCAAGAAGCTCGAAGAACCGCTCCTTCATGCGCTCGGAAAATTCGCCGGATGAGATGGCCGTGGGAAGGTCTGAACTCTGAGCGAGCAGAAGCTCCCGGGCCGCCTGGGCAAGAATACGATTCTCAAGAGGTGTTCGATCGTCATGGAGAGATGCTTCGTTCGCCATTCGAACCATTTCGTCACTCGCGTGCTGGATGTGGCGAAGCATCCAGGAGACCGAGCCTGAACTCCAGCTCTCAAAAGACTCATTTCTTCCGGTGGACGATACGTTGGGATAGATCTCCTGGAAGGAGTGGTGATCATGGACGTAGTCACTCGGAGTCGAGAGCTCGGTTACGTCCTGGTCGAAATGAAGCTTGCGAAGAAGAACATCAAGAAAATCGATCCCCTCGTACCACCGGTGCCCAAAAAGGGTGGTGGGTGCAGCAACGACCGCCACGGGCTTCGCCCAGCCGCACTCATACCTTTGCTGGAAGTGAAAGGACCAGCGCTCCAAGAAATGAGAAGCATGCTCGGCTGCTCGATCCCTGGCAGGATCCGGATCATAGTTCTCTTTGTGACCCGAGCTGGTGGATGTGACCCGATAGGATCGCAACGGCCTTCCGATGCGCTGGTACTCAAGATAAGAACCATCTGCGGGATAACCCTGACCCGGATTCAAGGAGAGGGACTCTTCCTGATTGATCGGGAAGAACAACACGTCCGAGCCCTTCACAAAAGCGGGCGTGCCTGAGTCCTGGGCCAACGGTCCATCGGCGCATTCCACGGCACCCACCGGACCAAAGAAATAGATGAACCCGGCATCCTGGATGACCTGCTCCAGGCCAGGAGCGTACCCGCCTTCGGGTAGGGAAAGTCCATTTGGCCGCCGCCCGAAAACTCGCTCATAGTCTCGAACCGCGCCGTGCAACTGGGTGCGCAACAACTCGGGATAGCGAGCAAGGTGAGGGAGAAGAGCATGGGATGCCGGACATGTCACGATTTCGAGCCGGCCCAGATCCTGAAGCTCGCGGAGGGGACGGGTGAGATCCAACCTGGATCGCAAGAGAACGTCTCGGGATCGAAGCAACCGATCCAGTTGACAGGCCATCGCCTCTCGCAGGTGAGGCTCATGCCGACCGGTGCGGGTTACTTCCATCCGGGCACGGGCAATCGACTGATCTACCTTATGCAGAAGAGCCTCCTGGTGCAGAGGATCCCGAAGAAATGCGACGAAGGGTGGAGAGAGAAGCATGGCCAATCGGAAGTCGACCCCGTCGTCACCCAGGGTGTGCAACGTGTCGACCAGAGGAAGAATGCTCTCGATGACCGCCTCGTATTGCTGATTCCGGAAGGGGGAACGAGCATCTCTTGCAGATTGATTCCCACGGAGCCCGGTTCCGGCTGCCGGCCAGTACGGAGCGTGGCCCTGAAGATAAAAGACCAATCTTCCTCGAGATCGATTGGAGATATCAGCCGGATGATCCAGGAGACGGACGGTCGGATGCTCGAGAGTCACATTCAAGCTGCGGAATGAAGCCGCATTCGTTCCCCGTGTCAGCCGCTTCGTCTGGGCTGAATTGGAAAGAGGCGTCAATGATTTGAGCTCCCCTTGTCCATTCACGGTGATCAAACGCATCTGGTACACATGATCGGGATTCACGGACACGTACCAATCGGCGGTCTCCTCCCAGTGAAAATCCACGTCAAGATCGGGCTCTGGAATCAGCTCCCCACTCTCTTCCCGAAAGACATGAAGAACAATCTGGCCTGACCAATCCGGATCCTCCCCGAGCTCCTTCATTTGCTCCCGATCAAGAGACCAAAACGCGTAGATTCGAGACTCGTCCACGGGCACGATCGTGAGAGAATTGGTGCGAGCAGGAATCGAGAGAGTCGGAGAGACAAGAAGTGCATCTCCCACCGGACGGAGAGTATCCCGACTGGATACGTAAAGCTCGGCTTGATAGGTTCGACCAGGATCGACATCAGGGATCACCCAGCTTTCGCTCGTGGTCACGATCCGTTGTTCGAGAGGCCGAACCTCGGTCTTCTTCGATGTCACGTCGAAAAGACGCAGGACAACTTCCACCTCCGACCACTTCATGCGGGCCGGCCCAAGGATCTTGTCTTCGACCTCGGACCAGTCTTCATGGTCAACATCCCATCGCACGCGAAGCTGATAGGATTCCGGCTCCACGATCTCTCGAAGGAGATGCAGCCTTGGCGGGGATGGAGGGCTGTGGAAGGCAAGTTTTTCCACGATCTCGAGGTTTTTTCGAGCATTGAAATGCACCGAAAAGACTCGCTTCAGTCGCCGGCCATCGTCCCGGGAGACGATCTCCATATCGACCTGTCGCGGGTGACCAAGGAGCACCAGAGAGTCGGAGAGACCCGGAAAGACCACTTCCTCTTCCGGAAGGACACCCTCGGCAAACCAGCGGCTGATCCGGAGAGCCACATCAATGTCGAGCTCCCACTCCACTCCATGAGCCTGCTCCACCTCACGACGGAGTCGATCCCAGGAGATCCCTGACCAGGTCAGTTGCTGACGTCCCTCCTCCTCGGTAACAAGGGCCACCTGAGGGAGCTCCTCGGATGTCGTGGAGCAGGAAAAAGAAGCCTTCTCTTTTCTCACCAAAAGAGCTTCGTAATCCGCGTCTGGCGCCAGTTCAACCAGCTTGCTGACCAGGTGAGTCACACGATACTCGGCGACATTCCGTTCACTTTCCGGATCCCGGATGACAAGGAAAAGGTCTTCGTCCGTGTAGCTCACCTCTTTGGCGATCGTGGGACACCACGAAAAGTGACATGAGCCACGCGCCATCTCCACCTGGAGATTGTCCGAATGAACCTCGACAATTTCGCCTCTTGGAGAAAAACTTGACCAGGAAAGAGGACTCGACTTGGTCGACCCCGCGGTCTTGGAATGACTCATGGCACCCCCCCCACACCGTTCGTTTCTTGTTCCGCCTCGTATCACACAGGTATCACCCGGTGTCGCGAGCAGCCGCTCGCTACGAACCCTGAACGAGGCTCACCGCCCGTGAGCAACGTCCGAACCCGGACCGACATCCCCGGGATTTGGCGCGAATTGTAACTTTCTGGGAAGAAACAGGGTAGCAAAAATGATAGGGACTCATCATGGCATCAAGTCGACAGTTTGTTTTGCTCCTGGTGGGGATCGTCATCCTGACGAACTCATGCCAGAACCCGCCGCGCTACGAGTCCGCCCTGCGGAGGAACGAAAAGACCCGGCTTGTGGTCTCGACTCTCATCGGAAAACCTGAAGCTTTTGGGCAAGAAGATGGTGCGGGAAGTCGGGTACGGCTCCACAATCCGGCGAGTCTTCTCACGGACGTGGACGGATCCGTCATCGTCTCCGATCTGGGCAACCATTCGCTGCGACGGGTCGATAACACGGGCAAAGTCACCACCATTGCCAACCCATCCGCCGAACCGGGCATTCGAGATGGCGCATTTCTCTACGGACAACTCCGAAAACCCTGGGGCCTCACCCTGGCACTCGATCGGTCGATTTTCGTTTCAGACCCGGACACCCATCGAATCCGCCGCCTCCTGACCAATGGCCGGCTCGACACGTTTGCCGGATCCGGGGAGGCTGGATTCGCAAACGGCCCCCTCTTGATCGCGCGGTTCAACGCTCCCCATGGATTGACGTTTGACGGGGAGGGGAACCTGATCATCGCCGATACAGGAAACCACTGCATCCGGGTCCTGACTCCGGATCGGATCACCAATACAGTCGCCGGATCCCCCGCCCCCGGTTTTCGAGACGGGCTGGGACACAACGCACTTTTTCATCTCCCGACCGCAATCGCGACCTCCCCCTCCTCGCCCAACACCGTGTTCGTCGCCGATACGGGTAACCACGCCATTCGTAAAGTGGACGAAAACGGTCTGGTCACCACGATTGCCGGCGTCGGTTCTCCCGGCCATCAAGACGGGCCATCCGATCTCTCCCTCTTTCGCTCCCCTCAAGGGATCGTTGTTGACCGGGAATCTACCGTCTTCGTTGCCGATACCCAGAATCACTGCATCCGAAGGATCTCGGCGGACGGGATCGTCACAACGGTAGCAGGTTCACCCGGCGTTCCCGGCTATGCCGACGGAACAGGGTCCCAGGCTCGATTCCGGGATCCGATGGGACTTGTCCTCACCCAGGAGGGAATCCTCCTTGTTGCCGACAAGGGAAACCACGTGGTTCGAAGTATCGTCCCCGCCGAATGACAAAGATCCTGTCTAGTTATTTCGATCCCGCTCGACCCTGACGTAGGTTCCCGCTGCCCGAAGAAGAGGAGTTGGGTGATGGGTCCTGCCCCTCAGGCTACGGAAGGGATTTCCGGCCGGGGGGTCCGTATCAGCGCGCATCAGGTAATTCGTGTCGCACTCCGGGTCAACCGGAGTCCCCCCGTCACCCGGCTTGGTGAACGAATTCTCATCCACCTGGGTGTCGCCATCCGTATCGCCACCAATCGCCGTCATTCCGGTTCCCCCCATCCCGAATTGAGGGGTGGTATCTCCCGGGTTCAGGAAAGCAAGAAGCCAGTAGTGGGGGGCCGTCTCGATACTCGTTGCCCGATTCTGAAGGTCGGTGATATCGATATCGATCGTGGAAGGAGGCCTTCCAAACGGAAAAGGGCCAACCGCTCGACGCACCAGCCCCTGGGGGGAAAGATCCGGATTCAAGGAGAGAATCGGATCTTCGGTTCGTAGTTCGACCTGAGGTAGCCCGGGGAGGTTATTTGGACCAAAAGTACCCCCGACAATCTGAAAGCTGTCAATGGTCAGGTCAGCCCCAGGTTTTGGCAAATCCGTCGCCGCATAGCGGGAACAAATTGCATCCCCGGTGAGGACGGGAATTCTGGGTACAGAGAAGACCTCGGCGGTGCCATCGTCATAGAAGCCGGCGAACGGACGGAGTCCCAAGACGTCTTCCTCGGAGTCGAACAAGGTGATGTCGTTTGGCTCCAGAAGCTTCACCAACCAGGGCACGTTCACCGGGAAGAGCCCGATCAGGGGACGCTTGAAAACAGTCCGCACTTCCAGGTTGAAGAAAGTTCGACCGGGAGGAAAGACGATCGGGTTCTGAAGAGGTGGTCCGCCACCAATCGGACGGAAGAAACTGGTCGCATCGGTCGGAGGTTGCCCCGTAAGCGGGCCTCGATCAGCCTCGATCCGAAGCCCAAGGACCATGGGTGCGGGCATGTTGTTGTCGACGGTAAAACGAGCGGTGATGTAATCGTCGGTCGTCTTGACCCCGATCGTGTTGTCGCTGCCGTCGATCCGACAGGTGGGCATGTTCAGGAGACACGACCGTCTCGCAAACATGACTTTGATCCCCGGGTCTCCCGGAAAGCGTCGAGACCCGGAAAACCGGACCCGAAGGTCAATCAAACGAGGCTCGAAAACAATGGCCTCGAGAAAATGATTGAATCCGATGGTCTGCTTGGCTCCTCCCGCTTGCACGCTCTGGGTGCGTGCCGAGTTCACGAAGTTGGAGGTTGTATCCAGCAGGATCCCGCAGAAGTCGGAAGGATCCTGGGGGTTTCGATTCTGGGGCTGCACCGCCGTCAAAAAGAAACGGATCTGAGGATCAGGGACTCCCGCTCCTCCCCCGAAGGTGACGGTGCTGATCGCTCCACTCGTGCTACACGACTGGAGCGAGTTCACATCCGCATTTGCCAGAAGGCCACCAGACCTCAGAAAGGCATAACCCGGACTATTCGGATCTTCTCGACGGATGTCATGGAACAGGGTGTAATCATCAAAGCCCGGAGTGATCTGGCTTTGATCCATATTCCTGACCTGGGTACTGCAGATCTGCGCGCCAAGGTCAAGGTCGCTCGGGTCGTAAAGACTTACGAACCGTCCTGCTTCAACACCAAGAGCATTGTAATAGTACCCATCGGGACCGCCGTCCGTTTTCAGTTTGACCACACCTCCCGAGGCAAGGCAGGTCGAACAGAAAATCAAAATCGGCAGAATCGACGAACATACAGTGAGAGTCATCGCGCGTGGGGGCATGATTGTACCGGGTCGAGAGAGGTCAAAAAAAGCGGATCCCGGGTTCATTATGGCGTGAAGAGACGGGTTCCGTCAAGGCCCCATCCCCTTGGGACTTAACGTTTTTTAGTGATTTTGCCTTCTAGCGGCAATCCGGAATCCTAAGTGCCCCGAAGTCGTCTTTTTCCTCTGAGTGCTGGCGACGCGGAACCTTCGCATGGTATCCAGGCTGTAGCTCCCCCCCTGGACGAGGTGATAGTCAACCGTGTAAGTTTTCCCTCCGGCATCCACGAGAGGGAGCCTCACCACCGTGGACGTCCACTCCCGCACCGATCCAGCAAGGTCCCGGATGCCGTACGGGGATTCATCGCAAAGAAAAGAACCTCGAGGCTCAAGACCGATCTTCGGGAGAAACTCGGGTCGGGAATAATATCCCTTACAGCAGTGCCAGGTGAAGAGATTCCCCCAGGGGAAGATCCTCTCATCCGTTCCTCGAGCCGCCTTCTCCCACTCATCCCGGGATGGCAAGAAATACTCGAAGCCGTCTTCCCTTCGGCTGTCGTTGAACCAGTCCACATACTCGTGGGCCTTGTCGAGAGAAATGTACGGAACAGGATAGCCATCTTGCCAGAAGTAGGGAGGTTCAATGGGAACACCTTCTTTGGTGGCCCCGGGAAGCATCAGATCTCGAGTTGATCGACCGTAGCGACGTCGAATTTCCGGTGCATTGCAAAACCCAAAGTACTCAGCAACTGAAACCTCAAAGCGTGAAAGAAAGAAACCGCCGAGAGTCACCTCGTGCCGACTTCGAGGACGATACGCAAGGCGATCCCCACCAACCACCGAGGGCCCGGGAGGAATCCAGACAAAACCATCCGGACTCGATCCCGCGGGACTCAGGGTATGCTTCGTTTCGACAACGCTTCCCCTCTTGACGATCACCGGATAGCGCAAAGTTTCCTTTCCGTCCTGGCGAAGAACCATCAAGTAGGACCCTCGGGCAAGATCGGAGAATTCACAAGGAGTGACCCCAACCACCGACTGAGGCATCACCGCAAGCGGATAAGCGGTGAGCAAAACTTCGGCCTGCAAAGGGACACCCTTCCCAAGAACAACCTCTCGGACTCCCCCCTCACGACTCGAAAGAACCTGCAATCTCACATCCCGAGAAAACACGTGGTTCGAAAGGACATCATCGAGGCGCTGGGGACGGATTCTCAAGAGCTCGCCGAAATCCTCGAACCGGATGGTGACCTCTCGCTCTCCACCCTGAGTGTCGAACACAAGCTTCAAATCACGCCGAGCATTCGCAACCTTGCCGACCCAACGTTCAAAATCGTAAAGGGCCCCGATGGGTTTTCCATCAAGAGAGACGAGCCGGTCGAGAGGAAGAACCCCCGCAGCGACAAAGAGTCGATTGAAGGCGACCTCTCCGGCAACCACCGCTTCCAGGGGTAGGTCTTCTACCGACAGAATCAGATCATCGGCTTCGAGCCCAAGCTTCGCCGCTTCTCCTTCTTGAGCAACCCCCATCACGCAGAGAGCTGTCTGCCCCGGCAGAAAACCCGGTGGAAACTCATCGTCCTGCACCGTTCCGTCTTCCAGGCACGGAGCAGGCGCCAGCCGGATCTGCTCTCCGTTCGTTCCTCCGATCCTTCGGTATCGAAAAAGATGAACGGCAACACCCGGCTCTTCGGTCTGAACCAGAAGAGCTCCTTTCCCTCGAAGACCCTCTCGAAAACGACCCTTCACATCAAGGGCCGCAACTCGCTCGGCGTAAAAACTCTCTGCGGCCAGGTCCTCTCGGTCACAAGCCTCCTCCCACAGCCCGACATAGAATTCGAGCTCGGCAGCACGAACCCCGGTGTTCCCGGGATCGGCGCTGAACGCCAGGGAAAACTGGCTCATCACCCGCTGCTCCAGCACGGATCTCTCCCGGATCTGTCGATCGAGTTCCTCCTCCTGACTGCGGTAGTCCGCCGAATTCTCCTTCGCCATGAAGTCGGTCTCGAATTGATTCCCCTCCTGGAGGGCTACCTCCAGCTCTTCAATGCTCGCGGCAAGCCTCTTTCTTTCAATCAGCGCATTCCTGACATGCATGAGCTCCACTTCCGAGCGAAGCCGATTCACGGAGGGGTCCTTGGGGGCCAATCGAAAACCTTCCGCCGCAGCGGACGAAGCTCCGGGGATATCTCCGTTCTTGACCGCCAGATTCCCTCGACTCACCGCGTCTTGAACCTGGGCCCCTCGACGCAAACTTCCGGCAAGGGAAAACCCTCCGAAAAGGAACAACACGAGCAGAGCCGAGACGATCGCCGCCGAAAGAGCCCGGTGCCGACGAAGATATCGAACGCTCCGAACGACCGGCCCGATCGGTCTTGCCAGAATGGGCTCCAGGTTCATGTAGCGACGGAGATCATCGGCGAGCTCGGATGCTTTTTGATATCGATGATCGGGAGAAACCTCGATGGCCCGAATGACGATCGTCTCCAGATCCTTGGAAAGTCTCGGGTTGAGGCGTCGGGGACGAACCGGGTTTCCCGTGAGCACGTTCCGTGCGATCTCCTGCCCGGTGACACCGAAGAAGGGACGCCGATGAGTCAAGAACTCGTAGAGGGTGATTCCAAGTGAATAGATATCTGTCCTGTAATCGACCGAGGTCTTCTGGGCTTGAATCTGCTCCGGGCTCATGTAGGCGGGAGTCCCGGTAAGCTGGCCTGTCTGGGTGAGGTGGGAGCTTCCCACTTCCCGGGCAAGGCCAAAATCCATGATGAGGACACGGCCACTTGCTCCTTCGATCATGAGGTTCGAAGGCTTGATGTCCCGGTGGATGATGCCGTTTTCATGAACATAGGCCAGCCCATCCGCGGCTGCGGCGATCATGGTGCAGACAGTAGAAATGTATTCACGGTCGAGGGAAACCGTCTCCAGGGAAGCCGGAACCGCCCGGCTTTCCTTTTCACGAAGTTCCTCCTCGCTGGTGACCCTCGGACCAAGGATCGAGCGGGTAGCGTCAGCATCCGGGGGCTGATCGACGGATACGGTCGCGTCGAACGGCCGGGCGGCCGAAACAAGCGGAGAATGATCCCGGATCACCCGGGTGATCTGTGCCCCCTGGAAGCGATCCGATGAAAGAGCCTGGACCCCTTCGAGGAGTTCTGCCAGGGTCAAACCGTCCACCAGATGCATCGAGAAGTAGTGGAACCCATCCGACTCACCGACCTGATAGACCGGCATGATGTTGGGATGGGTGAGGCTGGCGAGACTCTTCGCTTCGCCGTGAAACCTCGCCACACTTTGCTCATCCAGGGCGAACGAGGGGGGAAGCAGCTTGACTGCGACCCGCCTCGCCAAGGAGATCTGTTCGGCTTCGAACACGATCCCCATTCCCCCCTGCCCGATCTTCTTGAGCAGACGGAAATCGCCAACAACCTTGGGATAGGGACTCTCGTTCATCCCCTAAGGATATCAGCTCATCACGCCCTGGCGTCCTTCCTCCTTTTGCTTCTTGCGTCGCTTTTCAACGATCTCTTCGGCAATGGAGAACGGAACCGCCTCGTAATGCTCAAAACTCATGGTGAAGTTTCCACGCCCGCTCGTCTCCTGACGGATCGAAGTGGCATAGCCAAACATCTCGGCAAGCGGGACCATGGCGCGGATTCGACTACCGGTTCCGCCACCGATCTCCTCCATGCCCTCGATTCGACCCCGGCGTCCGCAGATCCCCGAACAGACCCCACCCTGGTAGTCTTTGGGTACCTCGACGGTGACCGACATCACCGGCTCGAGAAGTTCCGGGTTCCCCTTCAGGAAGCCCTGCTTGAACGCCATCGAACCGCAGATCTTGAAGGCTCTCTCCGAAGAGTCCACTGCATGGGAGGAGCCGTCCACCAGGGTCACCCGTACATCAACAACCGGCGATGAGGACCAAACTCCCGCTTCCATGGCCTCGATGATTCCACGCTCGACAGCCGGGACGTATTCCCGGGGAACCGATCCACCAACGATCTTGTTGGTGAACTCGAATCCTTCGCCCGGATCCGTGGGCTCAAGTCGCAGGACCACATGTGCATACTGGCCCTTACCACCCGTTTGCTTGACATATTTGTGGTTGATCTCGAACGGCGAGGTCATGGTCTCACGGTACGCCACCTGCGGCGGGCCAACGTCGGCGTTGATGCCGAACTCGCGGCGAAGCCGATCCACAATAATGTCGAGGTGAAGCTCGCCCATTCCGGAGATAACCGTCTCGGAAGTCTCTGAGTCCACCGTAACCACGAATGTGGGATCTTCTTCTGCCAGCTTGGCAAGCCCCTTCGGGAGCTTATCTCGATCCGCTCGGGACGAAGGCGAAATCGCAACCGAGATGACGGGCTGAGGGAATTCAATCGGCGAGAGGGTGAGAGGAGTCTCCTGGTCACAGAGAGTGTCCCCGGTCACCGTGTCGGAGAGCCCGATGGCGACTCCGATGTCTCCCGAATAGATCTCATCCCGTGCCTCGTGTCGGTTGGCATGCATTCGAAGAAGCCGTCCAACTCGCTGCTTCTTGCCCTGAGTTGAGTTGAGGACATAGCTTCCCTGGCGGATCGTTCCCGAGTAAACCCGGAAATAAATCATCTTACCCATGTGCTTGTCGGCGACAACCTTGAAAGCAAGAGCGGCAAGAGGTCCCTCCTCGGTCTGGGGATGCTCCACCTTCTCACTTTCCATCGTGTAGCCGATGACCGGAGGAAGATCGTCCGGGGAGGGCAAGTAATGGACCGCCGCATCGAGAAGCCGGCGAACACCTTTATTCTTGAAAGCAGAGCCACACAGGACCGGAACCACCTTGCGAGTCAAAGTCGCCCGGCGCAGTCCGTCCTGCAAAGCCTTTTCGCTGACTTCCTCGCCCGAGCAAAAGAGCTCTAACAGCTCTTCATCCTGTTCGCTCGCAGCCTCGACCAGGTGAAGACGCCATTTCTTGGCCTCTTCAACCATGAATTCGGGAATCTCCTGGATACCCTCTTTCGTGCCGAGATCTTCGTCATCGTAATAGATGGCTTTGTTCGTGATCAGGTCTACGATTCCCAGGAATCCTTCTTCCGTCAGCATGGGGATCGTTATCGGTACCGGATTTGCTCCCAGTTGCTCCCGGATTCGATCGATGACGTAGTAGAAGTCTGCCCCGGTTCGATCCATCTTGTTGACGAATGCGATCTTGGGAATCGAGTAGTTTTCAGACTGCCGCCAGACCGTCTCCGATTGGGGCTCAACTCCGCCGACGGCGCAGAAGAGGGCAATCGCACCATCGAGGACGCGAAGAGATCGCTCCACTTCGACGGTGAAATCAACGTGCCCCGGAGTATCGATGATGTTGATGCGATGGTCTTTCCAGAACGTGGTGGTTGCCGCGGAGCAAATGGTGATTCCCCGCTCCCGTTCCTGGTCCATCCAATCCATGATGGCCTCGCCCTCATGGACCTCCCCGAGTCGATGGGTCTTTCCCGTGTAATAGAGAATTCTCTCCGTCACGGTGGTCTTTCCCGCGTCAATATGGGCCATGATTCCCACGTTGCGCACATTCGAAAGGGGCATCTTGCGATCCATCAGTCTTTCTCCAGAGAGGGGTTAAACCCCAGGATTCCCGCAGTCATGCGGAAAGTCGTCAATAAAACCCGAAATTCGGGGGGTGTCCCCAACGGGGTATTCCATTCGCGCCGACCTGAGGGGGTACCCCGGGCTGAAATCGCGGATAAGATCCTTCTCGAGGCGGGATTGTCGGAGCACCGGCATACGGCCTTGGCTCGGGAGCTCCTCGGGAAAAGCGCCGGGTTGTATCAAATACATCGACGCGCGTAAAGGCTCCTGTATCTTTCTTTTGACCGATATATCCTGGTCAGAATGGGTGCTCATCCTCAAACTCGTTGGCTTGCCGCCACTCTCCTGGCAATCGGCATCACAATCCCTGGCATTCCGGCTCTGATTGCCGTCCTGGGAAAGTCCGGTCCCTCGCGTCAACCTCCAGTTATTTTGACGACTCTGGGGCAGAACGAAGCCGATCGACCTGACGGGAAGGAAAATTCCCATTCTCGCCTCGCCACCGTCAAGTCCGCCAGAGCCTTTCCCGTGGGGAGCGGGGATCTCCAGTGGGACATCCGCCTTGGATCGGCAATCTCTGCCACCGAACCAGGTTTCAGTCGTCTCGATCTGATCCTTGTACTTCACTTCGATGCGTCCATTTCCAGCCGCGCTCTCGTTCAGGTGGGGATCTCCCGCACCCGCACAGAGCGAAAAGTCCGGTTTCTCGGAGCGAGGCACAGAAAGCTCCGAATCCGGTCAATTCTTGAAGATGGTGCAAACTGGTCCGTTCGCCTCGGGCCACTCCCGCTCCCCACCTTCGGTCGGGTGAGCTGGCGAATCAAAACCACCGTCCACTCCAAAAACCACACGTTTCATCAGGAGACCGGCCTCTATCCAGGTACTTCAGAAAGGCCATCAACGAATCGAGTGGATCTTCATCCCAGGCGAGGGAAGGTGTCGAAAACGACCGCCGGAAACCCGGTCCTCCTCTCAGCCTACGATCAGTTTCAGGCGAAAACTCCGGTCAAAGAGGCTCGCTGGTCTACAGATCTTTTGTTATCGGAAAGCGCTCCGAGCGACTTGAGTGCCCATTCTCTTGAACCCCACAGGTTTCCCCTTATCTTCGCCAGGGCAAACGGGGTTCTCTGTGGCGCTCCCCTCGTTTTGGCCCGATCAGGAGAAAGATCAAGGGCCAGTGGGTTTTCGCTTGTCCTACCCGAGCCTCTTCAGGCGACGGCCAACAATCTCTCCCTCTCCGGCTTGCTGGAGATAACCGTCCAGATTGCCAACCTCCGAGCCGGCCTCGAAGGCGAAGGAGAGGTTTTGCACCTCATCCACGATGAAAAGATCACGGGAGCTCTCTTTCCCGGGACACGAAGAGCCGATCTTCGGAGCGCCCTGGAATCTCCCGATGGATCCGGGATTCACCTCCTTCTGCGAGAGGTATTTCGGATCCACCTGACAAACTCGCCAGACCTGGGGTGGCTCGTGGGAGACCGAGACCAGGTGGGAGCAGTTCTGGCTGAAATTCTGATGCGCGACGCAGTCCGTCACATCCTCAAGGCGAAGACCGAACTTCGTTTGAACCCGGGAATCCGTCAGTCATTCCTCGATCTTTCAACGCAATGGGCAGATGAAGTCACCCAAGAAAGTGAATCGAACCCACCGATCGTACGCCTGTTTGATGGGCTCTTCTTTCACGGAAACGAAGAAGCACTCCCCCGGCTGTTCGACAACATTCGCCTGGCGGGCACCCTTCTTTCTCGCCCCCAACAATCCACCAAGGTGAAGGCAGATACATGGTTCGCGGGAGTCATCCACTTCACCCTTTCGACTCTGGATGAAGGGTCAAAGAATGGGGTAGAGCAGCTGCTAGCCAAGCTCTCCCTGGAAAAAGGCAAGCCGTTTTCCGAGAGGTTGAGAGAATCTCTTGAGTAGAGGAGCACACCTCATCGACTTTCCGGTGCGCGTTTCTACTTCCGGAATTCTTCGACTTTCTTTTCAGGGGTCGGCATTTTCTTGGGGCTCAGATCCTTTCCCTTGAGGGCCGGATGATCGGGCGAGATTCGAGTCGCCCGGAACAAGGCTCTTTGACTTCCTCGACCACCCCGTCCACCAGGACCTCCACGTCCTTGTCGCCCTTCTGCTCCCCGTTCTCTTCCTCTGCCTGTTGCTCCACGAGCATCGCGTCTTTCCGGTCGATCCGGTCCGCCCCGACCGCCCCTCCCAGCGCCACGCCCGTCCCCCCGATTCTGATCCGACTCCGCCGCAATGGGGTTGATGAAGTCCCAGACGATCTCGCCGGACGGCGTCACCTCGAACACACGACCCTGTTCGCCACAGCAAATCAAAGTGTTCCCGTTCGCGACTCGATGAGCTCCCGAAATCCTTCCCGAGTACAGGTCAGACTTGTTGGGGGCAGAATAGGACCACTTCGGTTCTTCCGGCCCAAACCGTCCTTCCTTGTTTGAATAGCCTCCCCCCTTCACCGCCGGGGGAACGATCTCAAAAACCTCGGAGAACTCCACCCCTCCAGGACGATCGTTTCCATTGTTATAAATCGTGATGTTCCCCTCGCCGGGGAATCCGACGGGAATCCACCTGGCGTCATGCTGGCGATACAGCTGTTGATCCCGAGGTGTTCCCTGCCGATAATTCCGGGGGTTGCCCCATCGGTAGAGGATGTCTCCACCTTTTCCCTGCCGCCCCCCCTTGTGGCCGGACGCCTCCTCGGTGGTCGTTGAGTGATCAATGACAAAGATCTCGTTGAGTCGGCGAACGCTGATCAGAATCTGATCCAGCTCGGGATTGTAGTCGACCGAATTGGTGTGGTTCCAATCCGCATTCGGCCTTTCCCGGCGCGGTTCGATGTAACCGATTGCCTCCAGGTGTTTCCTCTCCTCTTCAGACGGCTCGTCAATTCCTCCGTCTGCGTTGATATCCACGAGCTCGGGGTGGTCCTTGATCACTCCATAGTTTGCTTTCTTCGGGTCGCGATCCTGGATCAAGTGATCCCAGATATGCCACTCCCAGACCACTTTTCCACCCGTTGGAGGCTCGGGTTTGATCTCGAGAATCATGTCCGGCCAGAACTGCTCATGCCCCATCAAGGATGGAAGCCGTCCTGCTGCCAGTGCCTCGGCTTTCGATTTTCGCTCCCAGGCAATCGCCAGTACATTGCCATTCGGCAAGGGCTCGATGTCGTGATGCTGCCAGCGGGTATCATCCGCCAGGCGGTAGTTCCAAAGAACCGTGCCATCCCAGGCTTGCAACAGAATCCGGCCGCCGATTCCACCGCCGGAGAAATTGCCACGCTCCGGCTCTCGCACCGAACGAAGCAGCTCGCCGTTGTCTTTCAGGTACACCGAATTACCTGGAGTGTATTCGCTCTTCCACTGATGAACGAGATTCCCCTTCATATCGAAGAGGCAGGTGGTCGTCGAACGCAACGGGCAAAAAAGGGTATAGCCGGAAAAAGCACCGTCTGTACTGGTGATCAATCCCGACTTCTCTTTGCCCTGGGCCGCAGCATCGGGACAAGGAGGACCGAGCAGAAAAAGTCCAAAGATGAGAACCAGCAAGTTCGCCGTCAAGAGAAACCGACCGCAACATTTCATGGGGGCGCCTTTCTATTCCGAAAGCTCAAGCAATCCTTTTCCATCCTGCCACTCAAACACTTTGCGGGGGAAAAGGAACCGGTGCTTCTTGAAAAAGATGAAAGTTTCATCCCTTGACGGACAGGAGCACCCGAGCTGAATCCCCTCAACTCGCGGTGAACCCTCGACGATAAGTCGTTGGGCCGAAAAAACGCGCATCAAGGCCCTGGGGTCGAAAAGAAGCCTGGTAGAGCCTGAAGAAGGAGGAAAAATGGGTAACCACAACATCCCACACACCACCACGCCATCCCACGAAGAGGACGCGAAAAGAACGGTCGAGAAGACTGTCAAGGTCCTGTTCGTGGGGGACAGCCTCTTTCACGACGTCATGTGCTTCCTGAATCCCCTGTGTCTTGAAGAAGGCATCTCCATCCATGCATCTTCCATCACCTCCAAGAATCCGGTCGAGGCGCGGAAAATGATCCGGTTTCTTGATCGCCGTGCGTTCGACTTCGTCTTCTACAGCCCGATGACGTTTGATTTCACTCCCGAATTTTCAAAACTCATGCAAACAAGCTCCGCGGCCCTCGGAAAAAACGAGCTGCGGAGAATCGTGGACAAGATCATGAGCGCCCTGGACTCGATCCTGGATCGACTCGCGGGCCATTTCGAATGCCCGATTTTTGTCCACAACACGGCTGCCCTTTGCAGGAACGACGGAACGTTCAAGGAGAAGCTCAGGACTCAAGCGACCCGGAGGATCCGGCAGGAAGCCAGAACGCTCCTCAATCCTCGGGTGCTCGACAGCATTCAACGGGCAAACGAAACCACGTTTGATCACGTCCACCTGACCGACGAAGAGTCACTGCTGGAGAAGTTTCCCGAGGAAGATCTCTCCACATCCATCGTCGTGAAGAGATCCAAGCCCACCACTCCGATCGGCAAGGTGTTGGCCGATTTCTACCGGAGTATCCTTGTCGGTCATGTCTATCAGTCCTCGTCTTGATTCGCCGGGTGATCATGCGAAAGAGCGGATTGATCCGAACAACCCGGGAAGCTCCTTACCAATGAGCCCCCCGGGTCAATGCCGCCCCAAAAAAACCGTCGCTACTCGATGACGAGATTGATCGCGTTAGTGGTGCTGAGCTCGAACTGACTCGACGAACCAAGGTCCTCCATCAACCCTTGTAGCGTGAACTTGATCTGCCGGCTAAATCCCTGATTGCGAGTGATCGACCAGGGGGCAAACGGTACTGAAATCTGCCTTGTCGACCCGCAGAAGATCGGATCCCACCCCTGGGACCGCAAGCATCGGAAAGGACTCCCACCATGGAGAGGAGTCTGGCGAGAGATGCATCCTCCGATCGGAACACCTACTGACGACCACGAAAACCCATCGAAAGGACCGGCAGAGTCACGCCAGGCATAAACCAAACATTCGGCCAAAGCAGGCCCTGCCGCCGGAACGTCCAGCCCCACCGTGATGGGAGCGTTGATCGGAACGGTTACAACGTGATCCGTGTCGCCCGAGGACGCGTTGACATGGAGGACATGCTCGATCGCTCCAAGGCCTGCGCTGACATTTCCGTCGAGACAACTCGTGTCAAAGAAGGCAACTTCGGTCGTGCCGTCGAGATCATTCCCGGCATCCGAATAGGCGAAGGCAACCAAGCAACCGGGACCAAAGTCGTCGACCGTGGCTACCAAACTGTAGCTTTGAGCTTGACCGGCCTGGAGGAAGAAACTGACGTTACCGTGCTGAAGAGTAGCGTTCACTCCATAGAACGTGACGGTGAATAGACGGGGAAAGGAACCGATGTTCGTAACGGTTCCGTTCACAAGAACCGTATTCCCCGGCTGGGGTGACTGTGTCTGGACTTGAAGCTGCTGACGGCAAAGCGCTTGCTGCTGTCCCGTCTGCTGGGTCACGCCCTTATCCATTTGATTGGGGTCGTTGGGATCATTCGGGTCATTCGGGTCATTCGGATCAGTCTGAGGAAAACCGTAGTCTTCCGGAAAACCGATCGGATTGCCATCCAGGATGACATCGTGGAGGTTCGTTCCCAGATCAACGATCGTCGCGTGGTCAATCCGGTAGACTGGAGGATTGTTCGACGTCCGGGTCGTTTGTGATGGGACGATCTTCTTTCGAGTCAGATCCGTGGTAAAGGTCGTAATTCTTCCACTAAAAGGCCAATCGACACCGCCGTCTCTTGATTCCCACGTACTCCGCAGAAACTTATCCGGAACACAATCCAGCGGACGAGTATCGTTGAAGCAAAGCCTCCAGGAATTTCTCCCACAGGGGTAGACGCACGCACCAATCTCCGTTCCTTCGGTCTCTCCCGGTCGCTTGAAACGAGGCGAAAAATAATCTCTCCCCTTGCCGGGTCCTCGGGGATCCGGCTTGCAGACGAGGAAGACACAGTTGCCACAGGCATCGACAATGGAATAATCCCCACCACCTGCCTTCGGGATTGTTACATCTCCCCCTGACCAGGAGTCATTCGTTCCGTCCCCGTCAAGGTCATGATTGAACGGAGGCTGACGATTCGTGCAGTCTCCTGGCTCGTTGTATCCACAGGGCGGACACGATATTCCCGGTGGAAACTGAACCTCTCCATTATTGGCTTGTGCTCTGCCACAGACGGCAAGAATTCCAAGGAGAGCAAGTGCTCCGTTTGAAACAAATGCACACACTCTTCCCCTGATCTGTCCGCAACTCATGGACGCTTCTCCTGCTTCCGTTCTCCTTTCCTTCTCACCTTCGCTTTGTTCCTTTGACCTTCATGATCTCCCGCAAGATGGGGCAGACGCTCCGGACGAATCGATTGGTGTTCCTGGGAGATGTTTGACATCTCGGCCAGGCTGACTTGGTCCTGGAACGGGTGCGATCCACTGCGCGAGACGTTTCCTGCCAAAGCCAAGAGCAAAGATGGCCGACATGAAATCCGTCCTCACCCTTGAACAGAGCAGATCCCGTGCCAGCGCGAAACTTTGCGACTCGTTCATACCAGCAAGCTCTTGCCCGATCGCTTGTTGGAGTCTTCAATTCGGCCGGAGTGACTGCCGAACGGGCGAGGAACAGAGTGTCACTTTCCGTGACAGTAGAAATGAAAAAGCTGCTCTTTTCTCCTCGCAAACTCTTTGCTGACCGCAGATTGCCCGGCGGCCGGGAGAGTGAGAGAAAACGACTCGGTCTTCAACGACGTCGCACTCCCGCCATCGTGAGAAGAGCGATCGAAAACAGAGCGATTGCCACCACGAGAAGAAAACCAAGAGCCACCCCGGCCGAGTGTATTTCGCCAAACAAGAGGGCGCTTCGAAGCGGATCAACCGCTTGAGACAGGGGATTCCAGCGAGCAATGGACGCCAACCACTCGGGCATCTGCTTGCCAGGAACGAGTGCAGTGCTGGTGAAGAGGATTGGCATGTTGACGACGTGAACAAAAACAGCCATGGCTTCCTGAGCCCGGGTACGGAGAGCAATGGCACAGGAGAGACAGGAAAATCCTGCAGCAAAGAGAGACAAAGCAACAAAACCAATCAGAAGGTCGAACGGAGAAAACCGGAGCCGAGCGCCAAGGAATACCGCAAGAATCAAGACGATTCCGGCCTGCACGGAAAGTCGAACAACGTCGGCCACGACCTTTCCGAGGAGGATTGGAGTGAGATGCGACGGAGAACGGAGCATCCGGGGAAGAAACCCGGTGTTGATGTCCCGAATCCAACCGATACCGGACTGGGACGCACCGAAGAGAACGGTCATGGCGCAGACTCCCGGCGCCAGGTAGTCAAGGTAGGAGAGGTCAGCTCCGTCATGTCCCGAGCCCTTGAGGTCTTCCACCGCATACCGCTCAAAAAGAAAACCAAAGAACAACATCCACATGAGAGGTTGCAGGAACGAAAACGAGAGAACGACCGGGCGGCGGAAGGTTTTCTTCCACGTTCGAAGGCAAACGACCATCACAACTTCCAGGGTCGAACTCACCGCTTCCTCCGTCCCCGCTTCTTCTCGCCGCCAACCAGATCAAGACCGGTAAGCTCCCTGTAGACGGAAGAAAGGCTCTTTCCGTTCATCAGCTCTCGAGGAGAACCCGACGCGATCACCCGACCCGATTCCATCAAAAGAACATGATCCGCCAGAGCCTCCACCCCCGAGAGATCATGGGTAGCAACAACGATCGAGCAACCAAGAATTGATCGGGTCTTGAGCTCATCCCACAACACCCCTCGGGCATCCATGTCGAGGCCGACCGTGGGCTCATCAAGAAGAAGGAGAGCCGGGTTCTGGATCAAAGCAACCATCACATGAAGACGCCGTTTCTGCCCCCCCGAGTACGTCCGAATCAATCCAGGCAGAATGCTTTCAACATCAAACTTGCGGGCAAGATCCTGGAGCAGGACCGTTCTTTTTTCCCGGGGCAAACCGTTCAACACTCCGAGGAGTTGCAGCGTTTCCTCTCCCGTCATTTCCGGGTCCAACGCCAGATCCTGCTCCGCATAGGAGACACGAGACCGCCAGCGAGGATCCTTATGAAATGACTGGGAGAGCCCAAGAACCCGGGCCACTCCCTCGGTTGGAGCCAGGCATCCCGAGAGGATTCCAAGAATGGTGGACTTTCCGGACCCATTAGCACCCAGGAGAGCGGTGATGCCACCCGGTTTGATCGAGAAAGTCACATCTTCAAGAGCGCGAATCTTGGAGCCATATTCGAAGGCAACGCCATCGAGCGAGATCACATCTTCCTGATGTTCTCTCTCATCCGTCAGCATGGAGGATGGTTCCGACATGCTCCCCGTTCAACGCCGGAACAAGGAGCTCGGGCTTATTCCCGTTAATGATCTGAACCTGACGAACCAGGCGAGACCTCTCGAGAAGATCGACGAGAACCTGATCAAAGGGAAGCGTCTCGAACTTTCTTTCTCTCATCTCGGAGACGCTGATCTTCGGGATAAAAGTTGCGTTCGAGTTCTTCTTGGGATCAGAGTCGTAAAGGCCGTCCACGTCTTTGATCAGAGTACACGTCTTACAACCGAAACACTCGGCGGTGAGGTAGGTCCCGGCGTCCGTCCGGTGAGGCGGGATTCTTCCAATTTCCGGCGGATGCTCCCAGAGTGCGTACGGAGGGTCCCCGTTGAAGATGACACCCGGAGCCCCTTTCATGAAGAACGGAAGAAGATGGCCAAAGATTTCGGGAGGTATGGCAACGACTCCGTGAGGAGCAAGGAGAGTTCCCAGGATATGGGCATTTCCGAGGGCATCCGCGATCGCCAGGCCGGCAAGAACACCCGTTGGAAGACCAAGGTCAATCCCGATTGAAAAAACATGTCGAGTGCGGGCACCCCCTCCCGCGCCGATGACCAGGCGATGAGTCGAAAGAGCCTCCCCGATCGCTTCGATGAGCGGATAGACGGGTCCCCTTCCCCGGTCGATGATCGAATGTCCTCCGACCTTGATGACCTTCGCGTCCGGGAGCATCCTCATGACCGGCGATTCAGCGCCGGTATTGGCAACGACATCTTTATCGATCAAGCTCTCGCGCATGAGCATGGAGCTCATGTGATGGCGGAGATCGTCGGTGTTTTCGGAATCTGGGTGATCTTTCTTCGTCATGAACCTTTTTAGTCCGCGGTAATGATGGTTCCCACTTCTTCCCCGTTGAGGGCACGAGTGAGGTTTCCTTTTTCCAGCCCGTTGATGATCTGAATGGATCGGCGCGATTCCGCATTTTCCATGAGATCAAGGACCGCCCTCTCCACCACGACGTCCTGCAAATCCATGTCTCGCAGTTCCTGAACCGTGATGCGTGGAATGAACTTGGCAGAGCGATCTTTCTTGGGGTCGGCGGTATAGAGTCCTTTTTCGTCCTTCACGTAGATCATCGATTTCGCGCCGAAAACCTCACTGACGAGATAGGATCCGGTATCTGTGCGATGAGGAGGAATTCTTCCCGCCGCCGGATTCTGTTGCCAAAACGTGTAGGGAGGCATTCCAAAAAAGATCACCGCTTTTCGCTCCATCAGATAAAGAGGAAGCTGGGGGAACTGAATGGGCTCGATGAACGGGATCCCGTGCCTGGCAAGCAGGTAATGAAGCATCCGGGCGTTTTGCATGCTGACAAAAGTGCCAAGAACACTCAGAACCCCGGTCGGTAGCCCAAGGTCAATCCCGACGCTGTAGGCATGGCGGGCCCGGGTTCCAGCCCCCGTGCCGATGATCATCTTGTGGCTCTCGAGGTTCGCAACGACTTCATCCATGATGGGGAAGACGGCCTTGCGACCCCGATCGATCATGCTTTGTCCACCGATCTTGACCACATTGGCGTCGGGGAGGATGCTGACGATCGGGCCCTTGGAGGTTTCCTCAAGGAGCGCATTATCGGTGAGTGAACCGGAAACCAGCTTGGCTCCAAGGTCCGTCAGGATGTCATTTGTCTTCATCGATTCGATTAGCTTAGCTTCCGAGCTCAACTCGCTCCAAATTCAATGACTGTCAGCTCGTACATGTCTTCTGAAGGGGTCTCCTTCTCCAGAGAACCGTACTTTTCTTCCGCCCAGGCTTCGAGACTGGTCAGCACCTTCTGCTTCACTCCGGCACTCACCGGTTTTCCCGCCAGTCCGGTTTTCTCTCGCCAGGAATTCAGGGATTGCAACGGGGTCTCTTTGACCTTCCAGGTCGCCACCTGATTTTCCTCACAGACAAACCGCCCCCCCCGGACGATCAAATCCTGACAGAGCTTTCGGATTTGCTTGGTGCTATCTCGCCCTTCGACCCCCTCGGCGGAAAGCAGTCGGCGCATTTCGCGACGCATGTCCGACCGAACACATTCATCCGGACGTCGAACTCGACCCAGAACAAGGAAGGCCCCGTCAGGCCGGGCGATCCGCTTCGTCTCACGAAGCACATGGCGTCCTTCGAGGAGATGGACTGCTCGGGACATGAAGACGGCTCGAATCGTGCCCTTCTCCACCGGCCAGATATCGTCCCCATCTCCCTGAATGAGGGAAATGGCTCCGCTCTTTCGCTTCGCCGGGACCCGCTTCGCAAACTCGCGGAGCATGAGAAGAGAAAGGTCTAATCCGAAGTATTTCACTCCGGATGAGGCGAGGTGCTCCCCGATCTCTCCCGTTCCGGCTCCGATTTCGAGGAGGAGATCACCTTTTTTGAGAGAGGCCAATCGATGCACGGCCTGACCGACAGATCGGGCGGCATCCTTGGTAACTCCAGCGCGTTGATCGAACAACGGCGCTTGATCATCAAATGTCAAACCAGCCTCCGTGGCGTCTTCATCTTGAACTGAGGGATCCATCATCGGCCCATGGTAGCCGAGTAAGGTACCCGCCACAAGAGGAACAGGCGGCAGGATCCGGGGACCTCTTGAAAATCTCGAGGAGAGAGAGTCAAATCGAAACGAGATCCTGAAGGAAGCCGCCCCACTGTCAAGATTCCAGAAGATGGCGAAAACGATGATTAAACCAATTCGTGGCTGGAATTGGGGCACTCTACTCCTTTGTCTAGTGGTGGCCTTGGTCCCGGCCTGCGCCCCCGAAACCAATCTCGGGGAAAAAGACGTTGTCCTCGTCTTTGCTGCCGCCAGCCTTCAAGAACTAGTTGAAGAAATCGGGCAAAACTATCAACAAAGTCACGGAATTCGCCTGATCGGCAATTATGCGGGCTCGAATGTGCTGGCCCAGCAGATCCAAGCATCCCGTGCTGCCGATGTCTTTTTGTCCGCCAATACCCAGTGGATGGATTTCCTGGATGGCGCCGGATGCCTGGAATCCAGCACCCGATTGGACTTCCTCTCCAATCGTCTTGTCCTCATTCAAAAAAAGGGAGCCGGAATCCAGATTTCGGATCTATCTCAGCTCCCCGAAGCATCCTACAAGCATCTTGCCATCGGGAATCCGGAAGCGGTTCCAGCGGGAAAATACGCCAAGGCAGCCCTGGTTTCCATCCCCTCGGGAGGCCAAACTTTGTGGGACACCATCTCGGACCAACTCGTTCCGACTCTGGATGTGCGGAGCGCAATGACCCTCGTTGAATCCGACCCGGCAGTACTCGGAATTGTCTACCAGACCGACGCTGCCACCTCGGACGCAGTTGAGGTCGTACTCACCATCCCCGAGGAAGCCCACCCCTCCATTACTTATTGTGCGGCCGCCATCAAACGACAACAAGTCCAGCCCAAGGCAATAGAGTTCCTGGCGTTCCTGACCGGCAAAACCGCCGCAAAACTCTACCAGAAACACGGATTCAGGATGATGGCCCCTCCTCGCCTCAAAGACACCGTCCCCGGTGAACTGCGGGGCTCACCTTGACGACCGAAACACTCGTCATCATTCTTCTGACGCTCAAGGTCGCTTCCGTGGCGATCCTGGTCGTGGTCGTGCCAGCAACAATTCTGGGCTACCTGCTCGCGCGCTACGACTTTCGCGGAAAGAACATCGTCTCCGGTCTCGTCGGACTGCCTCTGGTCCTCCCTCCGACTGCTGTCGGATTCCTGCTTCTTCGCCTGCTTGCGGTGGACGGCCCTCTTGGATCAGATGCTATCGGATTCGACCTCGGTTTCCTTCTGACCTGGAAGGGAGCCGTTCTCGCTTCCGGAATCATGGCTGCACCGCTGGTTGTTCGCACCGCGCGTGTCACGTTTGAAGGCATCAATCCTCGACTGGAAATGATGGCTCGAACACTTGGTCACGGGCGGCTTTCTACGTTTCTCAACTACTCTCTCCCTCTGGCTCGACGCGGTCTTCTCGCCGGTGTTATTCTTGGGTTTACCCGAGCCCTGGGAGAATTCGGTGCAACGGTTACGATAGCCGGCAATATTCCCGGGCGCACTCAAACCCTCGCCTCCGCCATCTTCAGCGCCCAGCAGGCAGGAGAGAATAAGCAGGCCTACTCTCTCATGATTATTGCCATGGTCATGGGCTTCATCGCCATCGTGATTTCCGAGGTCCTCTCTCGCGGGCGTGGCCAGTACGGACCGAGCCGATGAACGAAAGAACGCCACAGCCTTCCTGGGATCGGCTCCTCGTCGATGTCGAACTTTCCCTCGACCGATTCAAACTTGAAGTGTCGTTTGAAACACAAAGCCAGGTCACCGGAGTCTTCGGGGCATCTGGATCGGGAAAGACAAGCCTCCTTGAGACCCTCTCCGGATTGCGCAAAAAGGCCAAAGGGACGCTCCAACTTGGCGATGAAACCTGGCTCTCTTCGGGGACGTTTCTCGGTCCTGAGGATCGCAACATCGGCTACGTTCCTCAGGAGGGTCTCCTGTTTCCTCACCTTACGGTGCAACGAAACCTCGAAACCGGAAAAAAACGCGCTCTTGCCAGCGGCCACGACTTCGAAACAACACTGGCTCAGGTGGTCGAGATCCTGGAACTCTCTCCCCTCCTGAACCGGGGAATCACCACCCTCTCCGGCGGCGAGCGGCAACGGGTGGCATTGGGTCGGGCGATCTGCTCGGGGCCTCGTCTGCTTCTCCTTGACGAGCCGTTCGCATCCCTGGATCTTCCTCTGCGAAGAAGGCTCCTGCCCTTTCTGAATCGGGTCCGGCACGAGTTTCAGATCCCCATGATCCTGGTGACTCATGATCCCATCGAAGTACAGGCTCTTTGCGACGATCTCATCGTGCTAAAGAGTGGGAAAGTGCTTGTTCGTGGGGAACCAAGGCGCGTTCTGTCCGATCCAAAGGTCTTTTCCCTGGCTGATCGATCCGAATTCGAGAACATCCTTCCCTGCCATTCCCTCGGACAGGAAAATGGTGCGAGCATCGTTGAGCTTGGCGATCCAACGATCCGGAACCCGGATCCTCCGGTGCGACTGGTCGTGACAAGATCCGAGGGAAACCCCGGGGATCGGCTCTTTCTCGGTATCCCCTCTCATGAAATCATGATCGCGACCCAAAAACCGGTGGGCCTCTCGGCTCGAAATCTTCTTCCCGCGAGGATTCTCAGCCTGAAAGCAGAAGACGCTGTAGGCATCGTTACTGTCTCTCTCACGAAGAGTCTCCCGCCCCTGGCTATCGAAGTGACCGAGACCACGATTTCAAGCCTCGGCCTTCAGCCCGACCTTGAGATCTTCCTCGTCATCAAAGCAGCCTCGTGCAGGCTTTACAACGCAGGAAACTAGTGGGTCGTCAGACCAGCCAGGCAAGCCCCCAAGAAAAAATCCCGGCTTCTCCCTTGCATTGCCTACAACCGTAGGCAATAATGCCTACACCTGTAGGACATAACAAGAAGGATGAAACCATGGCGCCCTCACCGTCTCAGTTGACACCGGCCCAGCTCGAAATCATGAACCTGATCTGGATCGAGAAAGAATGCACCGTCTCTTTCCTCTGGGAGGAGCTTCGCAAGAAGCGGGAAGTGGCCCGAAACACGATCCTGACTCTTGTCCAGCGGCTCGAGCAACGGGGCTTTCTCACCCGGGAACAGCGGGGGCGATCCTTTGTCTACCGAAGTCAAGTTACCCGGGAAGTGACTCGAAAGCAGCGCCTGAAAGATCTCCTGGATCACGCCTTCGCCGGGTCGGCGGAGAATCTGGTCAAATCGCTCCTTGGAAACGGGTTCGTATCCGCAGAGGAAATCAGTCGGCTGCGCAAAGCCTTGACCGATGAAGAAAAGCGTCTCAAACCCAGGAAGAATAGCCCCCGGAAGGAGTCGTGAATACAATGACCCACCTCGCCCTTCTCTTGCTTCAGTGGACGATTCTATCCGTCATGATCCTGAGCCTGGCCTGGCTCATCGACTTTCGAAAAATCGGCTCGACATTCGCTCGGCGGGGTCTGTGGACCGGTTCCCTTCTCCTCATCCTCCTTCTTCCCGGCCTGGGTTGGATCGGCTCTTCAGCCGGAATAGAATGGATTACCTTCCCCGGCGGCGACGTGATCGGCTCTTCCAACCTTCCAGACCCTACAACCCTGAGTTCAGCTCCGTTGGTTGAGGGAAAACAAGATCTGGAACCGACAAAACAAGGGACGGCCTCCCCGGAGGAAGTTTTCGCTTTTCAACCACCGAAGAGCATCACTTCAGAGGAATCCAGGAGCTCGAGACTCATTGACTGCCTGGTGCTGATCTGGAGCGCAGGGTGCCTCTTCTCCATGGGAAAACTCCTTCTTGGATTCGCTCAGGTACGGAGGTTGTTTATTCGCACCCGACCGGCCTGCCAAGAACTTCGCTCCCTTCTCGGGGAGGTCTGCGATGAGATCGGGTTTCGACGCCCAAAGATCTTCGTCTCTTCAGAAATCAACGTGCCTTTGAGTGGTGGGACCTTCATTCCAAGGATCGTCTTTCCCACAAACTGGAAATCCATGTTCACCCGGGAGGAATGCCGTGATTTCCTGATCCACGAGTGCGCGCACCTCGAGAACAGAGACCCCATCCTTGGTCACCTCCAGCGGCTGGCCCAATGTCTTTACTGGCACAACCCTCTGATGCTAGTTCTCCATCGTCGGCTGGACGCACTCACGGAGGAAATGGCGGATCGGTCCGTCGTTCAGTTCGGCTCGCCCCCCGTGAACTACGCTCGATCGATGGTGAGTCTTGCCGCGGCGGCAACCGAGCCCACTCCGAGTCTCCCCGGCATCCGCGGAATGATCAGGCCTCGCTCCAGCCTCGAGAATCGAATTCGATTCCTCTTGTCAGAGCAGGCCTTGCCCCTCAGACCGTGTCCACGATCCACCCGGGTGCTCATTCCCGTCTCGATTTTCCTGATCGCTCTCTTCCTTCTGGGCTGTCGGCTGGGAGAAGCCTCCAAGACGAATGATGATCCCCAAAAAGCACCCCTTCGGGTTCTCTACATCGAGAGTTCTCCTCGGTGGCATTATCGATACTTCAAAAACGCACTCCTTACCGACAGCGACTTTCGGGTCCGCTGCTTCCTTCTTTCCGCGGACAGAAAATTTGAACAGGAACATTCCAGGGGAGAAGCAGCCCTCGAGGCTCTTCCATCCCCCGAGGTAAGTCTTCGCGACGAAGCAGACATCATCGTTCTGGGAGACATCACATTCGAAGGTCTCTGCCAGGCGGCGGGTGCTTCCCGAAAAGACGAGAAGATGATGATCGGCGCTCAGTTCAAAACCTTCGTATCGGATGGGGGAGGCTTGCTCTTTGTTGCCGGCGAAAAGAACGGAGCAAAGGCTCTTCTTTTGAGCCCACTAGGCGAATTGATGCCGATTCAAAAAGTGGCTCCGGGCCGGCATTCTTCCTGCACCTTTTCCTGGACCCAGGTCGGAAAGGACTTCCCTGGCTACTCTGTTTCCGGCAATTCTGAAGAAAACGAAAGACTCTGGGAATCCCTGCCAAAAACCACCTGGGTCGAACCAATTGAATCGGTGAAACCAGGGGCAGTTGTCCTGGCTACTGGGGTCGAAGATGGACAGAGCGAGCCAGTTACACTGCTGGCAAACCAGGCGGTGGGGAGAGGTCGAACGCTCTCTTTCCAGGTCGCCGACAGCTGGCGCTGGCGCCTCGAAAGCGGGGATCAGCCATTTGACCGGTTCTGGAAGCAAACCCTCTTTTGGGTCGGGAATTCCAGCCACGCGAAGGAATAGGAGGGTTGAATCCTGCCCCCCCGAATCCTTCCCAAAAATACTTTCTCTTGATCAATTGATCGATGTAGACTGGCCGCTCTCCGGAGGGGCGCTGCTACGTTTGCGGGATCCATGTTTCATTCGATCTAGATATTTAGCGCCAGAAGGTGGTTTTGCCTTCTTCCAGGCTTTGGTGCGTTGGCCGCGCCACGTGGAAGACAAAAGGGGAAAACCGCCTGAGCACGACCTGTAGTGATGCCGTGAACCTTTTCCCCCACCGGATTTACAGTGCGTGCTGGTTCGAGGAGAGTCCTGATGAACATTTATGTCGGAAACCTGTCATTCAAAGCCACGGACGATGATCTGCACAACGCCTTCCAGGAATACGGACAGGTGGATTCGGTCCAGATCATTACCGACCGTGAGACCGGAAGGTCGCGCGGCTTCGCTTTCGTCGAAATGCCTGACGACAACGAAGGCCGAAACGCGATTGAAGGCCTGAATGGCCAAGATGTGGCCGGTCGCGCCATTAACGTCAACGAAGCACGTCCCAGAAACTCCAGTGGTGGCGGCGGCGGTGGCGGCGGCGGCAGAGGCGGCGCGCACGGAGGAGGAGGCGGCGGAGGACGCTGGTAGTCCACCTGACTCGAAAGGGGGCGGCCATCTTGGCTGTCCCCATAAGCTCCCCCCGG
>JAJDCM010000198.1 GCA_029260825.1 Planctomycetota bacterium | reverse complement strand
TTCGGAGTATCCAGTTGATTTCTCCAGTCATCCCCCGCTAGAATCCTTGCGAAAGGTGACGCCTGTAGCGTCTAGCCTGGAGATTCTTGGAGGGCTTACTAAAAGACCCATCCCCGATCGGGCAATCGGGCTTCCCCCACGGTCAAGCCTCCCCCACGCGCTATTCCCCAAAAACGGAGGGTTGGAACATGAAGCTGTACACCATCGCCCTGGGAGTTTTCTTCCTCGGTTACTGCGCCCAGACCGCCTCGAGTGCTGAACTCACCTCGACTCCCCGGCGTGGAGCTTACGGAACCGATGTCACTCTGAGCCTCCTCCTTACCGAAGGGACCTCAACGGACGCAACCGTCCACCTGATGGTTGGAGACAACGTAGGTCCAACACGAACCGGATCTGGCTTTCTGCCCCTTGGCGGAAACATTCGTTCCGTTCTGGACATTGAAGCCAGGACCAACCGATTGGACCGGATCTTCGAGCTCCAGCGAGCGAACGGGCGCCTTCTTGGCAAACGCTTCGTCCTGGCATTCGTGACGATCGAGAACAACGAGATCACATCCACGTCAAACGCACTCGTGGCCACGTTCGGGGCGGATGAAGTGATCTTCGAGACCCCACCGTTCCCGTCATCCTTTGGTTTCTCACCGCGTACCGTTGATTCGTCACAGACGCTTCACGCGGTCGACATGATCAACAATGAAGGCTGGGCGGTCGGACTTCCTCCTCTTGGCTCCCAGTCCGGTAACAAGAACACCGTACTTTGGACCGGGGATCGGGGTGATTCCTGGCAGCCCGTGGAGATTGACCGGTTCCGCTCGGTGCAACTGGAAGCCGTCGATTTCGTGACCCCCAGCATTGGTTACATCGGCGGGAATTATCTTGGCCGCGGAAACGTGTATGCCACCACCGATGGAGGCATCAGCTTCCAGTCCACTTCCTTTGGACATCCGGTTCGGGACCTTTCTTTTTTCAATGCATCCAACGGATACGCTGTGGGGAATAACGGTACCTTCGACGACGTCATGCCCATCAGCCGTACCCGGGACGGTGGAGCCACCTGGGAACCCCAGCTACCCGACGCCGCGGTCGACCTCTATGCCATTGATGCCCTGGATGAAAATATCGCCTTCGCCGCCGGTCGAACCCTCGCTGATCGGGCAAGCCTCCACCAGACATCCGATGGCGGAGAGAACTGGAACCCGGTGGATCTTCCTGTTCCGGAGAGACGATGGCTTCTCGGCCTCGGTCACACTCAGGGGCAGAACCCGCAAATCTTTGCCGTGGGTGCTCGCGGAACCATCTATCGCTCGGAAGACCAAGGGGCCACGTTTGACCTGATTCCGAGTGGCACCCTCCGGGACCTCCGATCGGTTCGCTTTCTGACCGAGCAACTGGGATGGATCGCTGGCGATCACGGAACCCTCCTTGCCACCACCAACGGCGGCGAGACATGGATCCCGTTCGCCACCGGTATCGAAGGCGGAAATAACGAACAGATCGTGCTCGACTTCTTCCCGAAGTCTGCAAATCGCTGCTTCGCAGTGGGCTACGAGGGATTGTTTCTGGAGTTTGGCCGCCTTGAGGAATAGAACTTCCCCTGGCCCCGGATAGGCCAATCCATACATCCCCGATGACGGACCATTCAACCGAGGCGGAGCATGCCGCCTCGGTTTTTTTCGTCTCACGATCGGTTCGAACCAGTTCCGGGTAGGACGCCAATTGTGGTATATCCCCTTCCATGACCTTTGCACTTCGAACAGTTCTGATTCTCCTCTGCCTGGGCTCGACCCTTGTTTTCTCTCCTGGATGCAACCTGGTTTCTGAATCCCTGGGCGGCGACAGGCCAAAGAAAAAACGACCACTCACTGAAGAAGAGCTTTCCAAACAACTCCTCAATTTCGCGGATGACTTTTCGGCGGCAATTCAAGGTGCTACCGACCAAATCTCCAAGGACGCATCTTCTAAACTCAAACGTAACGCAGTGCTATGGAAGCTTCGTTCCATTCCGACGTGTCGATCGGCGGCACTCCAGGACGACCCCCGGATTTCCTTCATCGACCTCTGGAGCCTGACCGAGCTCATGCGTCAGTTCCTGGAAGAGGGCCAAGGAAAAGACGCATTCGATGATCGACAGCCCATCGCCATCGAAACGAGCAAAGCGCTCGTCAGGGAAATCGAGAGGATCGCCAAAGAGCTCCTGACGGATGAACAGTTCAAGAAAGCAAACGCCGACCTGGATCAGTTCATCAAAATTAACGCCATTGACGGCGAACACCTCTTCAACACGACCCACCCCTCCGATGTTCTGGGAAAGCTGGGAGGAGCAACCTTTGATTGGGCACTTTCCATCCCTCTCAGTCCGTTTCGGGCACTCGATGGTATCGATGAAGGTGCACAGGCCTTCCGTGAGTTCAACGCTGTTGCCGATCGATTCTCCCGCTACATCCAAGAAGTCCCCTCTTATATTCGCTGGGAAGCTGAACTTCTCTTCTACGAGGTCGAAGAGAGTTCAAGCGTCAACTCGGTCCTGACGAGTCTTGACATGTTTGCCAAGAGCTCAAGTCGACTCGCCACCACCGCGGAAGGTCTTCCGGCTTCTCTTCGAGGAGAGATGGATGCGTTGCTCACCTCCGTTGAGGAGCAACGGAAAGGCCTTCACGAAACGGTAGTGGAAGTTCATGCCACGGTTCAGGACGCACAAGAGGTGATGGCCGAAACCAAAGGAGCCATTGAGGATCTCTCCGGAATCGTCGACTCGGCAAAAGAACTCTCCGCTCCTCTGGAGTCAACCTCGGAGCAGCTTGCCCATGCAGGCACCGCCTGGCAAGGAGCCATCGAGGCATTTACCGAAACCCTCAAAATTCTCATTCCTTCCCCCGAAGAAGTGGAAAAGGCTCCGCCCGAGAAAGAAGAGGAAGGCACACCTTTTGATATCAATGATTACGGAAAAACAGCAGACAGCCTCACCGCAACCGCCACGGAGCTTCGGTCTCTCTTCCAGGAGTTCAACAAGACAATCGAAGAGGATCCGCTAAGCGCTCGACTCGACGAAGTAGAGTCTCGTACTCGATCGACCATCGAAGCCTCAACAAAGGCGGGAGAGGACCTGATCCAGTCCCTGACATTGCGAGCGATCCTGGTGATTGCCTTCGCCTTCGGACTTGCCGTCGTCTACCGGTTCATCTTCAAGAAGTAGGGACTGGCAATATCCCGAGAATCGGGAGTCGCTCTGGCGGAGCTATTTCAGCGGGGGTGTATCGGCATTTTCAAGCCCCAAGGTCTTCCCCTTCTTCATCGCAGGAATACCATTGACGAGCCATTCCGGAGCAGGAGCATCCTTGAGGTAATGGTCAAAGAACTGCTGCATGCGCACCGCCCAATCCTTCTTGTTCTCCATCTTGAGAAGATTATGCGGCTCTCCGTTGTAATTGATGAGCCACGCCGGCTTTCCAAGTCGACGCAATGCCACGAAAAGCTCGATCCCTTGATACCACGGGACCGCGCCATCCTGATCGTTGTGCATCATGAGCAAGGGTGTTTCCACGTTGTCTGCCCAGAAAACCGGTGAGTTCTCGACATAACGATGAAATGCGTCCCAGAGAGTCCCGCCAATCCGGCTCTGGGTCTTTTCGTACTGGAACATGCGGCTCATTCCACTTCCCCAGCGGATCCCGCCATAGGCACTCGTCATATTGCTCACCGGCGCTCCCGCCTCCGCTGCCGCGAAGATGTTCGTCTTCGTCACCATGTAGGCGATCTGGTAGCCACCCCAGCTATGACCCTGTACACCGATTCGCTCCGGGTCCACAAAGCCTCTCTGAACGAGAGCGGTCACTCCCGGAGTCACTGCGTTGACCGCACTCTGCCCGGGGAATCCAATCTTGTAGGGAATATCGGGTACAAACACAAGATAGCCACGACTACAGTAAAATGTTCGATTGATGATCGAGCGGAATGGCTCCGGAGCAACATGCTGATGGAGGTTATCCGAGTTACGCTCATAGAAATACACCATCATCGGATACTTTTTCGCCGGATCAAAACCATCCGGCTTGCAAAGAAACCCCTGAAGAACATTTCCGTCAAGTGTCATCCAATCCACGAGTTCCGCGCTCCCCCACTGATAGTCAGCCTGCTGCGGATTGGCATCGCTTACCTGAACCATTGAAGTGAAGCTCAGGTCACTCACCCAGAGATCGGGAAACTTTTCATAGGTCGAGCGACTGAAAAGGACCCGGTCCATGTCCTTTGCTTTTCGCGGAGTCGAGAACCTCTCATCGCCCAGAACAACCGACTGAGGAGGCTCCGTACTTCGGACTCGATCCCGGGAAAATCCAGAAGCCTTGGTCTTCTCGTTGAACACGGATAGCAGCATCGATTCCGCAGGGTCGACCGCATCTTGCTCCGAGTCAAGCTTCACGTATCGATAACGAACCTGATTCTTTCGACCCTCACCGTCCGTAAGACATACAGGAGGCCAGAATCCGGACGGATTGGTGAGCCAGACGTCATACCGATCATAGACAAGAAACCCAAGATCGTCCTTCACCCAACCAGCGGAACCATAGGACCGAGGAACCGCCGGGAGGTCATGAAGCTCGTTCGAAACAGAATGAGGTAGAAGTTCGGTGAGATTGACCGTCTTGCGACTCTTCACACCGAGGGAAAACCACGCTCTCTTGCCTGAATCCCACCAGGTCAAGTATTTCGAAAGAGGAGAAAGAGAGGCCGACCCCTGAATACGCGAAAGAACCAGCTCCCGACTCCCGGTTTTCGCATCCAGAAGATAGATGTCATTATATCCAGGCCAATCCCAGGAGACCTCCTTGCGATAAGGCCGATTGGATATTCCCACAGCCACCTCGCCATCTCCTCGACTCCCCACAGTTACTGATGGAACCTCAACCGTTGCCAGCTGAACAACCTTGGTCGGCTCGGCAAGGTGCAACACTGCCAGGTAACTTCGCTTCTTTTCTCGTTCGAGCTGAACCAGCTGCTGGGGCTGAAGCTGGGGATCTTGCCAGTGCCAGATGTCCACCTTGACCTCAATCTTCTCTTCTGCCTCATCCGGGTCGCCCTTCTCTTCTTTGAGCTCCTCCCCTTCCTTCTCTTCGGTGGAAGTTTCTTCTCCTTCCTCGAGGTCGCTCTTCTCCTCCGGAAGAGGCGTAGTACCAAAGAACAGCCTCTCTCCCTTCCTTGAAAAGGTTGGAGCCCGATGCTGAGAAACACCCCATCCCTGGGGGATTCCGTCCGTGCCCGTCATTGCGGCGACGATTGCCTTCTTCATCCCTGCCGACCAGCGATAGACCGCCCAGGACGGATCTTTCCTCCCCACATCATCTCGATCCGTAAGAAAAGAAAAGTGAGATCCCGCCTCATCGGAGACCAGAGATTTATAGGTGCCTCGGCCTGACAGTAGACATTCCAATTTTCCGGTTGCCGTCTCAACGGAAAAAACGCCGTCTTCTTCCACCTGCTCGGACGAAGTAGCAAAGAAAAGGCGGGATCCATCTTCGGTGAAGAGGTAGTCCTTTACGTTCTGGTATCGAATCTCCGCACCGGTGTCGAGATTGCGAAGAACAAGCTGAGTTCCGATCTCTTCGGGTTTCTTCTTCTTGGATTTTTCCTTCTTCTCCTTCGTCTCTTCTACTTTCTTTTCCTCCTCTTCTTCCTCCTTCTTCTCGCCACCCTCCGCCTCGACGTTGTCTTTCTCTTCCTTTTTCTCTTCTTCACGCTCCATCAAGTAGGCAACCCAACCCCCTGCCTTCGCCGGCAGCTTGAACGACTTGACTCGATCGATGCGAACTCTCTCCTTCGTCGCAAGGTCGAGGATTGCCAGCCCTGCCTTCGGCTCCCCGTCCTTTCCTTTCCCCTTCTTCTTGTTCTTCTTGCGAAACTCCTCAAGAACCTTCTCTTCGGGAACGACCCGGGCAATCACGAAGCGGGAATCATCAGAAAAACGAGCGCCCACTCCCCGATCAATCCCAAGAGCCTCCCGGGTCTCGTTGCTCCAGACTTTGAGTACACCATCCCCTTTTCCCGGCTTGAGAGAGTAGAGAACCCAGCTCCCATCCTTCGAGATGGCTTGCCCGGAGATCTTGCTCCAGATGTCATAGGCGTTGTGATCAAGAGCCTTCTTCTTCTTCTCAACCGTTTCGGTTGCGGAGACCGGGCAGACCACCAGCAGGACAATCCAAAAGATGACCGAAAAAGCTCTCTTCATGGGTTCTCTTCCTCTTTGCAATGAATCTCTTATTCCATCCCTCACATGACGTTAGACAAAAGGGAGGGGAGACATTCTAACCGAGAATGACCGCTTCGAGGCGCCTCGGCTCAGGTTTGCGGTCGTTACAAACCCGTTACGAGAGAGGGACCCGATCGTCCGTTATCCTTGTAGACGAGCGGGAGAAAGACCTCTCCCGGCGTCTTGAACCGACAAAACCGAAGTATGGCCAGGGAGTTAAGATGATTCACCTACAAATGCACCGGGCTTTGCTGGCCCTGCTTTTTGTTCTTGCCGCCTCGATTTCCGGAGCAGCACAAGAACTGAGCAGCATCAAAGGCCTCCCTCGATGCTCCCACGTGATCGTGCCCCAATCTCGCAGCTTTTCCCTGGACACCCGGGCCGGTGGTGGAGTCCAGATCGAATCCGTCGAGGCCAGAATCAAGATTCACAGTCGAACCGCATCGACCTCACTTGAGGTGAACCTTGTCAATCGGGGAGCCCGGCAAGCGGAGGCGATCATCTTGCTTCCGGTTCCGGAAGACGCGGTGGTTACCTCCTTCCTCTTCGACGGAGCTTCGGCAGAGCCCACGGCCCAGGTTCTCCCCAGAGCGCAAGCCCGCACCATTTACGACTCGATCGTTGCCAGGATCAAGGATCCGGCACTTCTCGAATTCGCAGGGTATCGCCTGATTCGCACCAGCGTGTTTCCGGTGCCGTCGAATGGAAAGCAGAAAGTACGCCTCACCTACGAACACCTTCTCGCCGCCGATGGAGACCGGATCGACTATGTTCTCCCAAGAAGCGAATCTCTCGACGTCCATGTCCCCTGGAAGATCTCGGTACAGATCCAGGCAAAGCAGCCGATCTCGATGGTCTATTCTCCTAGTCATCATCTCATCACCCAGCGTACCGATGCTCGCCGGATGTCCATGACAGTCGATTCAAAGAACGCGGCCAGCCCGGGCCCTTTTCTATTCTCTTATCTCCGCGAAACGAACGGGGTCACCGCCTCACTCTTCGCCTACCCCGATCCTCAGGTCGGAGGTGGCTACTTTCTCCTCATGGCCGGATTGCCCGCCGAGCTACGCGCAAGCCAGAAGGGACGAAAACGAGAGGTCACCATCGTCATGGACCGATCGGGGAGCATGGCAGGTCCCAAGATGACTCAAGCTCTCGCCGCCGCCTCTCAAATCATCGAAGGCCTGTCCCCCGGGGAAGCCTTCAATATCGTTGACTATGCAACAAGCGTTTCGTCCTTCTCGCCCGCCCCCGTCGTCAAGACGAAGGAAACGATTCAAAAAGCTCGAACCTACCTTGCCAGACTACGACCAACCGGGGGCACCAACATCTACGACGCCCTCAGCGACGCTCTCCGGCCCGAGCCAATCGGAGACATGCTTCCCATCGTGCTCTTCCTGACCGATGGCCTCCCCACCGTCGGCAAGACGTCCGAAGTCGATATCCACGATCTGATCAGAATCGCCAATCCCTATCGAAGGCGAGTCTTTGCCTTCGGAGTGGGAAGTGACGTGAACGTTCCTCTTCTCGATCGGATTGCCGATAGCACACGGGCTTCGACCACTTACGTCCTTCCTCAGGAGAACGTCGAGATCAAGGTAGGAAGTGTTTTCAAGAGACTCTACGGACCTGTTCTCTCCGATATCGAGCTCACCGTCCTCGACAAAGATGGCTCCGTTACAACTCGCCGGGCCCAGGAACTCACACCCGAGCAGGTTCCCGACCTCTTCGAAGGCGACGAGCTGATTCTTCTTGGCCAATACCGCGAACAGGACCCCCTTTCCTTCAAGCTCACCGGAAACTTCCTCGGACAGCGGAAGTCCTTCTTGTTCAGGTTCAACCTGAATTCAGCAACCACCAGAAACGCGTTCGTACCGAGGCTCTGGGCCGGCAGACGCATCGCCTACCTGGTCGATCAGATCAGACAGATGGGAGCCTCTCTTCCCGACCGGCCCCTCGAAATCGGCTACCGTGGCCCAACAGACCCGCGGTTTCAGGAACTGGTCGTGGAAATCGTCCGGCTCTCGACGGAGTTTGGAATTCTGAGCGAATACACTTCGTTCCTTGCTACCGAAGGAACCAACCTCAGTGATTGGGCCAACATCGTGTCCTCCTGCGGAACGGTTCTCAACAATCGGGCCGTCCAGTGCCGCTCGGGCATCGAAGCCGTGAATCAGGGGATCAACTTCAATGAACAGAAGCTCCTCACCACGCGTAATTACACCAACTCATTCATGAACGACAAACTGGATCGAGAAGAGATCTCCGGAGTCCAGCAGATCTGCGATCGAACGTTCTTCAAGCGCGGAAACCAATGGATCGACGCACGGCTTATTGCCGGAAAAAGAGAGTTAAGCGCGGACGAAACCATTCAATTCGGCAGCACCGCTCACCTGAGTCTCCTGGATGAGTTGATTCAATCAGGGCGGCAGGGTGTCCTCTCTCTTCAGGGAGAGATCCTTCTCGAATACCGCGGAAAGAAGATTCTCATCCGCTGAGAGCTCACCATCAACTCAAGAAAAAGTGATCAAAAGAAAAGAAGTCAGGAGAAAGAACAGATGAACATAAGAAATACCCTTTCCGTGCTCCTCGCATGCACGACCTTGATGTGGAGCGGACCGACAGCCGAGGCAGCCAAAACGGTTCCTCCAGATCATTCGGTTCCACCACGAGTCGTAAACCTTGCCATTTGCCTCGACACGAGTGGAAGTATGCAGGGTCTGATCGAAGCAGCGAAGCAAAAGCTCTGGGCCATCGTCAACGATCTCGCCCTGGCCGAACCCACGCCCACCTTGCAAGTAGCTCTTCTGACATACGGAAACAACGGACATGCAGAAGAGAACGGGTGGGTCTTTGTTGAGGCTCCCCTCACTGAAGATCTCGACCTTGTCTCCGAAAGGCTTTTTGCCCTTTCGACCAACGGAGGGACAGAGCTCGTGGGAAGGGTCCTCCATCGAGCATTGACCGCCCTTGACTGGCACCCGTCCCCCGATGCGTTGAAATTGATGGTGGTCGCCGGAAACGAATCGGCAGATCAAGATCAGGTGATGAGCTTCAGGGACATCTGCAAGCAGGCGATCAGCCAGGGCATCATGGTGAATTCCATCTACTGCGGGAACCCCGCAGACCAGATCGCTCCGGGATGGAAAGAAGTTTCATCTCTGGCTGACGGACATTTCGCAAGCATCGACCACAACAATGGAACAATCGTGGTGACGACCCCCCATGACGATCGTCTGGCGGAACTGAGCTCCATGCTCAACACGACCTATATTCCTTTTGGTGCGGCCGGAGAAGCCAAGTTCCAGAACCAGACGACCCAGGATTGCAACGCGATGGCGCTAAACAGCGCAGCCGCGGCGAGCCGAGCCAATACCAAGGCCGGCCGATTGTATTCTTGTGGAAGCTGGGACCTGGTCGACGCAAGCAAGAAAAAAGACTTTGACCTGGCCAAGGTCAAAAAGGAAGAGTTACCGGCGATCATGCAAAAAATGTCGCAAGAAGAGCGACTCGATCACCTCGAAACCCTGAAGAAGAAACGGTCCAGAATTCAAACCGAAATCCAGGAGCTCGACAAACATCGGCAGCTGTACATCCAGGCGGAGATCAAGAAATCCAACAAGAACGAAGATCAGTCCTTCGATCAGGCCCTGCGTAATTCTCTTCGATCCCAGGCCATCAAGAAGGGCTTTGTCTACCCGACAGCTCCAGCAACCGTCTCCGAAAAATCTCCCGAGAAGCCGATCAAAGAACCGGTCACCGTGGAAATCAAGCCGGACACTCCTTCTCACCAGACGGTGACTCCAACGAAGAAAAACAAATAGCCCACTCAATGATCTATACTGCCCGGATGCAGCGAGAGGCTTTTGCTGAGAAAGCCTCTCGCACTGCACAACCGGCCAGACCAGAACGGGAGACAGCCCCTTGAGCTCTGTGATACTCGTTGTCGAAGATGACCCGGCCATTCGACGGGGGTTGGTTGACGCTTTGACCTTCGGCGGATATCAAGTCCGTGAATGTGCCGACGGCGAGACGGCCGCCAACCGAGCCCTGGAATCTCCCACGGACCTGGTCCTCCTGGATGTATTGCTCCCCGGGAAGAACGGGTTCGAGCTCCTCAACGAAATCCGGCGACATCGACCCCAACTTCCCATCATCATGCTGACAGCAAGGGGTTCCGAGTCGGATCGAATACGAGGGCTTCAAGGCGGGGCTGACGACTACGTGGTAAAGCCCTTCAGTGCAAAAGAGCTCCTGGCTCGAGTCAAAGCCGTGCTCCGAAGATCGCCCCAACGAGGAGCCACCCTGAATGCCATGACCATCTCCGGGCGAACAATCGACTTCAATCGCCAGGAAGCTCGCCTACCTGACGGAAGCACTTCATCACTCACCGAGCGCGAGGTTTGTATTCTTCGATACCTTGCCCAGAACGACGGTCGGCCCGTCACCCGCGAAGATCTCCTCCGTCATGTCTGGGGACTTGATCCCCAAGGGCTCCGAACCCGGACCGTGGACATGCACATCGTCCGTCTTCGGGAAAAACTGGGCGACGATTCCGCCGAACATCGCATCATCCAGACCGTGCGCGCAAAGGGCTACATGCTTTCGGAAGCCGCGAAAACACGATGAAGAAGAAGATCAAAAGATACTGGTGGCCCGCATACATCGCCTGTGTTGCGTCGGTGGCGGGAGTGATGGTCTGGATGACCTTGCTCGTTCTTGACCTCGAACAAGGAGAAGGAAAAGCCCGGTCTCAGGCCGAGCACCAAGAGGCAGTGCGACTCGCCCTGTGGAGGATGGACTCCTGGTTCGCTCCACTCATCGCAAGGGAAGGCTCAAGACCCTACTACGCATACGAGTCCTACCACTCCAAGCCTGCGCCAAGCTACACCAAGGTGCTCCGCGAAATCGCTCCAGGCGAAGTCCTCGACCCCTCGACGCTCCTTACTTTTCGCTCCGATTTCATCTCTCTCCATTTCAAGATCGATCGGAAAGGCCAGCTAAGCTCTCCCCAGATTCCTGAGGGCAACCAGAGAGATCTCGCCGAGTCCACTCTCCTCACCAACCAGGACATTCAGAGTCGACACCCCCATCTCGAAAGAGTCAGGAAACTTCTCGACGTAGCAAATCCCCAGATGCTCCTGGCAAACGCCGAAGCTAGCGCTCTCGATTTTGCCTGTGATGCCCTCGGCGCGGAGGAAAGCTCATCCCCGGAACAAAAGGATTCGCCTCCTTCTTCGACTCAAGAAATGGTTGAAGGAAGAACCCAAAGGGAGTACGAAAGCCGGGCGCGCAACACGATGCGGTTTCAACAGGTGGCTCCCGCCGATGCCGGGCAAATGCTTCAAATCGATAGCCCCACCAAGAAGAACGACTACGGAGGGCCGCGTCATGCGCCCATGATCTCTCAAGGCCCGCTCATTCCTTTGTGGGTTGCTGACGAATCAGAAATCAATGGCTTCGCCCTTCTCTACATGAGGCGGGTAACCATCGATCAAAACCAGACCTATCAGGGGTTCCTGGCCAACTGGACCAGCATTCGCAATTCGCTGATCCTTGAAACGGAAGACCTCCTCCAGTCTCCGGTTCTCCGTCCCATTGTTGATGCATCACTTCAGGATGATCGATCGGGAATGCTTCTTACCACGATCCCCGTAGCTCTCAATACTGCGACTCCGACGCCCCGACCACCGTCGCTCCTCAGCCCTGCCCGGGTCACTCTCGGCGGCGCCTGGCTGATGGTCGTGGTTGCGATCATCATGGTTGGCGTCACTCTTCATTCCAGCATTACTCTCGGCGAAAAACGCAGCCGGTTTGCTTCGGCGGTGACTCACGAGCTTCGCACTCCTCTCACCACATTTCGAATGTACTCCGAGATGCTCGCTGATGACATGATCACCGACACCACTCAGAGAAAAGAATACCTGAACACTCTGAAGAGCGAATCGGATCGACTGAGTCGATTAGTGGAAAACGTTCTCACTTACGCTCGTCTTGAAGAAGGCCGGGCGGTCAATCGTCCTCAAGAAACCAGGGTTCCCGAACTCCTTCACTGGCTCGATCCTCCTCTTCAGAATCGGGTGGGCGAGGCAGGGATGAGCCTTTCCATCGAAAACACGGTTTCCCCCGACCTCACGGTCAAGATTGACCGGGAGGCCGTAAGTCAGATCCTCTTCAATCTGGTTGACAATGCCTGCAAGTACGCGGCGGATGCAACCAACCGGGTCATCCACATTCTCGTCACGGAAACAACAAGCGCCCTTCTTTTTCGGACAAGGGATCACGGTCCAGGGGTTACCTCAGCCGTTGCCGGTTCGATCTTTTCTCCGTTTGATCGAGGGGATCGAGACTCCGCAGATCCTGCGTCCGGAATCGGATTGGGGCTCGCTCTTTCGCGAGGCCTCGCTCGAGATCTTGGAGGCAATTTGACCCTGGAGACGAACCCCGACTCAGGAGCATGCTTCGTCCTTGAGCTTCCGCTGCGGCCAAACGGCGAATAGGAAACTGGGCCAACTTCGGTCGACCTTCCTGAAAAATCATCCCCACTAGATCCCGAATCGGAAACGGATCTGCAGAGAATCTAGCTTTGGGCGCTGGCGGGTGCCGAGATCCGGTCCTAGGTCGAACTCGATTCTGTATCGAATAAAGCGATATCCATCCAGGTCTTCGATTCGTGGAGTGTACTCCGAAAGCGTGTTGAGATCGGGAGTACGCTCGGCTTCGATCTTCCCATGAACTCCCTGAAATTGAATGCTCACGATCGCATCGCGGGGAAGCTCTTCACGAAGCGTGACGTCACGACCGATGTCATCGGGTTTGAGAAATCCGGTGTCCGGATCGTTCCCGTCGAACTCAAAAGCTGGACTCGAGTTTCCGGTATCTAAGAAACGACTGATCGCCACCGACTTGCCAAGATCATCCTCAGGGAGAATCCCCTTGGCCATTGCCGGGATGATCCGGAGGAACTGGTCAAAGGAAAAGTCGTTCTGCTGACCGTCCCGATTGTGATCTCTGGTCTCAAAATAGATTCGACCGGGAGCTCCACCCCCACCACCGCCGATATGCCCGCCGCCTGGTAAACCCCCGTCGCCTCCGACAGCGCCCAGTCGTGCTTCTGATGTGGTGTCAAATTCGATTTGTACGGCTCGAACCCAAATGGACCCGCCTGATCCACCGCCACCGCCTCCAGCGCCGAAGTAGTCGCCGTCCAAACCGAGGCCCCCGTGTCCGCCATTGCCCCCGTCTGTGTCGATGGATGCACTTCCAGAGAAGAAGAAAGTTCCTCCTACCTCAAATGCAACGGCGCCGCCACCACCGCCGCCTCCACCCCCCGATTGAAAGTAATTCTTATGATCGTAATGCCCACCGCCTGCGCCGCCTGACCCCGCCAAGGGGTTTGAGAACTGTGGGACCCCGTAGGGGAGTCCGCCACGTCCCGCCCAACGATTCCCAACGGTTGATAGGCTCCCACCACGACGAGAGAACCCTCCACCTCCGCCACCTCCCGGGTTTCGGATCCTGGAAATACCACCCTGTCCGCCGCCCGTCCCGTCCGGACCGCCGCCTTCGATGTAGTTTTGTTGATGACCCGAGTTCCCCCCACGAGTGCCGCCTGCAACCCCAGCGCCCGCTCTTGCCGTTCTCGGCGCGGTAAGCAATCTCCCGGTTTCTCCATTTTTTCCGGTCGCGTCAATCAAGCCGGCGATCTTTACGTCTCGTTGACAAAAGATTCTGAGGGGGTTGGATCCGACGATTTCGAGCGTTGCTCCTGACTCGACCTCGAATTCGGTGAAGTTAAACCGCCCCCCATTGATGTCGGTATCGAGGATCGTCGTGAACCCATCCGGCGCAAGGAACTCCCCGTCAAGACCGCTCCCGCCAATGCCCACGCTAGCTTCGAGTGTGCGAGATTCGGCAATGTTCCAGGCGGCTGTTGTTTCCGGATCCATGTTGAAACGATCTTCAAAGCTCTCTCGTAGCGCGTCGTCAAACTGCTCCGAACTGATTTGAGTCTCGAACGTTGTCAAAAGCTCTCGTTGGGCGATTTCGTTCCCGACAAGATCTTTGATGCCCTGAAGATGAACCTCGATTTGGGTTCGAGGGGGGAGAGTGCTGGTTGGTTTGAACGTGATGCGGGTGTGGAATTGACCACCTTCGATGAGGTCGAGGGTCATGTCGATGCGGGAAGCAATACGGGCGCCAGTTGAGCGGTCGACAAGGAATGCACGGTTGCCGGTGACATCCGGAATCGTACCGATGAAGAGAGATTCGGCGAGAATCGGCTCGCTCAGAACCACCGCGAAAATCATGGGCTGTCGCGCAAGACCGACCGGTACACCAGTACGAAAAGGATGAACGTCAAAGTTATGGATCTCTTCACGGCTTTCCGTTGATGGATCGCCGTCGGCATCGACAAAACCGTTGCCGTCAAGGTCAAGGCCAACCGAAATCACAAAGGGAGCGCCGTCAATTGGGTCAAGCACCAGTGGGTGTGAGCTTCTGGTGTGAAAGGTAGTCAGGACAGTGTCGGAAAGACGGGCACCCGAGTTCGAGCGAACAGCGTCAAGCTCCGGAGACCCGGGAAGCTCGATTCGATAAAGGGAATCCTGGGTCAGACCGGCGTCACCAAAATCGCTTCGTGTGGGAACGGACGGAACAAACGTCACTCGGTTTTCCTCAACCTGAAAAACGCCCAGTGCCGGGACCGAGTAGGCTTCGCCGGTCGCCATTCCGTTTACCCGGCGTCGTCTCCGAATACGAACTGAATCGATCGTGACCGAGGCAGGATCCACCGGGGAGCTAAACACAAGAACCAGGGGTTCATTGAGGTGAATGTTGTCTATGGGGAGGTCCAGACCGGATTCGGTTCGGACGGTCAGGACAGAAAACGAAGACGACGAAGCGGATCCACCGCCGCCTCCACCACCACACCCTGCGAGGAGAAAAGAAACGAGGAAAAGTGGAAAGACGGACCGTCTCAAGAGAATGAGGACACTCATCTTTTGCATGGTGATGTCTCCTTAAGACAGCGTCACTGTGCACTTTGTAGTTCTCTCGACGAACTGCATCATAGTAGAGAAAGCCTGAAAACGCACTCAAAATGTGACCTCCGACGCTCAGTCAAATCGTCCTCACGAAGGTCGGGCCAGCTTTCGCAGGATCGCGTCGGCAAAAGACACGACGCTCTTGCACCGGGCAAAGAGAAAGAGATGAGGCTCGATCAGTTCAAGCTCCATGAGGACGGGCTCCCCCTCCTTGCAAACCAGATCAACCCGGGCATACAGAGGAGTCTCGAGAAGAACGTCCAGAGCCGAACGCCCGAATTCTTGAAGCAAAACATCCGCGGCGACGATCTTGACGTCTCCTCCCAGTTCTTCCTGCACCCGAAACTCGCCAGCACAGGGCGTTTTCAAAACCGAGTGTGCAAACTCCCCGTCGAAAAATATAAGAGAGTATTCTCCCTCTGCCTGAATCTCTGAAAGGAAGGGCTGAACCAGAAGGTCATGTTCACGAGAAAGACAGGAGA